>DATMBL010000167.1:0-10446 GCA_035559295.1 Candidatus Eiseniibacteriota bacterium
TATCCGACAGCGACCACCGGCATGACCGACCCGAGACAACGCCTGAAAGATATGGATTTGGAGGGAATCGATACCGCGGTCCTTTTCGGCACGACACCGTTTCTCAGCCTGCCGTTCGTCGAAGACAAGGACCTGGCGTGCGCCGTGGCGCGCGTGTACAACAACTGGCTCGCAGAGTACTGCAAGGCCGACCCGCGCAGACTAAAGGGCGTCGCCCTCACCGCGATTCAGGATCCGGTGGAAGCGGTAAAGGAGCTGCGCCGCGCGGTCGAAGAGCTCCGGTTCGTCGCCGTCGCCGCGCCGACGACGTCGGCTTCGAAGAAAAACCTCGATGACCCCGATCTCCTGCCGTTTTTCGCCGAAGCAGAGCGATTAAACGTACCGGTCTGCATTCACGTCGGAGCCGGTGACGGCCTCCCCGCCGGCACGGACCGCTTCGATCATCCGTTTTACAACCACGCTATCGCGCACCCGTTCGAACAGATGATCGCGGTGCTCTGCATCGTCGTCGGCGGCATCCTCGAGCGGTTCCCCCGCCTGCGCGTAGCGTTCCTGGAAGCCGGCGCCGGATGGGTCCCCTACTGGATGGAACGACTCGACGAGCACTATGAATACCTGCGGCCGACCGTGCCTTGCCTGACCAAACCGCCTAGCGAATACATGCGCGGCGGCCAGCTTTATTACGCGTTCGAAATGGAAGAGAAAACCCTTCCTTACGTCGCCGAATTCGTCGGTGCCGATCGGCTGATTTTCGCGACCGATTACAATCACAGCGATTCCAAATTTCCGCACACCGTGAAAGAAGTCCTTGAACGCAAGGATCTCTCGGAATCTCTGAAGGCGAAATTGATGGGTGAAAACGCCGCCCGCTTGTACAACCTGTAACTGTTCAAACCGTTTCGGCGGTTCAAATCGTTCCGTTCGTTCCAGCAGTGCAAAGAGTTCAACCGCTTGCGCTCGTTCAATCGCTCCGCTCCGATTCAGCCTCAGGGTGACTCGCGCGAGGCGATTTCCGACGGCTCCAACTGCCCGACCGGTCGGAACGGCTTGAACGACTCAAACGGGACGGTTTAAACGGCGTTACCGTCGATTAACCGCAGATCTGCCTGAAGAAATCGTTGCCCTTGTCATCGACAAGAATGAAAGCGGGAAAATCTTCGACCTCGATGCGCCAAACCGCTTCCATGCCCAGCTCGGGGTACTCCAACAGCTCGACCTTCTTGATGTTCTCTTTTGCCAGAATCGCCGCGGGCCCACCGATCGATCCCAAGTAAAAACCGCCGTACTTTTTGCACGCTTCGGTCACCTGCGGGCTCCGATTCCCCTTTGCAAGCATGATCATCGAAGCGCCGTGCGATTGGAATAGATCGACGTACGAGTCCATGCGCCCGGCGGTCGTGGGGCCGAACGACCCCGAAGGCATCCCCGCAGGCGTCTTCGCCGGACCAGCGTAGTAGATCGGGTGATCTTTCATGTACCGGGGCAGCCCTTCGCCGCGATCAAGGCGCTCCTTGAGCTTTGCGTGGGCGATGTCCCGCGCCACGACCATCGGCCCGGTAAGCGAAAGCTGCGTCGTGACGGGATATTTGGTCAGCTGCTGCAAAATCTCTTTCATCGGCCGGTTGAGGTCGACCGCTACGGCCCTGCTCGCCACCTTCCCGCGATACTCCTCCGGGATGAGCCGTCCGGGATTTCGCTCCAGCTCTTCGAGCCAGATTCCATCTCGGTTGATCTTCGCCTTGATATTCCGATCCGCCGAGCAGGAGACGCCCATTCCGACCGGGCAGGAAGCGCCATGACGCGGCAGGCGGATTACACGAACATCGAGCGCGAAGTACTTGCCGCCGAACTGCGCGCCGTATCCGACTCTATAGGCCGCCTCGAGCATTTTGTGCTCGAGCTCTATGTCCCGAAATGCGCGGCCGAGCGCGTTACCCGAAATTGGAAGACGGTCCAAGTAGCCGGTGGTGGCAAGTTTGACGGTTTTCAAACATGCCTCGGCCGAAGTGCCGCCGATCACAAACGCAAGGTGATAAGGCGGGCAGCCCGCGGTTCCGAGAGTCTTCATTTTCTCTGTTAGGAATTTTTCCAAACTTGCCGGATTTAAAAGCGCTTTGGTCTCTTGATACAGCGTGGTCTTGTTTGCGGAGCCGCCCCCCTTCGCCACGAATAAAAACGAATATTCCATCCCGTCGGTGGCGGCGATGTCGATCTGCGCCGGCAGGTTGGTTCCGGTATCGACCTCGGTGTACATATCGAGCGGCGCGGTTTGAGAGTAGCGCAAGTTCTCTTCCGTGTAAGTCTTGTACACGCCCTTGGCCAGGTATTCCTCATCCCGCGCGCCCGTCCACACCCTCTGGCCTTTCTTTGCGAAAATCGTCGCCGTCCCCGTGTCCTGGCAGAAGGGTAAAATGCCCTTCGCGGCCGTATCGGCATTCCGTAGCATCGCCAGGGCAACGAACCGATCGTTGTCCGACGCCTGCGGATCTTTGAGAATCGCCGCGACCTTTTCCAAATGGCCGCTGCGAAGCAAAAACGACACATCGCGCATCGCTTCGTTTGCCAGATACGCAAGCGCCTCCGGTTCGATCTTCAGGATCTCGGCGCCTTCGAATCGGCCAATGGAGATGTACTCCTTCGTGAGCAAACGATACGGCGTATCGTCCTTCTCGAGCGGGAAAGGCTCCTGATAAACGAATTCGGGCGCAGCCATCACCATATTCACCTCGACCACTGTTTCTTGTTACTACTATGGCTGAGAATTTCCGCAGCTTCCGGAAATCCGCTCACGACCGGAACCGTTGGAAAGATTTCTCGCGCCAAGGACGCCATCCGATATTCTCTTGGTTGCAGCCTAGCCGCGTCAGCTCTTCGTGAGTTCCGTGGTTGCGTTACTGCCGCTTTGCATGCAAAAAAAAGGGGGCGCCCCGACCTAGCGCCCCCGTCGTTCGTTATTTTGTCCGACTTACCAGCGGTTACGGCCGCCGCCTCTCCGATCGCCCCTTTCACCGCCGAACCCGGAGCGCTTTTCCTGCGGCCGAGCTTCGTTCACTGTCAAGCTACGACCGTCGAGATCCGAGCCGTTCAAAGCCTGGATCGCGCGCTGGGCTTCTTCCGGCGAACTCATTTCGACAAAGCCAAAACCGCGGGATCGGCCCGTGAACTTATCCGTGATCACGCGAGCCGACTCTACGGTGCCGTGCGCCGAAAAGATCTCTTGAAGCTGTGCGTCGGTGGTTGCGTACGGCAACCCGCCTACGTAAATTTTGCTACTCATGTTCTCCTCCTAAAGGAAAGTGTTGGCGTCTGGCCCTGTGAACCTGATCACCGCTGGCGCAGAACATGAACTGCAAAACACGCTCTGGTCGGATTGTCCGCGTGGGAACGATCGCAAGGCAAGACTGACAAAGCCTTCAACTCTACCCCAATGGCACTTTCAGAAGGCTCCATACTGAAGTGTGCTTTCACCCTACTGCGTTTCACGCCGGTTTACAAGCCACTTCCGCAAGGCGTCCCAAAAACCGCAAATTGTCCAGTCAAAACAATCGCAAAACTATGGCATCACTTTAGGTTTCCCAAGGTGCCCCCGCTTGGTGGGATCACGGCGCGGTTGGCGCCAGCGAAACCGTGTCACGTTGCACGGACCGACTCACGGACCCGGCTCCGGTTGTGTTGCCGCTCCAAGCACGGCCGCTTCTCGACTCCGCGGTCTCGCTTTTCGTTGGACCGGCTGTTGCGCGCGCTGTCCTTTTTGTATACTCATCGGCTAATCTTTCCTGAAAAATGTCCATAAGGAGGAGGTAACATGTACCGCACCGACATGTACGAAGGTATGCTCGCCGAAACGATCACCATGCAGGGGCACAAAGGCGACACGATCAACGCCTACATAGCGCGTCCTCTCGGAAGCGGCCCGTTTCCCGGAATGGTGGTGATCCACCACGCGCCGGGTTGGGATGAGTGGTACCGGGAATGCACGCGGAGATTCGCTCATCATGGCTACGTCGCGATCTCGCCCAACCTTTACTTTCGCGACGGGCACGGAACGCCAGAAGATGTCGGCGCGAAGGTCCGCGCGGCCGGCGGCGTGGCCGACGATCAGGTCCTTGGCGATCTCGAGGGCGCGCAAAAACTGCTCCGTTCTCTGCCTTACGTCAGCAAGAAAGTCGGAGTTTTCGGCACCTGCTCGGGCGGGCGTCACGGTTTTCTGGCGGCGTGCCGGCTCAAGGGATTCGACGCGCTCGTTGAGTGTTGGGGCGGGCGCGTGGTGATGTCCAAAGAAGAGCTCACCCCCAAGCAGCCCGTCGCGCCGATCGACTATACGAAAGACCTCTCTTGCCCGATGATCGGTCTCTTCGGGAACGAGGATAAATCTCCCTCGCCCGAGCAGGTCAACCAACACGAAGCCGAACTCAAGAAGCACGGCAAGAATTACGAGTTTCACCGCTATGACGGCGCGGGGCACGGCTTCTTCTATTACGATCGCCCGGCTTATCGCCAGGAGCAGGCGGTCGATGGCTGGAAGAAGATATGGGCGTTTCTGGAAAAGCACCTGGGAAGCTAAAGCAGTGGAGTGATGGAGTCCTGGAGTCGTTCCAAATCCATCCATCACTCCATCAACTCCACCGCTCCGGTAAGCCCATGTTGAACATCCAAGCGTCGAAGGAGTTGCTATGTGCACCATGATCGTTCATCAGGCAAAGATTGCAGGCCGCGGCAAGGGAACGGACGGATGGTTCGAGGTAAAGCAGGCAAACGTTTCCTACGATCATCCTTATGAGATGCCGCTCGAACACGCGCTGAATATCGACTTCGTCGACGAGTCTCGGGGTCCCGGGGCGCGCGTCGCGGTCGAGCTGAGCGTCGAGAGCGCGCGCAACTTGATCAAAACGATCGAAGCGGTGCTGGCGCAGGCGGAACAACGCGGTGTTTTGGAAGATCTACCTGCGGCCGCAGCGCGCTAGCACGCCGCAAAAACGCTCACACCACGAAGTATGACATGAGCGTAGCTCGCCCGGAGAGCGTTGGTTGTTTCACGCTTCTCGGCCACCGACCCCGTCCGATGCGCTTTTGCTCAAACCGTCGCATTAGGGCAATTTTCGAAGGAGCGCGCGAAGGACACGAAGAATCAGGAAAATGGTTCCCTTCCTAACTTCGTGCTCTTCGCGACCTCCGTGGTGAGTAACCCAAACGCACCGACCTCGAAAATACGGCCCTGGTCCTCTCTCCTTTTCCGCGACTTCCGCCTGGTTTGGATCTCCAGCGTGCTCGCGGCGCTGGCCGTCCAGGTGCGAAACGTCACCGGCGTCTATCAGGTCTATGAAATCTCCGGCTCGGCCCTTCAGCTTGGACTGACGGGCTTTTTCCAGGCGCTGCCGTTCGTCCTCTTCGGGTTGTTTGCGGGTGCTGTTGCCGACGCATTCGATCGAAAAAAACTACTTTTGGTCACGACAGTGATGCAGCTTTTGCCTGGGTTGATCCTGGGCGTCTTGACCCTCACCGGCCGCGTGCAGGTGTGGCACATCTATGCGTTGGGCTTTCTTGGAGCTTTCGTGGAGGTCTTCAACTGGCCGGCCCGCGCCGCGTTGATTCCTCGGCTCGTGCCTCAGGCGGTGTTGATGAATGCCGTAACGATCAACACGATGGTCATTCAAACGAGCTTCCTGGTCGGACCGGCGATTGGCGGCGTGCTGATCGATCGTGCGGGCATAGCGATGGCTTATTTTCTAAACACGCTTCTGCTCCTCCCGGCGGCGGGCGCGGTGCTCGCGGTGCGCAGTTCCGGAGCGCCGGAAGGGGAACGGCGACGGATAAGCCTCCGGAGCATCGTTGAGGGTTTGGAGTTCGTTTGGATGCAGCGCATCGTTTTATCGCTCTTCTTGCTCGACTTTGGCGTCACCTTGGTCGGCTTTTACCGGCCGATTCTGCCGATCTTCTCCGCGGACGTGTTTCGAACCGGAGCATCGGGCCTCGGGCTGCTTTACGCTGCGCCTTCGCTGGGCTCTATTCTGGGCTCGTTGGCGCTGCTCAGCGCCGGCGATATTCGCCGCAAAGGCGCCGCAGTTGTTATCGCCGCCGCGTGTTTCGCTGCAGGCTTGGCGTTTCTCGGAGTTTCAAAGTGGTTCTGGATGGCCGTGGCGGCGGTGATTTGGCTCGGGATTGCCGACTCGGTGAGTGTCGCGATCCGCCGCACGGTCGTCCAGCTTCTCGCTCCCGACCGGATACTCGGGCGCGCGACCAGCCTGATTAGCGTTTTCGCTCAGGCGACGAACGGCTTGGGTGCTATTCTCGCGGGCGCGGCGGCGCAAGCGCTCGGCGCGCCGAACGCGCTCCTTCTCGGCAGCGCAGTTTGTTTCCTGATGATTGCGGCGACCTGCAGCGCGATCCCGCAGCTGTGGCGCTACCGGTCGGAATAGAGCCGCCTTCCGTTCAATGCACGAGGTTGAAGAAACCCGTTTCTTCGAATCTCCTGCATAGGGACAGGTCGGCGACTTCCTCCGGTTTTACCAGCAAGGCCTTCGGGTTGAGACCGTGTTGCGCCATGAGCCTTAGGACCGACGCGATGCCGTCCATCGTGGGGCACGGCCGCTTGGGCAACTCCCCGAGCAGTCCTCGATAAGCCCTCTCGAGCCGATCGGCTTTGTCCAGTCTCAAGTTGCGCGCCAGGCTCTTGATCACGATTTCCTTGTTGGCGGGCCTGTGCGCGAAAGCGGTGCCTTCCACGATCGCTTTCGCCAGATTCTCCACGAGCCCGGCATTCGAGCGCATGAAGCTCCGCGATACGACGATGCCCGAGGATTGGAACGGAATGTTTTCTTTTCCCGTATCGACGAGCACCCGGTAGCCTTCGCTGACGACGATCTGCCCGAACTCCGGCGACAAGCTGGTGGCTTCTACGCTGCCGGACCGCAGCGCTCCCAATCTCTCGGGTACGCCGCCGATTCCTAGAAGAACGATGTTGTCCCTGCGCGGGTTAAGACCCAGATGGTCGAGAGCGACATAAGTGGCCAAGGACGCCGATCCGGCAGGAGTTCCGATCGCGACTTTCCTACCCTTCAGATCCTCGGGGCCGCGGATCGTGGGGCGGGCGATAAACAAGTAATCGAGCGTGTTCTGCAGGCCCAAGATCATGACGAGATCGCCGCCGCCGGTAATCGCGTTGGTGACGTGGGTTGCTCCCACGAGCCCTACCGGCACCTGTCCCGCGAGCATCGCCTGAGTCGCTCGGCCGGCGATAATAAAGACCAGATCGACGTCGAGACCGTATTTTCGGAAAAAGCCCTGCTCCTTAGCCAGCCATAGCGGCGCGACATTGGCGCTGATCGCGCCGTGAGCGAGCAGAATCTTGCCGCCTTCGGCAGCAAGCGTCGCCGACGTGCTCATCGTTAAACACAGGCTCAGCGTCACCGCTACGCGTCGCGATTGCTTCAGCAGCGCTGGGAGATGCATCGATGATCTCCGTTTACTGCGGCGCCCGTCTCCTGTCAACGACCCGCCTTCCGAGCCTTGACGGAGCGGTGTTACTTGGCGTACGACAAACAACGGACGACAGCTGAAAACGCCATGCGGGATTTCGCAAGCGGGCGTTGCCCCCCGACGCACTCCTTTGGTGACGCGACCAACCGCTTCGCGATCACGGGCCGCTGGACCGGCCTGATTCGTCTCGGCAGCTGGCGCATCGTTGGGGCCGTTGCGATTTCTCTTCTGCTGAGGTCGGCAGGCCACGCTGAACCGCAGCTCCGGCGGCTACTCTACGGCACGACGGCCTCGCCCGCGCACCTGCCGGTTTGGGTCGCGAAGGATGCCGGAATTTTTCAAAAGCGCGGCTTCGACCTCGAGCCCGTGCAGATACGAGGCGGATCGCTGATCACGTTGGCGATCATCACCGGCAATCTGCAGTTTTCCGGGGCCGGCGCGGAGTCGGTCGTCGCCGCGCGCGCCGCGGGCGCGGACGTGGTATTGCTCGCCTGCCCGATCGATTCGGATCCTGTCTATCTGATCACCCGTCCGGAAATAAAATCCGCCGCGGAGCTCAAAGGGCAGGCGAGCGCAGTCACCCGATACGGCTCGACAACGCATTTTTACTTGAAGGCGGCTCTCAAACACGTCGGCCTCAATCCCGACCGTGATATGACGATCCTGCAGCTCGGCGCCGGACCGGAGATCGTTGCCGCGCTGGAGAGCGGCCGCATCGCCGCCGCGGCGCTCACGACCCGTTACGCGGCGCCCTTTCTCCAGCGACACTGGCCCGTGCTCGTCGATCTCAGCAAGACCGATCTCGTCTATCCCTCTTCATGCGTGGCGAGCACGCGCGCCCTTATCCGATCGGAACCGAAAACGGTGGAGGATTTTCTTCGCTGCTATGTCGATGGGATCCTGTTGACCAAGAAGGATCGAAAGCTCGCGGAACAATCGCTGGCCAAATGGCTCCGAGAAAAAGACCCGACGATCGTGAAAGAATCGGTGCAGGCGTATGCACGTCTGTTTAAGCCGGCGCCGTTCGTCCCGGATCAGGGCATCAACAATGTGGTGAAAGACCTGATGAGCATGCGCCCGGAGTTTAAGGAGTACCTCGGCTGGCCCGAACCTTTCCGCGAGAACGAGCCGCTGAGAAGGGCGCTGCGAGAGCGCTAGAAATCGCCCCGGCTGTCAGCGCATCTCGATAAACTCCAATCTCACGCCCTGAGGCCCCTCGAAGAAACAGACGTTGCGCCCGTCCGGCAGCATGCGTTCTTCCAGGATCTTCACTCCGGCGGCCTTGATCCTCGCGACCTCGGCGGCAAAGTCGTCGGTATCGATGGCGATATGCTCGAGACCGTAGAACTGTTCCAGCTTCTGATCTTCCAAAAAATCCGTTACGTTGAGCTCGACCCCGTGCAAGTTGAGCCTAAGGGTCGTACGCCCGGCGGGGCTCGTTCGTTCTGAAACGACGGTCGCGCCGAGATGGCGGAGATAGAACTCCGCGGTCTTCCTCGGATCGGGCGTTTTGAGATGCAGGTGATTGATTCTGAAGGCCATGAGATCCTCCTTTCCTTGCCGCCTCGCCGCTTCTTTGGCGTTTACCCCGTTTGTGCTTTAAAAGAAAGAACTTCGGCCGCCAAAATTTGTCGCAATCTGCGACACGATATGACTCAGGATAGTAGTCGTGAGAAGAAGCCCTGCAAACCGGATGGCTGAATCGGGAACGAAGAACGCAGGAAGTTTCAAGTTCGACCGGGTTATCGAACAGCTTCGAGCTGCCGTCGAATCCGAATTCGAGTACAGCGTACGACTGGCGCCGGTGATCGAGCGCAGGCTACTCGGCCGGAGCGCCGGGTTTGCCGGCCCTGACGAGGAATGGATCGGCTTTCTGGACACAGCCCTGGATCAATTGAAGTCCTCGCTCGAACGCCACCCTGAACCCGATGACGCCGGTATCGATGGAGAGCCATTGCTGGCGGTCTGGTTTCAGTTGCTCTCGCGAGCGCATTGCGCCGCGCTGAGAATGTATATCGCTCAATCCGGCTACAATCTCGTTCGGTCGACTCTTATCGAAGCGCGCAAGACCCGCCCGGACTGCATCGCCTTTTACGGCACCCTCATGGCCAGCCACGGTCTCCAGCAAAAACTCGGCGTAAAGCGAAGCTTGCGTTTTCTCGGTCCGTGTACCGTCCGCGGCGCGCTGCGGAATCTGGGCGCTTATCCCGCGTTGGTCGAAGGCAACGGCGTGGTCAATGCCGAGCTTTACGAGGTGCTCGATCCGGCGGCATTCAAAAGCCTCGACGACTATGAAGGGTTTGATCCGTCTCGCCCCGAGGGCTCGCTTTACGTGAGACGGCCGGTGAGATTACAGCATCCGGAGGTCGACTGCTGGGTCTATTACTACAACGGCCGGCGAAACCCGCGTCAAGAAAAGCCACGCGGGTAAGCCTCGAGCGCAAACAGAAGAGAGACCCGCCAAGCGAAGCGAGAAGCGGAGCGGCGAAGTCCGGTCCAGCGCCCGCTGGCCGAGACGGGATCGATCGCCATCTTCGATGCCCGTAATTGAACTTGTCTCCGCGGTTTAGATCGCCTACTCCGCTTTCGTCCGGCGGGCGGGCGTGCTAAGTGATGGTGAACCGCAACACCACAACAGGACTGATCGTTTGCCGCAACCACAGACTCGACTCTTCTACGGGTGGCGCATGGTCGCCGCTGCGTGCGCGCTCCGCGTGCTCGGCGCCGGCCTCCACAGCTTCGGCTTTACCGTTTTCTTCCTCCCGCTCAGCCAGGATCTGAATTTGAGCCGAACTTCGACGTCACTCGCGTTTTCGCTCGCGCGCGCAGAAGGCGCGATCGAAGGGCCGGTGATCGGTCATTTGCTCGACCGTTACGGGCCAAAACCGATCATGGTCGCGGCGGCGGTTCTGATGGGAAGCGGCTACTTGCTTTTGTCGCGGGTGGACGATTACGTAAGCTTCCTCATCG
>DATMBL010000168.1:0-12808 GCA_035559295.1 Candidatus Eiseniibacteriota bacterium
CGCGCAAGCCGAGAGCGTTCTTCAATGTCACCCACGCGACCTGCACCCCGTGCTCCGCAGTGATCGCATCCGCGCGAGCATTGTAAAGGTTGGATTCGGCCCGAACCACGTCGATTCGCGCCCGAGTGCCCACCTCGTAAAACCCTCTCGCCTGCCGCACGAGCAGCTCGCGGGACCGGACGGTCTCTTCCCGCACGCGCACGAGCGCGCGCGCCGCAAGATAGCCGTAATACGCCTGCTTGACGCCGAAAATGACGGAGTCCACCGTTGCCCTGTAGTTTTGCACCGTCGCCTCGAGGGTCTCGCGCGCCGCCTGCACCGTTCCCTCGCGTTTGCCGAAGTTGTAAAGCGTCATATTGACTCTGGCCTCGCTGAGAAACGTATCGGAGGCACGGGTCGGGCCCGCCGCTTCGCCGGTCTCGGACGTGCGATACTGATTGGCCATATTGATCGTCGGGTAGTACGCCGCCATTTGCTGGTTAAGCACTGCTTCCTGAGCGCCGATGCGCTCCCGTCCCGCCCGCAGACTGGGATGATTGTCCAGCGCGATTTTGACCGCTTCGTCCAGTGTCAAAATGTTCGGGTCGGAAACCGTCGCGCCCGGTATGGCGGGCCCGGTGGGCGTGCCGACATCTGCAGGGTGTCCAGTCTCGGGACCGATGACGATCCAACAAAGGAGCGCTAACCACAATCCGCGGCGTTGCCAGAAACAATGCATCATAGTCTTCCCCCTCCGAACATCAGACTGTCCGATGCCCTTTGATGGTTCGACCGGCCTGTCCCGAAAGGATTTGGCGGGGAGTGGGCTCAGTGCGATCGGGTCTCCATACACGCGCGTGGCCGGATCGCAACTCCGGCCCATGGGCAACGCGGAGTTTACCCCGAGCAGGGCGAGGCGCTCAACCGAAAAGGGATAGTCCCCTTGCCGGAAGGGGGCCTATCCTCTTTTAAAGATCCGAGGTCAGTCTCAGGGCAGCAAGGCGAAAATGCGCAGCGGAGCGCCGCTTCCCCCCTGGATCTTCATCGGCACGGCGAAGATCGTCGCCCCTTTTTCGGGCAGACGCTCGAGGAATGCAACGTTCTCGAAGATCGGCACGTTCGCGGCACCAAAAACCCGATGCGCGATAAAGTCACGCGAAGGCCCGTGGTCGATGCTCGGCGTATCGATGCCGATCGCCTTGATGCGCCGTTCGCCGATGAGAAATTCAGCCGCTTCTTTCGACACGCCCGGAAAATGGAGATTGTGAACGTCGCCCGGCGCCTCCGTGCCAAAGACGCGCTTGCGGTCGCTCCAGAAACGACCCCAGCCCGTACGGACGAGGGCAATGGCGTCCTTGGGAATCCTGCCGTGCTTTTTTTCCCAGCGCCGGAGGTCCTCGACGCGTAGCAGGTAGTCGCGATCGGCTTCGGCCTGCGATTGCACGTCGATGACGATGCCGGCGCCGATTAGCCGGCCGAGCGGAATCTGTTCCACCGTCCATTTGCCCTGGGCAAAGTGAAACGGGGCATCGAGATGAGTGCCCACGTGCTCGGACCCGCCGTAGTCGTACGATGCGTACCAAAAACCCTCCGGCGTCGTCCCTTCACTTACTTTCTCCAAGCGAAAAGGCCTCGCCGTCGGCCAGTGCAAAGTCTTTTCCGAGAACGGATAGGTCAGATCGACGAGCTTTTTTTCGTCGATCGCGCAAAGCGGCGCGGCCCAAACCGCCAGCGTAAGCCCCGCCGCCATAATCACTCGCATCATCGGCACCCTCCGCGAACGCATGATGTCACGACGAAGCACAGCTTCGCCGCAACTGAAAAGACTGCCTCGCGCAAAGCCCGCAAAGATCGCCACGTAAAAGATTAATTTATTTGGGATTGGGTTGCGGGGCCTTTGCGCACTTGGCGTTCTTGGCGCGAGAAAATGTTATCCTTCGCGTCCTTCGTGCACTCCGTGGTGTAATGCTATTTCGCCGCTATCGTTCTTTTCGAACGCTCTCCAACTGGTTCTTGGCATCCACGAAGCCCGGATTGATTTTCAAAGCCGCCTCGAATTCTTTTTCCGCTTCCTCCCGGCGCCCGGTCTCGGCCAGGATCTTGCCGAGCTCGTAGTGCGCGACATCATCGTCGGGGCAGAGGGCCAGGCCTTCGCGGTACAGCGCCACCGCTTGCTCGCGGTCGCTTGTCACCTGCGCCTTGTCGAAAAACTCGCGGAACGCCCGGTTACAATCGCGCCGCTGCTGGTCCTGGGTTTTCTGGGCGGCAAGGAGCGCGTTGATTTCCTGGCGTTGCCGGGCGATCTCTTCTTCCTGTTTCTTGATCTGCTCGGCCTGCTTTTGCAGCGCCTCGGAATAGCATCCGAAAGAAACAACCGCGGCGATGATCAGAGCTTGTGAAAGCGAGGTGAAAAACAGGATTCTTCGGCTGGCGCCGGGCCGCATGCGAGCGCAGTCTCCCTAGCCCTTTTGTGCGCGCTCCAAAGCCAAATAGATCTTTTCCGGCTTGATCGGCAGATCCTTGATGCGCACGCCGACGGCGTCGTAAACGGCGTTGGCGATCGCCGGCGCCACCGGGATCAGCGCGCTCTCGCCGATGCCTTTTGCGCCAAACGGGCCGTTTGCGTGCGGCACCTCGACGCAAATCGGATCGATCGTCGGCGGCATATCGCCAAGCGAGGGTAAAACGTAATCGATCAGGTTCGGGTTGACGAGCTGGCCGCCGTCATACGCGATTTCCTCGAACAGCGCCTGGCCGATGCCGGTGATCGCCGCGCCGGCGAGCTGTTGGCGGCAGGCAAGCGGGTTCAGCGCCTTCCCCACATCCACCGCCGTCGCGTACTTCAGCAGCCTCAGCTTTCCCGTCTCGGTATCCACTTCGACTTCGGCGGCCCCCGCCGCGAGAAACCAAAACGCCGACGTGCTTTTTTCGCCGTACTCATCTTTGACCGAGGTTTTTACCTGGCCGTCGCCGACAAGCGTGCCGCCGCGCATGCCAAAGTGCTTGAACATCAGATCGGCGTAGTCGAGCGCGGTTTCCGGCAAGCGGACCTTGCCGCCGGCAAAATCAACTTGGTCC
Organism: Candidatus Eiseniibacteriota bacterium; assembly: GCA_035559295.1. GTDB lineage: Bacteria > Desulfobacterota > Binatia > UBA9968 > UBA9968 > DATMBL01. The sequence goes on from DATMBL010000168.1 coordinate 3,058, forward strand.
TCGGGAACCCGATACTCCTCGGCGGCGATGCGCTTCAACTGGCGCAGGATATCGCGGGCGGCGAGCTGGACCGCCTTTCCCATGTGGAAGGTCGAGCGGCTCGAGGACGTCGTGAGGTCGTACGGCACGACATCGGTATCGATGCCGAGCACCTGAATCCTGTCCATCGGGATCCCGAGTTCGTTCCCGGCGATCTGGGCGAGAACCGTCTCGGAGCCCTGCCCCATCTCGACGGTCCCGGTGTAGATCGACAGGCTGCCGTCCTCGTTCAATTTGACCACGGCGCAGGATACCGAGGGCGTGATTGTCGCCTTGATCATGCACGCGAATCCTTTGCCCGTCCGGCGATTTTCGCTTTTCGGTTTTGGAGCTTCGATTGCCGCCTCCCGATGCGGCGTGGGGACGTCCGACTTCCGATCGCCGATGTCGCGCGCCCGGGGTTCGTCGGCTCCCCCTTGCCTGCCCGTTGCTCCCTGCTCGGCGTTGCGCGCGTCCTTGCTGCTCCAGCCGATCGAGCGCGCGACTTCATCGAGGCACTGCCTCAATCCGACGCTGCGCAACGTCTCCCCCGTGACGAACGCGTCCCCCTCCTCGTAGCCGTTCTTCAAGCGAAGCTCCAAAGGATCGATATGGAGGCCGGCGGCGATGATGTCCATTTGCGACTCTACGGCCCAGGCGGACTGCGAGACCCCGAAACCGCGAAACGCGCCGGCGGGCGGCTTGTTGGTGTAAATCGAATAGGAATCGATCTTCAGGTGGGGGATCCGATACGGCCCGGCGGCCGTGTATCCCGACTTTTTCGCCACTCGCGGGCCGATCTCCGCGTAGGCTCCGGTGTCGAGGTAGATCTCGCATTTTCGCGCCACCAGAGTGCCGTCGTTCTTTACGCCCGTCTTCATATGAATGACGGCCCCGTGCTTGGTGATCGTATAGAACACCTCTTCCCGCGACAGCACCACGCGCACGGGCCGGCCCGCTTTGAGCGCCAGCGCCACGGTAATCGGTTCGACTTTCGGGTAAACCTTCCCGCCGTAGCCGCCGCCGAGGTAGGGCACGATCACCCGCACTTTCGAGACCGGCACCTTGAAGATGTTGGCGAGCTGAGTGCGCACCACGAACGGATTCTGCGTCGTGGACCAGACCGTGATGCGCCCGCTTTCCATCGATGCGATGCACGCGTGGGTTTCGAGAAAACTATGCTGCGTTGCCGGCAGCGTGAAGGAGTCCTCGAAAATGCGATCGGATTCGCCGAAGCCCTTTTCGATGTCGCCCCGGTCGAGCTTGAAGTGCGTGCAGACGTTGGTCCCCTCGACGGGCCGGATTTCGACCAGATCGGCAAAGCCCGATTCGGGGATCCGGACGTGCTCGTGGAGCAGCGGCGCGCCCGGTTTGAGCGCGGCTTCCACGTCCAAGACCGCCGGCAATTCCTCGTACTCCACGTCGATCAACGCGAGCGCCTCTTCAGCCGCATCGACGCTCGATGCCGCCACCGCGGCCACCGGATCGCCGACATGGCGCACTTTCTCGACCGCGACGATCGTTTGATCTTTGAAAACCGGCCCGTAGTAAGGCTCGATGCCCTCGTCGTGGAGGATGTCGTCGCGCGTGATGATCGCGGCCACGCCGGGAATTTTTGCCGCCTTCGAAGTGTCGATCGAGCGAATGCGCGCGTGCGGCACCGGGCTGCGTAAGATCTTCCCGTGGCACATCCCCGGCACGATCATGTCCGCGAGGTACTGAGCCCTGCCGGATACCTTGCTTTCGTAATCGAGGCGCCGCACCGATTTACCGATTTCCGCTAGTTCCATATTATCCGCCCACTGCTACATAATTAAAAAACCACTCACCACGAAGAGCACGAAGGCCACGAAGATCGGATATACTTTTTTACATGTGAATCTTATGTTTTTCCTTCGTGATCTTCGTGACCTACGTGGTGCAATCCCCATTCTGGGTTCGATCATTAGCGCCCCGGTACACGATCAGGTTGAGTTCCTTGCGACGCTTTGGATCGCCTGCACGATCTCCTGATAGCAACCGCAGCGGCAGAAGTTTCCCGCGAGGTAATCTCGTATCTGCTGCTCCGAAGGGCGCGGACATTCATCGAGCAAGGCCTTGGCGGTCAAGATAAACCCCGACGTGCAGTAGCCGCACTGGAGCGCCCCGAAGCGCATGAACGCTTCCTGCAGCGGGTGCAGCCCTTCCCGCCCGCCCAAGCCCTCGATGGTCAACACGTCGCGCCCGTCGGCATCCACCGCGAGGACCGAACATGCGCTCACCGGCTTGCCGTCGAGCAGCAGCGTGCACGCGCCGCAAACCTGGATATCGCAACCGAGCTTGGCGCCCGTGAGTCCGAGGCGCTCGCGCACCACCTCGAGCAAGGTCGCCCGGGCTTCGACCTCGACCGATTGCTCGACCCCGTTGACTCGGAAGGAAATCGTTTTCTTCGTCGCCATTCAGACACTAACCGCAGATGACCCGAAGAGCACGAAGGACGGATCAGACCGCACAGAACGCAAAAAACACAGAGGACTTTTGCGCCCGTGGCGCGGAAAAAACTCTGCGCTCTTTGCGTCTCGCGGGGTAATCTTTGTCCGACCCTTCGTGTCCTTCGTGTTAATCTTTTCTCTCGGCGTTCTTCGCTTCTCTTGCATGCTCGTACGCGCGCAGGGCGGCGCGTTTCATCAGCGTACGCACGACCGCGCGCTTGTACTCCTCCGAGCCCCTCAAGTCTCCAATGGGTTGAGCCTCTTGCGCGGCCATCGCCGCCGCCTCCGCGGCGAGCGTTTCCGTTATTGGCTGCCCGGTGATCAGCCGTTCCGCGTTGCGCGCTCGCATCGGCGTCGGTCCGACGCATCCTAGGACGATCCGCGCGGTTCGGCAGGCACGTCGTTCGGCATCGAGGGTGACCCTCACCGCCACGCCGACCGCAGGCTTGTCCACAACCGAGCTGCTCGAGAAGCGCTCGTACTCGACGCCCGAGCCGGGCGGAAGCAGCGGCACGATGACGTGGGTCAAGAGTTCATCGGCCGCAAGCCGCGTTTCATAGAAATCGACGAACAGCTCTTCGACCGGCAACTCGCGGTTCCCCTTTGCGCCCGTAGCGCGAATTCTTCCGTCGAGGGCGATGAAAATCTGCGACAGGTCGGTGAGCGGCTCGCCCGAGGCCAAATTGCCGCCGACCGTTCCCATGTGGCGGACGCGAATGTTCGCAACCTCGCGCTCGGCTTGGGCCAACACCGGAAAATGTTCTCTCACGATTTCCGAAGTTTCAATTTCCCTGTGCGTGACCAGGGCTCCGATGACGAGCCCTTCGGCGGGTTCGAATCGAATCCCGCGGAGTGCGCCGATTTTTTTGATATTGATCAGCACCCCGGGCCGGTAGAGCCCCTGCTTCATCAAGATCGTCAGATGCGCGCCGCCGGCAAAGACCTTCGCCGCCCCCCGGTGCTCTTGGAGCAGCGCGCAGGCTTCGGCCACGGTCGTCGGCTCCAGGTACTCGAAGTTTTTCACGCGCGCTCTTCGTGTTCGGAAGTTCCAGGTTCAAGGTTCAAAGTGTCGGGATCCCGATCCTTGAACCGAACCTTGAACGGGCCTTAGAGGTACTTCACTTTTTCCACGCCGGGGATTTCGACCTTCTCGAAGCGCCAGCGGTCGGTTAGCGGAGCGGTTGCATCGATGCCCCAGGCCGCGGTCACGCGCGGCGCCGGAACCGAGGGGTCGAGAGTCGAACAGGCGATCCTTGGAATGATGATAATGTCTCTATCGGGCTGCATGCGCGTGCTGAGCGCCCACTCCACCTCCATCGGATCGGTGACATCGATGTCGTCATCCACTACGGTCACCTGCTTCAAACCGATGCCGAGGGAGAGCAGCGCGAGAATCACGTTGCGCGCTTCTTCCTGGCTCCGCTTCCTGATCGAAACGACCGCGTGATGGCGAAACGTTCCTCCCGGAGTGAGATGGACCGCTTTGACTTCGGGCACGATCTTCTTCACCTCTCGGTAAACCACCGCGGCGTTGCCGTACTCGATCAGCGTGTGGTTTTCGGTCACCGGCATGCCGGTCAGCGCCGTCTGGTAGATCGGATCGCGCCGCATCGTGATCGCGGTGACCTGGAGGAGCGGCGCTTGCTTCGCTTCGCTATAGCAGCCCGGATACTCGCCGTACGGCCCATCCGCCACCCGCTCGCCCGGGACCGTGACCCCCTCGATCACGATCTCGGCGCGCGCCGGAACTTCGACATCGATCGTGTCGCATTTGACGAGCGGCAGCGGCGCGCCGCGCAGGCCCCCGGCGATATGGAATTCGTCGATGCCGTAAGGCACTTTCGCTTGAGAGGCCACCACGGCGGCAGGCTCAACGCCGATTGCGGTTGCGACTTCCAGACCGCGCTGCTTTTCCTCGGCGCGAAGAATCATCCGCCCCAGGTGATGATCGGGCGGCGCCCAGAGCGACAGCCGATCTCTGCCGAGGACGAGCATGCGGTGAATCGATACGTTGCGCGTGCCCGTCTCCGGGTCTTTGCCGACCTGCAAGCCGATCGTGATGTAGGGACCGCAGTCTTTGCCCGCATGGGTTACAATCGGCAGCTTTCCCAGGTCGATTTGGCTTCCGGTCCAGCGGATCTCCTTCACCGGCCCCGTGGAGACGACTTCCGGCGCGATGCGTTGTTCTTCGAGCGTGAGATAGCGCTCGAGGAGCTGCTCCTGCGCGACGCCGAGGCCGAGCGCGACCAATTTGCGCGTGGCGAAGAGCCCGCCGAGTACGCGCCATCCGGGATAACCGTTGATGTTTTCGAACAGCAGCGCGGGACCTCCGATGTCGGAGGTCTTTCGCACCCCCGCGGCGATGTCGTAACGCACATCGACTGCTTCCTTCACCCGCAGGAGTTGGCCTTGGCTTTCCAAGTGGTCGAGGAATCCGCGGAGATCTTCAAACATAGCGCACCCTCCGCGCTCTACTTATCAACGATCGCAGCCTCACTTCAACCGCAGCCGCGGGAGGACATCGGTTAGGAAACGCTCCATCTGCCGGAGTTGGTTGCTCGACGTGAAGCGCAGCACGGGCGTGGTGACCCCCATGTCGAGCCAACCCTGAATCAACTCGGCGCAGTCTTCCGGCGGGCCGTGCGCGAGCCAGATCTTGATCAAATCCTCCGACGGATATCCGGGCGTGTAATAACGGTCGAAGTAGTATTTCGATTCCTCATAGGCCGCCCGCTTGTCGTCGTTGATATTGACCATGCCGTGGATCGACACTTCGAAGCGAGCGAGATCCCGCTTCTGCTCGGCGGCAAACCGCTCGATTAAATCGAGCCGGCGGCGAAACTCATCGCTTGGGACCGCCAGCGTGATGAAACCGTCCGCCAGCGCCGCCACCCGCCGCATCGCAATCTCCACGCCTCGGTCGCCGACGACCGCCCGGTCGGGCGTGACCGCGATCCAGATCGGCGGCGGCTTTTGCGCCGGTTGCGGCATGATGCGGCAGCCTTCGAGCTGGTAGTACTTCCCGCGGTGATGCACTTCCTCTCCGCTCCAGATCCGGCGCAGGAGTTCGATCCCCTCGGTGAGGCGCCCGACGCGCTCGGTTTTTCGGACGCCGAAGGCTCGCATCTCGCCTTCGTGCCCGCCGCCGATGCATACCCCGAGGATCGTCCGGCCGCGCGCAAGCTGGTCGAGGCTCGCCCATTGGATCGCCAGCAACACGGGATCGCGGACCGGAAAACTCGCCAGGCAAATCACGCCGAGGCGAACTTTGCGCGTCTGCGCGGCCGCGGCGCTGAGCATCACGATCGACTCGAGGCGGGGCTTGTGAATCAAGCTATCGCCGAACCAGACCGACTCGAATACGCCGGACTGCTCGGCGAGCGTGGCCGCCTGAAAGAGCGTTTCGATTGTGGTCAGGCCGAACAGAACACCTCGGTTCGGCAAACTGACGCCCCATTTGACCGGCAACTTGCGCATGGCTCACGCCAGGTTCTGTCTCTACAGGGATGCGCTTTTATCTGTCAAGCCGACGCACACAAGCTACGACGCCGCAAGGAAAAGGGAGGGAATGCTCACACCGAGTGTGCCATGGGCATCGCTCGCCTGAAAGATGGGACTGTTTTCCGATCCTTCGTGTCCTCCTTCGAAAATCGCCCCAATGCGGCAGTTTGAACAAAAACTCAATCGGACGGCGGCTTGACACGGATAGTGCCTTTCGCGGTATAGCTTTAGCCGGATCGCGAGACGGCAAAGGAGTCGTTATGGCCAAGGATCTCCGCACCTATCTGGATGACCTTCTCGAAAGGCGACCGCAAGACGTTGTTGTCGTTGACCGCGAAATCGACCCGCAGTATGAAGCTTGCGCGATCGTGGAAAAGTTCGAGCGGGAAAACAAGTTTCCGCTGGTGTTCTTCAAAAACATCAAAGGTTCAAAAATCCCGCTGGTCATCAATCTGGGCGCCACCTACGAGCGGCTTGCTCTCGCGCTCGGCTCCCCCAGCGTGCCGCAGATGGTTCGCGATCTCGCCGCGATGGAGCGCAATCCCGTGCCGGTCAAAGAAGTGCCCGCGCGCAACGCCCCGGTGAAGGAAGTCGTGCTCAAAGGGGATGCCGTCGATCTCGATCTTCTGCCGGTCCTCACGCACAACGAAGGCGACGCCGGCAAGTACATCAACGCGGCGGCCATGATCTGCAAACAGCGGGGCACGAACGTCGTCAATGTCGGTATCTACCGCCATCAAAAGCAGGGCAAGCGGCAGCTTGGTCTCATGATCAATCCGGCGAATCACGGCAACTACGTCCGCGCCGAATACGAAGACCACGACGAGCCGATGGAAGTCGCCCTCGCGATCGGCCACCATCCCGCCTTGAATCTCGCCGCGGTCAGCAAGCAGGCGGGCGTCGGGCAGGAGCTCGAGGTCGCCGGCGCGTTTCTCGGCGAACCGTTGGAAGTGGTTCGGGGCGAAACCGTGGACCTGCTGGTTCCGGCGCGCGCCGAAATCGTGATCGAAGGCATCGTGCCGCCCAAGAAGCGGCACTACGAAGGCCCGTTCGGCGAGTGGCCGCACTACTACTATAAGGAAGGCGAACAGCCGTACATCGAAGTGACGGCGATCACGATGCGGCGCGATCCGATCTATCAAAGCATCCATAGCGCCCACTTCGAGCACAACATCATCGGCGCCGCGCCGCGGCTCGGGAGTTTGCTCCGCCGTGTCCAGGAAGCAGTGCCGAGTACGACCGGCGTTAACATGCCGCTTTCGGGGGCGGCACGGGCCCACTGTTACATCTCGCTCAAGAAGCGCGCCGAGGGCGAGCCGAAGCAGGCCGCGCTCGCGGCAATCGTCACCGACCCCAACATCAAGCACGTGGTCGTGGTCGATGACGATATCGACGTGTTCAATGAGACGCAGGTTCTTTGGGCGCTTGCGATGCGCTTCCAAGCGGATCGCGACCTGGTGATCATCCCCAACATCATCGGCTCGCACCTGAATCCCACCGCTTACGGATACAATCGGCTCGAGAAGGGGCCGATGGAAACGAAGCTCATCTTCGATGCCACCAAGCCGCTGCCGCCGTATGATTTTCCCAAGGAGGCGCGCGCGCCCGCCGATGTCCTGGCACGCGTCGATTTGACGCGGGACGCGCGCCCTTACGATCCCAGGCGAGACAACAGGGTGATGACCGGAAGGGATTGATCGTGAAGGCCGCAAGCCAGAGTCGGACCGGCTTTTGGCTCCCGGATGACGAAGCGACTCGTTTGGCCGCCGGCAAAGGCGAATCGATGATCGAGGTGCGGCGCGTTTCGAAAAGTTTTCATAAAACGGTCAAGCATCAAACCACCGAACTCAAAGCCCTCGCCGACGTAAGCCTTTCCATTCGCCCCAACGAATTCATCAGCATCATCGGCCCGAGCGGCTGCGGCAAAACGACGCTGCTCAAGATGATCGACGGCCTGATCCCGTGCGACAGCGGAGAGATTCTGATCAACGGCAAAAGGGTCATCGGCCCGGGACCCGATCGCGCCGTGGTCTTCCAAACGTTCGCCCTGCTGCCGTGGCGCACCGTGCTTGGGAACGTCGAGTTCAGCCTCGAGCTGCGCCAGATTCCGAAGGAGCAGCGTGCCGCCACGGCGCGCGAATACTTGAAGCGCGTCGGGCTGGAGGATTTCGAACATCATTATCCCCACGAACTCTCCGGCGGCATGCAGCAACGCGCGGGGCTCGCTCGCGCCCTTGCCGTGAACCCGCTGATTTTGCTCATGGACGAGCCGTTCGGCTCCGTTGACGCCCAGACGCGCCAGCTCCTCCAGGAGGATCTGCTCGCGCTCTGGCAACGCGAGCAAAAAACCGTCATCTTCATCACCCACAGCATGGACGAGGCGGTCTATCTCGCCGATCGCGTCGTGGTGATGACGCCGAGACCGGGGCGGATCGCCGAGATTCTCGAAGTTCCGCTCAAGCGCCCGCGCGATGCCGAAGCGGTGCGCCGCGACCCGGTTTTTGTCGATCTCACCAACTACATTTGGGCGCGACTCAAAAGAGCGATGGAGAACCGGTCTTGAAGACGCGCGCCGGTGCCAACACCCTTTCGATCCTGATTTTTGCGGCTTTGTGGGAAGTCGCGGGGCGGGCGTTGGATTCGACTCTGATTCCGCCGCTCTCGCAGATCGCCCACACCTGGGTCCGCCTACTGATGAGCGGCAAACTGCTCGCCAACCTGGCGTTGAGCCTCTGGACGCTTGCCGCCGGGTTTTTTCTGGCCGTGGTCCTGGGCGTCACGATCGGCGTGTTGATGGGCTGGTTCCGCCACGTCGAACATTTCCTCGATCTTTACATCAACGCGTTAATGTCGGCTCCCATGACCGCTTTTGTTCCCGTGCTCATCCTCTGGCTCGGGCTTGGGGTCGAGTCTCGCATCGCGGTCGTATTTTTGTTTGCCTTCTTCGTTATCGTGATCAACACGTTGACCGGGGTCAAACAAGTGGATCGCATCTGGGTCGAGATGGCGCGCTCTTTCGGCGCTAAAGAGCGGGACGTGTTCTTCAAGATCGTGCTTCCCGCCGCCATGCCGGCGATCATGGCCGGCCTTCACCTCGGAATGGGGCGCGCGGTCAAAGGCATGGTGACGGCCGAAATGTTGCTCACACTCACGGGCGTGGGCGGGATGATCATGCAATACGGCTCCGCTTTCGCCACCGACGCTTTGTTTGCGGTTATTTTGACGATCCTTGTCCTGGCGATGGCGACCATGCGGCTCGTCCGCGCGGTAGACCGTCGTTTGACCGGCTGGAAAGCCGAGGTTGCCGTTGAATAGACAAGAGCTACAGCATGCTTCCTTAGCGGGGCGCGTTTTGACCAGCCGTTTGTCCCGAGCTTGTCGCAGGACGAAACGGCCGACTCGATGGAACGACTAAACGACGCGAGAACATTATAAATTCGGAGTGCCCGTAGTTTAGCCGCAGATCGTGCGCGAAGGAGCGGCCATATGAAAACCGTATTCGAAAAACTCGGTGCAGTCGTTTTGTTCTTCGGACTGCTCTTCTTTTCCGCCGCTGAAGTCCAGGCGCAGAAAAAAGTCCGGTTCGCCTATCCTTCCTCGGCCGATATGGGCGACATCCCCTCGCTACTCGCCTGGGAGCAGCTCAAAACCCAGGGCATCGAGGTGATCCCGAGGTTCTTTCCGAAAACCGACTTGGCGGTGCAGGCGGTGGTCGCCGGGGAAGCCGACATCGGATCGGCCGCCGGAATCGCCGTGATCAA
>DATMBL010000169.1:0-7618 GCA_035559295.1 Candidatus Eiseniibacteriota bacterium
CGTGTGCCTCTGTGTTCAGCGTAGTTCACGAGCCGGCAGCGCGACTGATCGGGATCCTTCCAGAGAGCTGCTCCATGACCTGTACCGCGGCGCCCGCCGCTTGTCGGGGTCGTCCAATAATACCGAAACGATTCGCCCGGCGGTAGATCTCGAGCGAAGTTCCTTGAACATGCCGCCGGGGCCGGATATACCAGGAAACTGGACGAAGGCCCGGCAAGCCCGGGAACGGACTGACCACCGAGGAGGAGACCCGTCATGAGCAGCCGAATCGCAACCCGAGTGATCGATGGAGACGGCCACGTGATCGAGGATACCGCGGGCATTATCGCGCATATGTCGTCTCCGTATCGCGAGATCGCGCGCCGCAAGGGCGTCATTTTCCCGCCGTTGGACCATCTCCACACGGGGCGGGCGGTGGAAACCCCGCCGCAACGGGACGGCCGCGCTCCGGTGGGACCCGAAGGCTGGCTCGAGTTCCTGGACGACGTCGGCATCGAATGGACCGTGCTCTACCCGACCGTGGCGCTCGCGTACGGCAAAATCGTCAGCCTCGATTACGCAGTGGAGGCGGCGCGCGCGTACAACGACTGGCTGTACGACACCTATTTGTCCTTCAACCCGCGCTTCAAAGGAATGGCGCTCATCCCGATGCAGGATCCGGAAGCCGCCGCCGCGGAACTACGCCGCGCGGTCACCGAACTGCGAATGCTCGGCGCCATGATGCCGTCGAACGGGCTGCCGGCGCCGCTTGGCTCGAAAATCTACTGGCCCGTATACGCCGAGGCGGACCGCCTCGGCTGCTGCCTGGCGATTCACGGCGGCGCGCACGACCGCTTCGGCATGGATCACATGAACATGTACGTTCCGGTGCACGCGCTCGGCCATCCGTGGGGCCTTACGATCAACTGCGCGAGCATACTTTACAACGGGATCTTCGAGCGCTTCCCGCGCGTGCGCATCGCTTTTCTCGAGGGCGGCGTTGCCTGGCTGTTGCTGCTGCTCGAACGGCTGCATTCATCGCACGAAACGCATTTTCAGTATATCCCGCCCGGCGAGTTCGGTATCCGCGAAGGCGAGGACCCGGCTGCTTACATGATCGATCAAATCCAACGAGGCCGGTTTTTCGTCGGTTGTGAAACCGAGGAGCTGACGTTGCCCTTCGCCATCAGGGTCGCAGGCAACGCGCCGTTCATCTACTCGTCGGACTTCCCGCATGAAGTCACGAACGAGAGCTGCAAGCACGACATCGGCGAACTCCTGGAGAGCGCGGAACTGAGCGACGACGATAAACAGGCGGTGCTTTACCGGAACGCGGAACGTTTTTACAAGCTGCCGCTTTAGCATGAAGGCAGGTTCGGGTTAAGCTTCAGGTTCAGCCCCGCCTCATCGAAATCGACTCGTTTCGACTAGACCTCAGCCTCGTCCTATGGACCGTTCGGTTAGGCGTATCGTCGAAAGCTACAGAGCCGACCTGCCGCTCGAGGAGGCCGTAGGCCTGCCGGCCGCGTGGTATACCGATCCCGCGGTTTTCAATCTGGAACGGCGCGCGGTCTTTGGTCGCTCGTGGCAAGTTGTCGGCCGGTTGGATCAGCTACGAGAGCCGGGCTTTTACGTCACTGCCGAAATCGCCGGAGAGCCGGTTCTGCTCGCCAGAGGACATGACGGACTGCTGCGAGGTTTTTTCAACGTTTGCCGCCACAAAGGAGCGGCGATTTTGACCGAAGCGGAAGGCAGCACCGCAGTCTTGCGTTGCCCGTATCATGGATGGACCTACACGCTCGAAGGCAAACTCAGAGGAACGCCGGACTTTGCGGGCGTGCGCCAATTCTCCCACGCCGCCAGCGGTCTCGTCGAGATCGAGACGTTAACGTGGGAGGCCTGGGCGCTCGCGCGCTTGGACCGGCGAGCCGGCGGCTCTTTCCCGCCCGTCGGGCTTTCCGCGCAGGCGCGGCAGATGGATTTGCAAGGGCTTCACTGGCAGGAGCGCCGCGCGTATTCGGTGGATTGCAACTGGAAGGTCTTCATCGAAAACTATCTGGACGGCGGGTACCACGTTCCCCATCTCCACGGAAAACTCGATGCCGTGCTCGATTACCGCAACTACGCCATTGAAACGGGCGAGGGCTTTTGCCTTCAGTCGAGCCCGATCGTTGCCGGTCGGGCCGACGCCGAAGTCGCCTCGGTCCGGCGCGGCGATCGCGCCCTCTACATCTGGATTCATCCGAACTTCATGATCAACTGGTATGACGGCGTGATGGATACGAATCTCGTCAAGCCGATTGCCCCCGATCGGAGCGAAGTGATCTTCGACTTCTACTTCGAAGACATCGCGCCCGGCGCGCGACAGCGGAACCTCGCGAGTATCGCGCTGAGCGAGCGGATTCAGGAAGAAGACGCCGCGATCTGCAGGTCCGTCCAGCGCGGCATCGAATCCCGAGCATACGCCCCCGGGAGGCTTTCGCCCCGTCGCGAGAAAGGCGAGCACCTCTTCCACCGCCTCCTCTATAATAACCTCGTTGCGGCATTGGAGGATACGCCGGAAGAGGGGATGTAAAAAAAGGCAGGTCGGCGAGCCGACTCTGCCCCCGAGGGGAGAACCCATCCGGTTCTCCCCTCCCTATGCGTGAGCGCAACGCCAGTAAAAGTTACTTGCCTACAGGTGAAGAAGATTCGCCCTGGCTTTTGCTGCTACCGGCGCCGGACTGCCTGCCTGCGGATGACGAAGATCCGCGTTCCGAAGATGACGAGCTTTTCGCGCCCGCGCCTTTTTCGATACCCAGCTTTTCCGCAGTTTCCTTATCCAGGGTACCGGTCTCCTTCAAGCCTTGCGAGCTCTGAAAAGCCTTGATCGCTTGCCTTGTCTGCGGTCCCATTTTGCCGTCGATCGGACCCGGGTCGTGGCCGGCGCTCTTCAGCGCTTCCTGCGCTTCCTTCACATCGGCCGTCGACCACTGCCCGGCCTGGCCGCTTCGCCCCATCGAGCTGCCGGTGCCGCTCGCGGGCATATCGCTCTGGCCCGAGCGACTGCCGCTCACCGCGCCGCCCGAGCGCCCGCTCGGCGACTGCCCGAGCTCCTGACCGCTCTGCGAGCCGCTTTGACCGACGCTCTCCTTACCCGCTCGCCCGCTCTGGGATTGCGCGCCGGAGCCGGCCGTTCCCTGAGTCGTGCCCGACGGCGCAGGAAACCGACTGTCCGAGGGATTGGTTTGCGATTGTCCCAAGCCCTCCTCGCTGCTTTTGCCCGCGCTACTGCCCGACCCGGTGGCGCCGCCTGACGGCCCGCTCGATGATTGCGCCATGATCGGGCCTGCATTAAATGCGAGCCATGCTCCTGCCAACAATGAAATCGCGAGTAACCGGTTTTGCTTCATAGAGTCCCCTTTCGCTTGAATGACGTTAATATTTTAAGCGCTGCGCTCGTGCTCCGATGGCGCAAGGAGCATGCCACGGGAACGTCGCGTGAAATTGTGCGCTTTTTACTCCGCGACCGCTCGTCTTGTCGCGAAAACGAAACGCCCGCGGCCCGCGGCTGAGACACGGCCGCTAACTCTGCTTCTGAACCTGCAAGTTGTTGATCACCCGCTTCACTCCGTCCACTCGCCGGGCAAGCTGTTCGGCTCGCGTTTTCTGTTCCGCCGTCTCGACCACACCGTTCAACGAAACCACGCCGTTATTCGTATCGACATCGACCCGTGTCAGCGTGGCGGCTCTATCCGCAGCCAGCGTGCTCTTCACGGAAGCGGTGATCGCCGCATCATCGACATTCCGGCCGGCCGTCTTACCCGTCATCGCCTGGCAACCCCATGAGAGCGCGACGATCATCGACACGGCGACCGCGCCGGCTACGTTCCTCAGCTGCCTCTTCATACTTTGAGCCTCCTGTTTGTTTTTTGCGCCGCTCGATGCAGCGCGCGATACGAGGTCAGCAAAAGACGTGCCCAGGTATGTAGATGAATGTAGATGAAGATTCGCGAGCCGGATCGCTCGGCGCGTCTCGTTTGCGACACAGGACCCGCGTCGGTGTCCCGTTCGCGCAACCCCAAGCGAGTTCCGGCTACGCTTCTTTCGTGAGCCGGTATCTGCCTTCGGAATCCTGCGCGATGAGCCCGCGCGACTGAAGCGAACCGACCGTCTCCGCTACCGAGCGGAATCCGATCTCCGGGAAACGCGTGAGGATCTCACAAAAGAAAAGATGCGATTGCTCGAGAGCCCTGATGAGTTCTTCGGCAAAGGCGCTTGCGTCCGCCGCGCCCTCGGGTTGGTCCGTCTCCCCCGCGGCCGGCGCGAGGTAATCTGCGAGTCTTACTCTGTCCTGGTCGAAGTAAACGATCCGATTATAGCGGTTCCGCGGCACGTTCTCTGGAATCGTCGCGTCGATGCCCATCTTCGCCGTAGTCGGTATCGTTCCGACCACGGGGGGCAAGGACGGATCCAGAGGTTTCGCCCGCGCGTTCGCGACGATCAGCACGTCCCGATCCGCCTGCACGCGTGTCGCGATCGCCCACTCGACATCGATGGGATCGAACACGTCGATATCATCATCGACAATAACCACGTGCTTGATGTCGGCGATCGAGAGCAACGCGAGAATCGCGTTCTTCCCGTCACCGGGTTGTTTCTTGATCGCGGCGACGATGTGCCAGTGACAACAGCCGCCCGGCGTGAGGTTGATCGCCTTCGCCTGCACGCCGGCTTCATGAAGCACGCGCCACGCGGCCGCTTCGTAGATCGGCGCGCTCATCCAGATGTTTTCCCACGGCATGTGCAACGCGTAGTAGATCGGATCCTTGCGGCGCATGATCGCCGTCACCCGCACGCGAGGATTGAGGTGAATCCCGCCCATCAAACGGTTGAATTCCCCGAACGGCCCCTCGGGATGCACCCATCCTTCGGGCAGAATTTCACCCTCGAGAACGAGTTCGGCATTCGCGATGCACGGCACCGCGATGGTTTCGCCGTCGGCGAGCGGCACCGGCTCGCCGCGGAGCCCGCCGGCGAAAGTGAGTTCGTTGATGCCGAGGTTCGCTTTGAAGGTCGAGGCCACCATCTCGAACGGATGGACCCCGATATTGATCGAAACGGGCAAAGGCCTTTTGGTCGCCAGCGCTCTCTCGGCGAACCTCCTCAGGTTATTGGGCGTAACGATATCGATCCCGGTGACGTTCTTTTCCTTGAGCATGAGGCGGTACATGCCGGCATTCATGCCGAATTCGGGATCCTCCGCGATCACGACGGCGCCGGTAATCATGGGACCGCCGTCCATGATCGAGAACACCGGTACCGGCAGTTCGTACAAATCGACGCGCTCGCCGGTGACGATGACTTCCTTCACCGCCGCGTCCTTGACGCGCTGCGGCTCGATGGGACGCTCCATCGCAGCGCGGAGTTTTGTTTCGATCTTCTCATACGGCACTCCCATTCCGAGCGACAGTCGCTTGCGGGATTGCAGCAGCCCCGCGGCCACCGGCATGGCATAGCCGCGCACGCGGCTGAACAGAAGCGCCTTGTCCGACTGCGGCACGAGCGCGGCCACATGCCGGAGGTCGATCGGTCGGGCGACGACCGAAAGCTCGTCGTTGCGTTTCAAGGCTTCGAGATACGATCTAAAATCCGCCGTCATCGAGTCTCCTTTGAACTGCTATACTCGAGCACTCCAACACTCCGGTACTCCAACGATCGCCTCCTTGGCGGTCTTTGCGGACTTTGCGCGCGATATCCGCATTCGCTTTCTCTCTCTCTCTTTGCCGTCGCCGCCGTGCAAGAACATGTCGGAACCGTACGCCACAACTTCGATGACAATGGGCGTCCGCACGAAGAAGCAATCACGGACGCCGGATACTGTCAAATGCGGCCGCGGCGGTTTTGCGTCGGCGGACGATGTGCTATAGAGGGGCCCAGGAGTTTCGGATTCGTGGCTTCATTCGGCCTCACCCTCGCCAATCGGGGCGTCATCATCGGCGCGGTCACGGTGCCCGAACTTTTCGACATGGCGCGGCGCGGCGAGGCTTCGGGGGTTTTCGACGCGGTATGGGTCGGCGACAGCTTGCTCGCCAAGCCCCGGCTCGAATCGATTACTTTGCTCTCCGCGCTTGCGGCGATCACCAGCAAGGTCCGGCTTGCCGTCGGCTGCATGGCGACGTTCCCGCACCGCCACCCCGCGTTGCTGGCGCAGCAGTGGGCGAGTCTCGACGTGATTTCCAACGGGCGCGCTTGGCTGGCGGTTTGCCTGGGCGGGCCGAACGAGCAAAGCCCGGCGCAAGCCCTGGAGCACGCGGTCATGGGCATCCGCGACACCGAGCGGGTCAGCCGGTTGGAAGAAGGCATCGTGATCCTGCGCAAGCTCCTGCACGAGGAGAACGCCTCGCACGAAGGAAAGCACTATCGGTTTTCGGGCGTGACGATCCAGCCGCGACCGGTGCAAAAACCGCTCCCGATCTGGATCGCGAGCAATCCGACCGGCCTCACCTGGAAGGACGGGGCGAGCGCGCCGCCCGCGGCGGTCGATCGGGGTCTCAGGCGCGTGGCGCGCTATGCCGACGGCTGGATGACGAACAAGGTGACGCCCGAAGAGTTCAAGAGCCAGTGGACGCGAATCCTGGCAATGGCGCGCGAAGAGGGACGCGACCCGGCCAAGCTCGGGAGCGCGCTCTACCACAACATCAATATCCAACAAAGCCGCGACGCCGCGCTCGCGGAAAGCAAGGCGTTCCTCGATAAGTACTACACGTCGAACTTCAGCATGAGGTTCGTCGAGGGCTTCACAACCGCGGGGCCGCCGGGGCGGTGCATCGAAGAATTGCAAGCGTACTTCGCCGCCGGGTTGGATCACATCACGTTGCGCATGACCTCTTGGGATCAAACGGGCCAGCTCAGGCGGTTTCTCGAAGAGGTCGCCCCGGCGCTCAGGTGAACTCGATCGCCGCTCTGCCGCGCCGATGCTCTTGGGAATCGATCATCTCGTCATTGTTGTCCGCGATCTCGATCGGGCCGCTAAAGACTACGAGCGCTTGGGCTTCACTGTTATCGAAGGCGGCCGGCATCCCGTCGGCAGCTACAACGTCCTGATCCCCTTTGCCGACGGCTCGTACCTCGAAATCATCTCTTTCTACCGGGAGGCGGTGGAGCACCGCTGGTGGGCGCCGCTGCAGAAAGGCGAACGCCTCGTCGATTTCTGCATGCGGACGGACGATCTCATGGGCGACACGGCGAAGCTCCGCGCCGCCGGCGTTGCAATCAACGATCCGGTTCCCTGGTCGCGCACGAGACCCGACGGCTACGAGCTACGCTGGCTGCTCGCGCTCGCAACCGGACCGCACCGCGGCGTCGCGCCGTTTTTGATCGAGGATTTAACGCCGAGGGAGGAGCGCGTCCCGCAGACGTTCGAGCACGCCAACGGCGCGACTGGCATCGCAACCGTTACTATCGGCGTCGAAGAATTGAGCCCGGTCATCAAATGGTACGAGAGCGCTCTCGGTACAAAGGGAAACGCGGTCAAGGACACCGTCCTGAACGCCGCAGCCGTGCGATTTCGGGCGGGCGATCAGGTCCTGCATTACGTCATGCCCGACGGCGAGTCAGGCCCGCTGGCGCGCTGGCTTCGCGAATATGGCCCCTCGCC
>DATMBL010000170.1:0-3563 GCA_035559295.1 Candidatus Eiseniibacteriota bacterium
GTCGCCGCCGCTCAATTCCGCAGCGATCTCTATTATCGGCTGAACGTTTTCCCGCTGATGGTGCCGCCGCTTAGGGAGCGGCGCGAAGACATCCCTTTGCTCGTGCGTTACTTCGCTCAAAAACACGCGCGGCGAATGAAAAAGCCGATCGACACGATTCCGGCGAAGGCGATGACGGCTCTGACCGAGTATGACTGGCCGGGAAACGTGCGCGAGCTGGAAAACTTCATCGAACGGGCCGTTATTCTATCCCGAGAAGCGGAGCTGGAAGTTCCGTTGAGCGAACTGAAACAACGACGGCAGAGCGGCGCGAAGATGACCGCGATTCCGGCCGCTTCTCCGCCCGAGATCACGACCCTGGAAGAGGCGGAGCGCGATCACATCATCCGCGCGCTCAAAGAAACGAACTGGATCGTGGGCGGTCCCGACGGCGCGGCCGCTCGGCTCGGCATCAAGAGGACGACGCTACAGTCACGCATGAGGAAGCTCGGCATCTCGCGGCCGATCCCAGCCGGCTAAACGAAGGATCGATCTCAGGAACTGAGAGAAGGGAGTATTTTAAGATAAAAGTCTCGGTCGCCTTCGAACGTGCCGTCCAGACGGCAGATCTCCTCAACCGTGAGCCAACGCGCGGCGCTCGCTTCCGCGGGGTTGAGCGCCAGTTCGCCGCTGACGTACTCCGCAATCCACCAGTGTAGTAGAAAACTTCCTCCCGTCGAGACGCACTCCCACACTTTCCGGACCGGCCGCACGGTCAAGCCGACCTCTTCCATCGCCTCGCGCGCGACCGCCGCTTCCTGGCTCTCTCCAGGCTCGACTTCGCCGCTGACCGGCGCCCAGCGCCCTCCACCGCGGATACCGGGAGCCCTCTGAATGAGCAGAAACTTCTCGCCTTTGGTGATTACAGCAATGACCGCATCGAGCATAAACTTTTGTTGGTGGCCGGTGTTTCTCTCGCTAAGCAAGGCCTGTGCGGACCATAACAGCTCCTCATAACCGACGGCAAGGATCCGTTTAGAGGGCATTTCGGTGCTTGCCAACGGCTCCCACACGCTCTGCGAATACCATCGCGCCACCGCCGCTCTTGCCTTCTCCAGGCTCGACTTCGCCGAGCGCGTCGTTTGACTGCTCAACAGCCACCGGCTTACACTGACTGATCGGTCTTCGTTCCTCACGCGAATTTAACAGTTGGAACGTACGCAGCGGGAACAGTTTGAGCCAAGCCGTGGTTTCGGGTGCCTGACTGCGACGAGGAGGCTCGATTCTATGTCGGGAGAGATTTACGACGTGATCGTGGTCGGCGCGGGCAACGCCGGACTGACGGCCGCTCTGGCGGCGCGACAACAAGAAGCGCGCGTGCTGCTTTTAGACAAGTGTCCCAAATCCGCGCGAGGAGGAAACACGCGCTTTTCCGGCGGCGGTTTTCGATTCACGTACAACAGCCTGCACGACATGCGTCCGATGCTGCCGGAGTTGACCGACGAAGAAGCGGCGAAAATGGACGTCGGTAGTTACTCGAGCGCGGAGTTCTTTGAGGATATCATGCAAGTGACCGAGTATGCCGCCGATAAAAAACTTAGCCGCATTCTTGTCGATCAATCCTATGAGACGGTGCGTTGGCTGGCCGAGATGAACGTCAAATGGATTCTCTCGACCAGCACGCACGCGATCAAAATGGGCCAGAGAATCAAATTTCCCCCCGGCCGGGTGATTTCCGTTAATGACGGCGGCCTCGGCCTGGTGGAGATGCTTTTCACGGCCGCTGAAAACAAGGGCATCGAGATTCTCTATGACGCGAGAGCGAGTGGGCTCATCGTTGACAACGCGGGTGGCGTTGAGGGTGTGCGGGTGCAAACCAAACAGGGAATGCTTGACTTCAGAGCCCGCGCGGTCGTGTTGGCGGCCGGCGGATTCGAAGCCAACCCGGAGATGCGCGCCCGCTATCTTGGCACCGGATGGGACTTGGTGAAAGTCCGGGGCTCGCGCTACAACTCCGGCGAGGTTTTGAATTTGGCCCTGGCTTCCGGCGCGCAGGCCGTTGGTCACTGGAGCGGCTGCCACGCCGTTCTCGTAGACGCACAAGCTCCCGATGTGGAGTGCGCTTACGAGCATCGCTACTCCTACCCCTATGGAATCATGGTCGATATCAACGGCAAACGCTTCATCGACGAAGGCGAGGACTTTTTCAGCTACACCTATGCGAAGTGCGGTCGTGAGGTCTTACGCTTGCCGTGGTGCACGGCCTACCAAATCTTCGACAGCAAGACGCGCCCATTGCTGCGCTCGGAGTACAACCGGGGATCCCACGCCAGCGCAGATAGCATCGAAGCAGTGGCCAAAAAGCTCCCGGGGCTGAACTGGGAGAACGTCGTCAGAACAGTGAATGAATTCAATGCCGCCGTAAATGATGTGCCTTTCGACCCCTCAAAGCACGACGGGAAATCCACTCAGGGCATCAGTCCAGTGAAGTCGAACTGGGCGCAGCGACTGGATGCGCCGCCGTTTTATGCGTTTCCGGTGACGTGCGGCATTACTTTTACGTTCGGCGGCATCGGCATTACCGAACGTGGCGCGGTTAAAGACACCAGCGACAACGTGATCAGAGGACTCTTCGCGGCAGGCGAAATCACCGGAGGATCGTTTTTTAACAATTATCCGGGTGGGTCGGGCCTGATGAAAGGCGCGGTCTTCGGTCGCCTGGCTGGCACGAGCGCGGCGAACTTTGCCAAGGCTGAACGGGCATAGATGCTGCCTTGCATTGCTAGGCCCAAAACTAAAAGGGAAGAACAGCTCACCACGAAGAACCCCGCGCGGCCCAGCCGCAAGCAAGAGAGAATGGGAACATCTCGCGCAAAGAAGGCAAAGGACGTCTTAACCCTTTGCGTGCTTGGCGCTCTTGGCGCGAGAAAGTCTTTTCTTTTCAGCAGCCGAATGAGGAGAATGATTCATGACGGCCGGCATCACTGAACAACTCGCGGCCCATACAGGCGCGGTGCGATTTGCGGATATCCCTCCGGAGGCGATCGAGAAGGCGAAGGATTGCATTCTCGATCAGATCGGCGTCGAGCTTCTTGGCTCGACCCTCGAGTGGAACAAGATCGCGTATCGCTACGTTGCCGGTATGGGCGGGCCTGGCGAGAGCACGATCGTCAACTACGGTGACAAGACGTCGACACTCGAGGCGGCATTTGTCAATGCCACATTCGGCCAAGGCTGCGAGCTCGACGACGTGGGCTTTGCCGCGGGCGGCCACCCCGGCTCCGCCACGGTTCCGGTCGCGCTCGCGCTTTGTGAAAAATATCGTTGTAGCGGCAGAGATTTTCTTGCGGCGGTGGTCGTCGGCTGCGACGTCATGTATCGCCTGCTGCTGGCCGTGCGACCTTCGGCGGGTAAGCGCGGTTTCCATAGTCACGGCATCGGGGCGCCGTTCGGGGCAATGGTTACGGCGGCAAGATTAATGCGCTTGAATGAAGGGGAAATCCTGAACGCGTTCGGCATCGCCGGCATGCATTCCTGCGGCACGATGGAATACGATCAGACCGGCGGCGAAGTAAAACGCGTCA
>DATMBL010000171.1:0-11052 GCA_035559295.1 Candidatus Eiseniibacteriota bacterium
CTCCGTCTCGAGTGCGATGTCTATTTTGCTTTCGACGGGGAGCGAGCGAGCCTCGTCGTCGTAAAGATCGAGATCGGGAACGTGCCCGGCGAGATCGGCTTCGGGCGCCAAACCTGCGTAAGGGTCCTTGGCTGTGGCGCGCGCCATTCGCGCCGTATCTTCGACCAACCGTTCAATCGATTGCTTGGAAATATCGGAAGTGGAGGCCGAAGCGGAGCTCGATTCGACAAACAACCTCAGGCCGAGACGCTTTTCCTGCGCCTGGCTGATCTTTTCGATAGCGCCGAGACGAACGGTGACGAAAAAAGAGTCGCTCTCGACCATGACAACGTCGCCGGCGGTTGCGCCCTTGTCGCGCGCCAACTGCAAAATCTCCCGTCCTAATTCCTGGCTGAGCTCCATCCGCTCCATAGTCATCCTAAGCGTGCCTACGCCGCCGTTCCCCCGACCGTCAAACCATCGATTCGGATCGTGGGCAGGCCCACGCCGACCGGCACCGATTGGCCGTCTTTGCCACAGGTGCCCACCCCTTCGTCGAGCTTGAGATCGGCGCCCACCATCGTCACTCGCGTCAGCACGTCGGGCCCGTTGCCGATCAGCGTCGCGCCCTTGACCGGCGCCGTGACCTTGCCGCCTTCGATCAAATAGGCTTCACTCGCGGAAAACACGAATTTGCCGCTGGTGATATCGACCTGCCCCCCGCCGAACGAGACGGCGTAAAGACCCCGGGGGACCGAGCGAATGATCTCTTCGGGATCCGACTCGCCGGCAAGCATGAAGGTGTTGGTCATGCGCGGCATCGGAATGTGCGCATAACTCTCGCGCCGGCCATTGCCGGTGACGGCCATTTTCATCAAGCCGGCGTTGAGCCGGTCCTGCATGTAGCCTCTGAGGATTCCTTTTTCGATCAGGACCGTTCGCTGGGTCGGCGTACCCTCGTCATCGATGTTGATCGAGCCGCGGCGAAACGGGATCGTGCCGTCGTCCACCACGGTGCAGAGCTCGGAGGCCACGCGCTGTCCGATCCGCTCGCTGAACGCCGAAGTTTTTTTACGGTTGAAGTCCCCTTCGAGGCCATGGCCGATCGCTTCGTGCAAAAGGATGCCGGGCCACCCCGGACCCAAAACCACGTCCATCGTCCCTGCGGGCGCCGCACGCGCGTCCAGATTCAGAATCGCCTGGCGCGCGGCCTCGCGCGCGTAGCGTTCGTAGTCCCTGTTGGCGGTAAAAAACTCGAACTCGACGCGCCCGCCGCCGCCGAAGCTTCCAACCTGCCGCTGGCCGCGATCCTCGGCGATGCACGTCACGTTCAGGCGCGTGAGCGGCTGGATGTCGCCGACGACCATGCCACGGGATGTCGCGACCAAAATGACCTTGTGCTCGCTGCCGAGAGAGACGAAGACGTTCTTGATGCGCGGGTCATAGCCGCGCGCGACCTTGTCGATCTCGTACAGCAGCGCGATTTTGCGCTCGAGCGGCACTTCTATAGGAGGCGTCTTGACCGGATAGAGATCGTGTCGCTTGGTTGCCTCGCGCCCGGCGCGCACCGGCACCGGCGATCCACGGTTTTCCGCGATGTAACGCGCCGTTCCGGCCGCCAGCTCGAGATTCTCCACGGTGATGTCGTCGGTGAACGCATAGCCGGTCTTCGCCTCCGCGAGCACGCGCACACCCACTCCGTTTGTCGTTGACTGCAAGCAGTTCTTGACCAGCCCTTCCTCCAAGCCGATGCCCTCGTTGCGGCGGTATTCGAAATAGAGATCGGCGTAATCCGCCTTCTTCCCCAACGCGCTCGCCAAGACCTTGTCCAGATCTTGCGCGTCGATGCCGAAGTTGCGGCTGAAGAAAGCCTCGGCCGGTCTGATTGCTTGTGACATCGTATCTCTCCTGGGAAGTTTTCTAGCATAGCCGCCCGGCGCGATGAAAGGTCCCGGCTAAACAATCCGGTCTTTCAAGCTTAAAGCATACGTATTGAACGGCCCGGTTCGTTCCTATAGAATCCAAAGCATCAAAAAGCGGGGGCAAGCGCCATGGCAGAAAAGAAAATCGTTCACATCGTCGGCACTGGCACCATCGGTGAGCCCTTAATCGGGATCCTGTCGACCTTCCGCGAGCGCTTCGGCATCGATGAGGTCACCTTTCACAAACGAACGCCGCTGCTCAGCGACCGCTCGAAAGTTCTGGTTTTGGGGCAGAAAGGCGCGAAGTTGGCCGTGGACAAGGAGCGCTGGCAGAACTTCGCCGACATGGGCATGAAACCGGAATACGAAGCCGAAGAGGCAATCGAACGAGCCAAGGTGATCATCGACTGCACCCCGGTAGGGAACGAAAACAAAGCGAAACTCTACAATAAATACGCCAACAACGGCCGCGGCTTCATCGCGCAGGGAAGCGAGTACGGTTTTGGCAAAATGTATGCCCGAGGAATCAACGATCGAGCCCTGGTCCGAGGCGAAGACCAGTTCATTCAGGTGGTCAGCTGCAACACGCACAATCTCGCCGTGTTGATTGATACGATCGCGCTCGGGCCGGAAAAGGAAAACAACCTCGATGAGAGCCGGTTCGTCTGCATGCGGCGCGCCAACGACATCAGCCAGGAGGGTGAGTTCATTCCGGCTCCGGAGGCGGGAAAACACGATGACCCGCAGTTCGGCACCCACCAGGGACGCGATGCTCATTATTTGTTTAAAACTCTGGGGTTAGATCTCAACATCTATTCGTCTGCGTTAAAATTAAACACGCAGTACATGCATACCATCCATTTCAATCTCAAACTGCGCCGTGGAATCGAGAAAGACGAGCTGATGCGCCGGCTCCAGACCAATCGGCGCGTGGCGTTAACGAACAAGAAATCTTCCGCCGCGGTATTTTCGTTCGGTCGTGACCACGGCCTGTTCGGCCGCATTTTGAATCAGACCGTGATTGTGACGCAGAGCCTGGCGATGCGCGGCGACCGCGAGGTGATCGGGACCTGCTTTACTCCCCAGGACGGGAACTCGCTCCTGAGCAGCCTGGCGGCAACCCTGTGGTTTCTCTATCCGGATTCTTACGAAGAGAGACTCGAGCCGGTGCGGCCGTACTTCTTTAACGAAATCTGACACATCGGCTAAAAAACTCGAATCTACTCCCCATACGCTTCGGTCTCCGGCTACTCTCGGATGCTCTCCAACGGAACGTTGTAAAATCGCACGCGATCGCCCGCGCGGATGCCGTGGCGCCGCGTTAGCCCACCGTTGATCTCCAATACGTACTGGCTCGGCGCCGCAACCGAGCGCGCATCGGTCGAGAAGGGCGCGGCCTGTTCGACGATGCCGACGATCGTGCCGTGGCGGTCTATGAAAATCATGTCGAGGGCGATCGGGGTATTGCGCATCCAAAAAGACAGGCGGCTCTCTTGGGGAAAGAGAAACAACATGCCACGGTGTGCGGCGAGTTCGCGACGGTACTGAAGACCCCTTTCTCGCTTTTCAGGCGTGTCTGCGATTTCAACGTGAAACGTAATTTCTTGGCCGCTTCGGGTGAGAATCGCAACTTGCGGCTCGCCGCGGCAAGCGGCGGCAAATGCGGAGATCCATGCGACCAGGACGAACGCGGGACCGAAACGGACCATCTTACTGGCGGATCCGCGCTGCGATGATTTCCGCGACGTCCAAGATCTCGACCGCCGGTTCCGGCTCGTCTTTGGCGGCTTCCTCGGTGAGCATGCGCATGCAAAACGGGCAGCCCGTCGCCACGGTTCTGGCTCCCGTTTGCTTGAGTTCGCGATAGCGGTTTGCGCTGATTCTCTCGTTGCCCTTTTCTTCTTCTTTCCAAAATTGGCCGCCACCCGCGCCGCAGCAAAAGGATTGGCTGCGATTGCGCCGCGGTTCAACCACCGTTGAACCGACAGCGGCGATGAGATTGCGCGGCTCGTCGAAGATTCCGTTGTGACGTCCCAGGTAGCACGGGTCGTGAAAGGCGACGCTCCCGTTGCTGTCCGCAACGATGCGGAGCTTTCCGCTATGGATGAGTTCGTCAATGAATTCGGTGTGGTGCTTCACGACGTAGCGGCCGCCGAACTGCGGGTACTCGTTGGCGATCGTGTGAAAACAGTGCGGGCAGGCGGTGACGATCGTTTTTGCCCCGATCCGATCGAGCGCACGCACGTTTTCCTGGGCGAGCTCCGCGAACAGGTACTCGTTGCCGCTCCGGCGCGCCGGGTCGCCGGTGCATTTCTGATCCTTGCCGCCAATCGCCCAGTTTACGCCAGCGGCCTCGAGGATCCGCGCCATGCTGCGCGCGATCTTTTGCGCGCGCGGATCGAACGCAGCCGCGCAACCGACCCAGTAAAGCACCTCCGGCTCGGGGTTCTCGTTGATCGTCCGAACCGAGAACGGCAGGCCCTTGGTCCAGGCCAGGCGCTCCTCCGCCGCCATGCCCCATGGATTTCCCGCCCGCTCCATGTGGTTGAAAGTGGTCTTGAGGCCGTTTGGGAAATCCGCGGCGCCGAGTACGCGCTCGCGGCGCACGTCGATGATGTGGAGCATCTGCTCGTTACCCACCGGGCAAATCTCCACGCAGGCATTGCACGTCGTGCACGCCCATGCCGCCTCTTCATTGAGAGCGAACCCGAGGAGCGGTCGCGGGCTTTCTTTGCCGGCGGCGAATTCGGGAAAAATCCGGTTGAGCTCGAAACGCTCGTTGATCAGGATCGCCGCCGGGCTCAGCGCCTTGCCGGTCGCGGTCGCGGGACAAACGTCCTGGCAGCGATTGCACATGATGCAGCTGTAAGCGTCGAGCAGCCGCCGCCAGGAAAACTCTTCCAAGCGGGCGGCGCCGAAAACTTCTTCGGTTTCAAAATCCATCGACTCGAGCGCGCCCGGGCGGTCCTTCTTGAGCGCCAGATTGATCGGGGCCAGAAACAGATGAATGTGCTTGCTGCGCGGGAAGTAAGGCACGAAGAGCAGAATCGATCCCAGGGCCCCCCACCAAAAACAGTGGCCCGCCGCTTCGAGCGTTGCAGGACCCGCGCCCGCGAACAGCGCCGCCACGGCCGATCCCACGGGCTGGAACGGGTCGGGGCCCTCCGCGGCCAGCTCGGTTGCCTTGTACAAGAGCCGGCTACCGACGTGAAAAATGATGAACGCCGAGACGATCGAGGAATCGCGAACGATCCCGCGACGCGCGTTCTCGTGCAGCGGAACATTGGACGGAAACGAGAAATCACGCGGCCGGAAAACAAACCGCCGCGCGACGAGTCCGCCGATGCCGATCAATACCGCGGCGGTCAACAGATCGGCGGCGAGGTTAAAGCCGTTCCAGGCCCCGCCGCGGGCGCGCAGCGGGAAGAATCCCTCCAGCAGATCAACCGAATTCACCAAGAAATAGAAAACGAACCCGTAAAAGACCAACGCATGGAGCAGCGAAACCACAGGACGCGTCTTGAAGACCGGCTGCTGGAGGAACACGGCGGCGAACGCCCTTCGGATCCGCCGCGCGAGTTCGTCGAAACGCGCATCCGGCCGGCCCCGAGCAATCGCCCGGTAAACATTGTAAAAGCCCAAGGCGCCGTAACACAGAGACGCCGCCGCCAGAACTGCGAAAACCGTCTTTTCCAAATTGCTCAGCATCAGAAGCCGCTGCCTTTCTGAAACGATCCGACTGGACGGTGACCTGCGGCGCGGATCGGGATGGGTCCGTTTCTAGCCGGGGAACCCCAGGCGTTTGGAAAGCTCGTTCCCGGCCTCGAGCATGACAGGGGCGATCTCGCGGCCGACTTTCTCCTCCGTCATGCGGTGGCTCGGGCCCGCAACTGCGAGCGTTCCCACGAGCGCGCGCGTATAGTCGCGCACCGGGACCGCGACGGAGCTGACCTCGTCGATGAACTCGCCGTGCTCGACGGCGTAGCCACGGCCGGCGATTTCATGCAATTCCGCGATCAGCGCCTTACGGTCAATCACGGTCCTTTCCGTATAGCGCTTGGGATGCTCGGCGAGATCGCGGCCGATTTCTCCTTCCGATTCAAACGCCAGGTAGATCTTCCCGGCCGCGGTGCAGTGGGTCGGCAGTACCGTGCCGAGAAAAGACACGGCTCTAACCGGCCGCGGCGACTCAATGAACTCCAACGGGATCACGCCACCGCCTTTTCTGATTGCGACAAACGCGCTTTCTTGGGTCGCCTTCACCAGCTGTTCGAGCGCCGCGCGAGCCTGCAATAGCAAGCCCATCTGATGAATGAAGGTTTGGCCGAGCTGCAAGCAGCGCAGCCCCAAGCGGTAGTTTTCCGTCACCTTGTTTTGTTCGATGTAACCGCGCGCTTCGAGAGTCGCCAAGAGTCTGAAAACGTTGTTTTTGTGGAGCTTAAGCCGCTTGCTCAACTCGGTCACGCCGATTTCGTCGACGCTTCCATTAAATTGCTCCAGAACATCGAGCGCGTGCGACACCGACTGAATCATGTAATTCGATTTCTCGCGGCGGACCATTCTTCCTCCGAACCGGTTTGCGGAACAGATTCCAAAAGGCGTTTTACGCTTACCCTACGGGTGGCGGGATGTCAATTCGGCGCGCTAGGGGCCTAGCCGGCTGTTCGGCGCCCGAACCATCAGGCCTTTTTCTTAGGAGCGCCGCGCCATTGCAGCGATAGAGAGGGTCAAGCCAGGGAACGCTCGGGCGCCATCGCCACTCGGCTTCGCTTGACGCTCGGGAGCCGATCGGGCATCATGAGTTCGCATGAACCGAGCCGCCGGCGCTAAGTACCGAGCGCAGCAGTGGTGGAGAGGCGCCGATCGCCGTCTTCACCGTGGCTGATTTCCGTCTTACAACAGCTTCGACGAGGGCCATGGGTGACGAACTTATGGCCCTTTTTATTTTTGAAGATGATTCAGCCTACGTTTGACGAGTTCTGCCGTCTCGCCCGCGAAGGCAACCTCATACCGGTGTACCAGGAGTTACTCATGGACCTGGAAACGCCGCTGTCGTTCTTCAAACGGCTCGAGCGCGACCGGTATGCGTTCTTGCTGGAGAGTGTCGAAGGAAGCGAGCGCTGGGCGAGGTATTCGTTCCTCGGGACCCAGCCGTTTAAGATCTTTAAAGCCAAGGGGTCGCGCGTAACCGTTATCGATGCGCGCACAAAAACGGAGTTCGCTTCGGCTTCGCCCTTGAGCGAGCTCGAGAAGCTCCTCCAAGGCTATCGGCCCGTGCGTGTGCCCGGCGTGCCGCCATTTACCGGCGGGGCGATCGGGTACGTTGCGTATGACGCCGTCGAACACTTTCATAACATACCGA
The DNA here is from genome assembly GCA_035559295.1 of Candidatus Eiseniibacteriota bacterium. Taxonomy (GTDB): domain Bacteria; phylum Desulfobacterota; class Binatia; order UBA9968; family UBA9968; genus DATMBL01. The sequence continues at coordinate 7,264 of DATMBL010000171.1, forward strand.
ACCACAAAAAGGATGCGGTGGACATTCCAGATATCTTCTTTGTCTTCGCCCGCTCGATCGTCGCGTTCGATAATCTCAAGCATACGATCAAGATCATCGACAATGTCAAACTCGACGGCACGACCGATCTCGCCGGCGCCTACCGGAGCGCCGTCGAGCGGATCGCCAACGTGATCTCGTCACTCCAGCAAAAGCCCCGCGGTATCGAACCGCGCGATCTGACCGCGGGCGCAAAGCCGCGCAGTTTCCGTTCCAACTTGACCGCGGCGGAATTCGAGCGGGCCGTCGAGCGCGCCAAGGCGTACATCAAAGCGGGCGACATCATTCAGGCGGTACTGTGCCAGAGGCTCGAGACCGAAAGCTCGAGCGACCCGTTCGAAATTTACCGTGCCTTGAGATTCATCAATCCCTCTCCCTACATGTTTTATCTGGAGCTGGAGGATCTGAGGATCATCGGGTCATCGCCGGAAACCATGGTCCGCCTCACGGATCGCGTGATCGAACTCCGTCCGATCGCCGGGACCCGCCCGCGCGGCGCCACTCCGGAAGAGGAGCGGAGACTCGAAGCCGAGCTCCTCGCCGACCCCAAAGAGCGGGCGGAACATATCATGCTGGTCGACCTGGGTCGCAACGACGTCGGTCGCGTGGCCGAGATCGGCTCGGTGGAAGTCAACGAACTGATGACCGTCGAGCGTTACTCCCACGTGATTCATATCGTCTCGAACGTTCGGGGCAGGCTCGCCGCCGGCAAGACGCCGTTCGATCTGTTTGTCTCCGCCTTTCCGGCCGGCACGGTCTCCGGCGCGCCAAAAATTCGCGCGATGCAAATCATCAGCGAGCTGGAGCCGGAAAAGCGGGGGCTGTACGCGGGAGCGATCGGCTACTTCGGCTACAACGGTAACTTCGACACCTGCATTGCGATCCGAACGATCCTGGTGAAAGGCAACAAGGTATATATCAACGCGGGCGCGGGCATCGTCGCCGACTCCGATCCGGCATCGGAATACCAGGAAACCCTCAACAAGGCCCGTGCCATGCTTCGGGCGGTGGAAGTCGCGGAGGCGTGGAGAACCGAATGATTCTCCTGATCGACAATTACGACTCTTTCACCTATAACCTCTTTCACTATCTCGGTGAACTCGAGGCGGAGGTGGCGGTTTACCGGAATGACGCGATTACCCTGGCTCAAATCGAAGCGCTGCAGCCGGAGAAAATCGTGATCTCGCCGGGTCCGTGCACGCCCAGAGAAGCCGGCATCTCCTGCGATGTCATCCGGCGGTTTGGCTCGACCACGCCGATACTCGGCGTTTGCCTCGGCCATCAATGCATCGGCGCCGCCTACGGCGGCGAAATCGTCCGCGCCCCGGCGGTTATGCACGGGAAGCTATCGCAGGTGATCCATGACAACCGAGGGATCTTTCAATCGCTCAAAAATCCCCTGGCCGCGATGCGCTACCACTCGCTCGTCATCAACCCGGAGCGCTTGCCGGAAGAGCTCACGGTTAGCGCCCGTACCGAGGACGGCGTGATTATGGGAGTGCGGCACAAGCGTTATCCGGTTGAGGGCGTCCAGTTTCACCCCGAATCGATTCTCACCGAAGAGGGCAAGGCCCTTCTGCAAAACTTTCTCGAACGCTACTGAGGCCGGCGCTTGGCCGCATCGCCGCGGGCCGCGCCTTTTCTTTCTTGCCGTGGTATAATCGCCGGGCCAGCTTTTTGTAATGGAGGGCTCGATATGACGACCCGTTCGGCGCGATCCGGCGCGGCAGCGTTGGCCGGCTTGCTGTTGCTTTCCGGCTGCAAGAAAAGCGCGGACCTCGACCCGAGGAGCCTCCCGGACATCAACGCACAGCTCCGGCCGTATGTCACCACTCGAACTACCGCCGTCAAGACCGGACCGGGAAACGAATTCCGGACCATTGCCGAGATCAAGGCCAACTCTCGCGTCAATGTCGTTGGCAGGGACGGCGACTGGCTCTTGATCGTGTCGAAAAAGGGCAACGCTCCCGGATTCATCGAGATCGGCTCGGTCAAACCGGGCACCGGCGAGGAATCGGAAGCGGCGCCGCCGGTGGTCCGGGGCCGCCACGAAGTTCTCGCCAACACGCAGGTCAGGAGCGGGCCCGGCCTTCATTATCCGGTGGTCGCGCAGATATCAAAGGGCACGATCATCAATGTCGCGAGCGAAGAAAACGGCTGGCTCCGCGTCGAATCGAAACGGGGCAACCAGCCCGGTTATGTCGAAGCGAGCCTTGCGCGACCGACAACGAATTGACACCGTTTTGCTTTCGCCGCTCTGTTTTGCCGGGCACCGCCCGCGGGATCGCTCCGAACGATTCGTCTATCGCGCGCCCGGGCTATGCCAACGGCAGTTTTTGTGCTAGTTCTAAATCAACCACACGAGTGGAATCATCCCATGGGACGCGCCGGCGCGCGCCGCGCCGGCAGGGCCGCCGCTCGGTTCTACTAGAGCGCCGATGCGGCTAGGCACCGGCGGCAATCCAAGAAGGAAAGAACGTGCCGCAACCGAAAGCCAACCAACCGGCCGGCCGTGCCGCCAATGTGGGCGTACTGGTCGGCGGCGGACCCGCGCCCGGCATTAACGGCGTCATCAGCGCGCTCACGCTCGAGACACGCAATCGCGCGCACACGGTCATCGGCATTCGTGACGGTTTTCAGTGGCTCATGAAGGGTGACACCGAGCACGTGCGCGAGCTGGACCACGACGAGGTTTCGCGTATCCATTTTCAAGGCGGCTCGATTCTCAACACGTCGAGGGCGAATCCCACCAGGAGAGTCGAAGACCTGCAGCGCGTGATCGACACCTTGGACGCTCTCGGGATCGGCTATCTTGCGACCATCGGCGGCGAGGATACGATGTTCTCCGCCAGCCAGGTCGCCAAGCGCGCCGGCGGGCGGATCCGCGTCTGCCATGTGCCGAAAACCATCGACAACGATCTACCGCTTCCGGGGGAAATTCCGACCTTCGGGTTCGAAACCGCTCGCCAGGTCGGCAGCGACTTGGTGCAAAACCTGATGGAGGATTCACGCACCACCGGCCGCTGGTATTTCGTTGTCGTCATGGGCCGTTCGGCCGGCCACCTCGCGCTCGGCATCGGCAAATCGACCGGCGCGACGCTGAGCGTCATTCCGGAGGAGTTTCCGGGACCCGTGCATATCGATACCGTCTGCGACATCCTCGAGGGTGCGATTCTCAAGCGCGCGGCGCTATGGAACCGGCCCGATGGAGTGGCGTTGATCGCGGAGGGGCTGCTCGAGCGCGTCGCCCCGGAAGAACTGCAGAAGATCTCGGGCGTGCGCATCGCGCGCGACAGTTACGGTCACCTGCGCTTGGCGGAGCTCGATTTGGCTTATGTTTTAAAGGCTCTCGTCGAACAGCGCTTCGCCGCGCGCGGGACTCCGATCACAATCGTGCACAAGAACATAGGTTACGAGCTCCGCTCGGCGCCGCCGATTGCGTTCGATTGCGAATACGTGCGCACGTTGGGCTACGGGGCGGTCGAGTTCCTGCTCAACCCGCCTTCGGAGATCGCGCGGTTGAACGGCGCCTTGGTGTGCTTGATCAACGGCCGGCTGAATTATCTCGATTTCGCCAGCCTGCTCGATCCCCAGACCGGGAAGTCGCGCATCCGGTCGGTGGATATCTCGACGCCGGGATACAAGATCGCGCGGGAGTACATGATCCGGCTCGAGAGAGAGGATTTCGAGGACGAGAACAAGCTCAGGCTGCTGGCGCGCGCGGCATCGTCGCACCAGCAAGTCTGCTCG
>DATMBL010000172.1:0-3809 GCA_035559295.1 Candidatus Eiseniibacteriota bacterium
ATCTCTGGATGATACGAATCTCACCGCCGGCCCTTTTCTCTTCACCACGCTCGCGCCGTGGTATCCCTACTTTCAGTTGAACGTTGAAAACGGCGATGACGGTACCATTGCCGGCGAGCCGTGCGGCTGCGCGCTCGAGGCGGCCGGTTACACGGTGCATCTCCATCACATCAGGAGCTTCGAGAAGCTCACGAGCGAGGGAATGAATTACCAGTACGGCGATCTCTACGACCTGCTCGAACGAATCCTACCATCCGAGTTCGGCGGCGGCCCCGGAGACTACCAGCTGGTCGAGGAGGAAGACGGCCGAGGGCAAACGCGGATAACGCTCTTCGTCCACCCGGCGGTGCGCAATCTCGACGAGCACAGACTTCTCGCGCGTTTGCGAAGCACGCTCGGCGAGGGCTCCCGGAACAGGCGGTTCATTGCTTGGCTGTGGCATGACTCCGGCACCTTCCGAATCAAACGCGAGCCGCCGTATGCCGGCGTCAAGTAAACACCCTCGGCCGCGAGTTTGGCGAGAGTTTTCTCGAGACCGCGCCCGCGCACCTCGGCGGCAAGATCGGAAAACTCGCAACCGCACAACTCGAAGAGCGCCCGGTAAGGGCTGTTCGGCCGGTCGAAGATGTGGGCCCGGGCGAGCGCCAAGAATGACGCCTCTCGGTTGGCGATTCCCGTTCGGATCGCCGCCGTGGCGCGCGCGGGCGTCACCGGTTCGCGAAAAAAGCCCGGGAGCCCGCCGGCGAGCGCCAGCACACCGCCGGCAGCGGAAAGGTCGGATCGGATCTGATCGTACTTGGCGCTGAAAGAGCAAAAGTTTTTCATAGGCGTTATTTCAACGGCACGATTTTTCGCGCATTCTTATCCGTTGCCATCGATTTGAGCGGATGCCGGTGCAGGCGGTAGAGCCTTGCGTAAAGTCCGCCGCGCGCGAGCAGTTCCTGGTGCGTGCCGCATTCCACCACCGTTCCCTTGTCGAGCACCACGATGCGATCCGCGATGCTCAACGTCGAGAAGCGATGCGAGATCAGGATCGTCGTGCGGCCGCGAGAAAGCTCGCGAAAGCGGCAAAACAGCTCGTACTCCGCCTGAACGCTGAGGCTCGCGGCCGGCTCGTCGAGAATCAGAACTGCGGCGTCACGCGCAAAGGCGCGCGCGATGGCGAGCTTTTGCCACTGGCCCCGGGACAGGTCATGCTTACCGAACAGGCGGCCGAGCTGCGTATCGTAGCCGGAGGGCATTGCCGCAATCAATTGATCGACGCCCGACAGCCGGGCGATCTCCTCGATCTCACGCTGCTTGCCGAGCAGTCGCTGCCAGTCGCCGTAGGCGATGTTCTCGCCCGCCGTCGCTTCATACCGGGCAAAATCCTGAAAGACGAAGCCGATGTGTTTTTGCAAGTACGCCGTCGAAAGGGCTCCGGCATCGATCCCGTCGAATTCGATCGAACCGCTGCCCGGCTCATACAGGCGGGCGATGAGCTTCACCAGAGTGGTCTTGCCCGCGCCGTTTTCGCCGACGATCGCCAGGGTCTCACCGGCCCTGACGTGCAGTGAGACGTCGCGCAGCGCGGCCGTGGCGGAGCCCGGGTAGGTGAAGGAGACGTTTTTCATGCGAATCTCACCGCGGCAAGCGGGCTGCAGCGTCCCGGATGCCCGGCGCGGCGCGGGCTTTTGCCGGAAGAATTCGATCAGGTTGGCGATGTACAGGGTCTGTTCGAGCGCGCCGGTGAGCGACCGAATGGCGAGTTCCAGGCTGAACCGCAAGCGGGACGTGGCGGCGCCGAATACCGCGATGTCACCGACCGTGAGAACGCCGTTCATGACCTTCATGATCACGCGTATAAAAATCAGATAAAAGGCGGCGGTCGTCACCAACGCGAAAAGCGAGCTTCCGGCGAAGCTGCGCCAGTAGAGCGCTCGGTCGATGTTGCGAAAGCGCGTCATCAACTCGGCAAATTTGCCGCGGAGAAAAGGGCTGAGATTCAGGAGCCTGACCTCGGCCAGCGATTCGCGGCCCGTGAGCAGGGATACGAAATAACCGGTCCACCGCCGCTGCGGAGTTCGCCGATACTCTTCGTCATAGCGGCGCTTCGAAAGCCGCCAGTGGAAGAAGAGATAAGGCAGGGCGAACGGCGCGAGCACCAAAACGATGAGCGGCTCGATTACGACCAGGATGGCGCCGAGAAAGACGGTTTGGAGGAGATGGGTTAGCGAGTTCTGCGCCTCGGCGATGAAGCGCATGAAGCGATCGGCCGGACTCTGTTGCGCTCGGTCCAGGAGGTTTCGATTGTGCGGATCTTCGAAGAAAATGGGTTCGAGCTGTTCGGCGTGGGCCAGGACATCCGAGGTGATTCGGATATTGACGTCGTCGTGCAAACGGTCGGTGCAGAATCTCGCCGTAAGCGGGGCAAGCGCTTCGACCACCGTGACGCCAAACCCGAGGACCAGCCACGGCGCGACCGATTCGAACGTGACGGTCGCGACGGCGCCGTCGGAAACGAAAGCATTGATCAGGCCGCGCGCGAAAATCGCGAGTCCCGCGGGAACGAGACCCCGGCCGAGGGTGGCCAAAGCGAGACCGAGCGTAAGGCCCGGGCTCGTCGACCAGATGAGGTTGACGGCCCACCAGCCGTTGGCGAGCAGTTTTTGCGCGTCGGCTCTGGAGGGAATCTTCAATTGCATGGCTTGATCAATCCGCGCAAAGGCGCGGCGTTCGCACGGAAGAAAACATTACGCCACGAAGTATGACAGGAGCTTGCTTGGCTCGCCCGGTGGCGATGAAATATCCTCACACAAACCCATGGTCATCGGACGATGAATATTTTCGGGCCGGCGGCAACGGGCCTGTGGCTCGAGAGATGGAACGTATATCCAAAAAAGTCTATTCGACCTTCGTGAACTGCGTGGTCTCTGTAGTGAGCGTTCTTTGATCCGTCCGAGCCTGGGCGCTGGATCGTCGAATGTGCAGCGGGAGAATCTTGCCGCGAGGGCTTGCGTAGGGTGCGGCTCGACGGATTCGGATGATGCCCGCATCCTTCCACACTCCGGCCATGAACCGATTCCCGCGGGATCGCCTGGAGAGCGCCGCCTGTAACACCTGCAGCAATCGTTCGTGATCGAGCGGGCCGAGCTCCGGTCTGACCACGAGACTCAGCACGGTCTGGCCGTCAGCATCTTCTTCTTCGACGAGCTGGTAGTCCCCCGGACCCCCGCCGAATTGTCCCGGCAGCGTTTCTTCCACTAGCTCGAACAGAGCTTCGCCGCTGTAGTTCATGCCTTCGGCCGTGAATTTCTCATAGCTTCGGATGTTATCAAGATGGAGCGTCAGCCCGGACCTTCCGAGCGCGCAGCCGCAAGCTCGCCGGGTCATGTTTGCGTAGTCGCCGTTCTGAACGTTCAGAAGGAGCCGAGGAGCCAAGGGATCGACGGTCGTGCAAAGCAGGGGACGGACGGGAGCGTCGGCGGGCGCATGGGGGTGTAAAATGAGCGCGAGCAGGTGCTCGTTGACGTGCAAATCGTCCGGCTCGAGACGTTGCGCGCAGCCAAAGCCAATATTGATACTGCCGCCGTAGGCATACCGGGAGGCACCCGTCGCGCCGACGCGCTCGAGGATCGCTTGTTTGGCCGGGGTGTACGGTTCTCCGCTGAGAACAAAAAACGTCCCCTCGAGCGAGATGCCGCGCTTCCATGCGGTGCCGGCGATGCGCACGGCATTACTCGCCGGCGTGGTAATGCAGCATCTCGTACGGCGCCGGCGCTTTTCTGAAATCCAATCGACGATCGAATCGACTTCGCGGGCCTCGATGA
>DATMBL010000173.1:0-8203 GCA_035559295.1 Candidatus Eiseniibacteriota bacterium
CGGGGCTCACCGATGTTCGCTGTCTCCGCGACGCGCTCTGCCAAAGCGATGCGGTATTATCGGTCTGCCCGCCGCACGCTGCCGTCGCCGTGGCCGGCGAAGTAGCGGCGGCAGCCTACAAGGGCGTTTACGTGGATGCGAATGCCGTCTCGCGCGCGACTGCGGAGGAGATCGGCAGGATCGTAACCGCGGCGGGCGCGAGTTTCGTTGACGGCGGGATTATCGGTTCACCAGTCAAGCAGCCCGGCACGACGCGCCTTTACCTTTCCGGAGAACGGGCCGGCGAAATCGCCGCGCTATTTTCGCGCAGCATGCTCGATGCCCGCGTGATCGGCCGCCGGCCGGGCGCTGCCTCGGCGCTAAAGGTAGCCTATGCGGCGTGGACGAAGTGTACCGATGCTCTGCTGCTCGCGATCCGCGCTTTCGCAGACGAAGAAGGTGTCGATCAAGCGCTGCTCGAGGAGTGGCGGCTGTCACAGCCGTCGCTGGAGAAGCGATGCATCCAGGCCGCGGCCGTGGCGGCACCGAAGGCGTGGCGCTATGTAGGCGAGATGCGGGAAATCGCCGAAGCCTTCGAAGCGGCGGGTTTGCCCGGCGGTTTTCACAATGCCGCGGCTGAAATTTGCAAACGGCTGGCGCCGTTCAAAGATCAAACGGATCCTCCTCCGACCGTTACCGCCGCCGTGCGGGTAATTCGATCCTAATTTGCCGCTTCCGCCGCTAGTCCGATACGGTTCTTTTCAATCCCCTTCCCAGATTCTGGATATCTTCGGCGATGCCGCGGACCGTAGCGCATCCCTCCAGAATCGGTGCAATCGCCAGAAACACGGCAAGAATCACTGCCTTCTTCACGATGTCTCCTCCGCTATCGAGCCGACTTTTACGCTCAATACGTCGAGCTTCTAGATTCCGGTGAAGCTCTCCTCGTGCTTACCTCCCCACCTTCTTCACCCTTTCGGATGAGGTATCCACCCGCGCCGCCCGCGCCGAGCCAGAACAATGCGCAACCTGAAACGAACAAAAAGGAGCAAACCATCGAGGCGGCGAGAGCAGTTCTTAGGAGCTTCGTATGCATTTATTCCCCTCCCTGAAACTCAACGCCTTCCCTGGAGCAACGGCCATGCCATTCCCGGAGGGTATTGAAGTCGTGAATTTTCGTGTAGATGCGCGATGCCGGGTTAGCCGAAGTGGCGATGGTTGCATCATAGGCGGGTAATTTTTACCGGTTGCCCCCAGCGAAAGTATCAACCCCCGCTCTTTAGGAAGAGGGTAGGATCCGGCGACTTTCGAAGGAGCACATTCCGACGGCAGCCGTCGGAAAAATCAGGGCTAATGACTACGCAGCGGCTGCGGGCTCGAGCCCGGTTTTTCTGATCGCAGGGAAAGCTTTCTCGGAGGCAAGGAATCCGATGAGAGATCGCGCGGCCTCCGGCGCCCGCGAGGCTGCGGCGATGCCGGCGGAGAAGACGCTCACCTTTTGAACCTCGGGCGGTAGAGGGCCCACGAACTCGATGCCGGGCACCGGCAACAGCTCGCTGATCTGCTGGAACCCGATTTCCGCTTCGCCTCGCGCAATCGCCGCGCCGACCCGCTCTCCCTCGATTCGCAGCATCCTTGGCATGACCTCGCCGGCGATTCCGAGGCGCGGAAGGAGTTCGGTTGTGAGATACTCGCCGCTGACGCTGGAGGAGTACGCGATCGATCGCGCTTGAAGCAGCGTTCGCTTCAGAGCGTCCACGGAGCTGATATCGGGGTGGGGCGCTCCTGAGCGTACAGCCATGCCGATGCTCGAGCGGGCCAGCGGGACGCGGCTTTCGCGGACGACTTTCCCGTCCCGAATCAAGCCGGCAAGAGCGGTATCCGCGACGATGACGATATCCACGGGCTCTCCGCGCTCGATGCGGCTCGGGATCGAGGTGGCGCCGGTTCCCATCGACGTTGTGGCGACCACGACTCTGTTTCGGGTAGCACGCTCGAATTCAGGAATGAGATCGAGCAACGCGGCTGTGAACGCGCCTGAGGTCATGATTGTAATTTCCGACGCCATGGGTGAACGCTCCTTTCTTTGCGACCCGCATAATTATAGTTGTCGCGTGACCAGCGGTCGATGCTCCTTTTACATCGGGTTTGCGGCCGATGCTCTGCGGCATGCCCGATGCATTTTTTTGTAGCGCGCCCGGAGCTCGCGGAGATCCATATCCGGTCCCAGACACTTTTCCGGAGGGATTACGCCTTGCGCGGCATCCATGCTCAACATCGCCAGCTCGGCAAGGCCGCGCTCGAAAAGCGGGAGCGCATCGGCGTGCCGGCCGGTTTCGTGATAAGTAGCCGCCAACGGCAGGTTGGTAAAGTATCGATCGGGCTGCAGGCGCAAAGCGAGTCTCTGCACGAATTCCGCCTCCCGATAACGTCCCGACGATTGCAGTTGATGGCCGAAGCGGGTGAAGAAGCAAGCGGTTTCCGTCATCGCTTCTTCGAGATCGGCTTTGGCGGCAATGGTGGGGTAGTGATCGCGGTGGTAACGACTGTCTTCCGAAACCGAGACGAACCGCATGACGTCTTCTTTGGTGGAAAGGCGAGAAACGAGTTCGGCAAGAAAAGAGTGGGGGAGGTTTTTCCACCCGCGCCGGGTGGACAACAACTGAAACAGGCACTCCTTGTCGGAAAGCCCTCGCTTTTCCAACGCATGATACCGTCTGAGCATTGCGGTTACGCGCGCCGTGGGTGTCGTCATGCGCGCCGAGAGCATCCGGTATATGGTGATCGCCGCGAAAACAACGACGAGCCAGAACACCCAATGGTCCATTGCCGAGCGACCCTTTGGCTCTATCAAAGACGCTGGAGCCGTGCGCGTCAAGCGCCGGAGCGTCCGAAGCGAAGGGCTGATTTGAACAGCGTGAGCGTGCCGATAGAGAGCCTCAGCACGCCGCGGCCAGTGCTTCGGAGTAAGTCGTCCGAAAATCAGGGTCGCTGTTTCGCCTACCCGGGGACTCTTTCTACCAGGGAAGGAAGCCCAAAGTGTCCGGCCGAGCATTACTCATAGCAGCTCTGAACTTCGAGCTCGCGACCGGCGCTGACGGCCTGGAATTTTTCCCAGAACGCGTCGTCGATCTTCTTGGTTTCGGGGTTTTGCTTCGCGGCGCGGTAGCGCGTCATCTGGCTCGGGCCGCCGTTGTAAGCGGCGTAGGTGGCGCGCGCCAGATGCCCGCCTTTTTGGTGCTGCTCCTTCTTTTTCAAAGCGTGTTTCGTGAGGTAGTAATGCAGGATCTCGCCGCCCGCGGCGCCATTGTATTCGATGTCGTTCTCCAATCGCTTGAGGTCGTAGAGGTTGCGCCAAGTATGGCGGTTCACCTGCATGATGCCGAGATCCCCGCTGGGCGAAGCGAGCGGCACGACCGCGCTTCCTTTTTTGACGAATTGGCGCCAGCAGCTCTCCTGCCAAGCCGCGGCCATGACGATCTGACGGTAAAGCGTGACGTAATCGTCGGCGAGCGGCGGTTTGGCGGCGAGCTTCTGGCTCAAGCTCACCAGCAACGCGCGCACTGCGAGCAGATAAGCTTCCAGTTCGTCGTCGTCGGGAACCCACTTGTTCAGTTTTTTTACCGAGGCTTCGGCGGTCGCCGCTACGGGAGAGGCGGGGAGCCGGGCGGATACGATTTTAACCGGCGCGGGCGGCCGCGGCAGGCGGCTTTGTGTCCCGGGAATCGGCCCGGCGGGCGTAGAAGGCCCCACGCCAAGCCCCAACAGATTGCGCAGCGCGGGGTCGATCTCAAAATTATAGGCGATCGGATCGACCCCCGAAGCCGGTTCCAAGATGAGCGCGAGCCCGCGGAGGGCTTCGGGTGACAACTGCAACACTCCCAGATCCGGCGGAGCGGCGGCGAACTTATCGGCTGCCGCGGCAAAGGCTGCATATCGGGCGGCCACATCCTGCGGCATGGCGGGCAACGCTTGATTGATCAGCGGCGACAGCCGCTTCCAAGCATCGATGAAGAGTTGTTGGACGGGTACCTGAAGCGTGCCGCCGCCTGCCGTGAGCCGGTTCACCTCGTAGCGCAAGTCGAGAAACAGCTCAGCCAGCAAATCTCTCAGGCCGCCGTTGGTTTCCTGGCTGAAGCGCTTGATGACAAATGTGAAAAACGAATCCCAGTCGCGCCAGTCGGCGGGTGAAAGAGCCAGGCCCGGGAGTTGCGGCAGCTGAACCGCGGCGGCGACTCGAATCTCGGGGTCCTGGTTGCCCGCGATTTCGGAAGGAGTGAAAACGTAGCCGGCGAGCAAGAGCCACGCCCCGACGGCCGCCGAGCCGATTTTCCACAATGATCTCCGATTGGATTCATCCCTGCACCTTACGGACGGGTCGCCGGGGCTTTGAACGCTGGCGCGATCGAGCCGTTTCATTGCACCGCTACCCGGCTTCTCCGGCCGAACCACCAGAACACGAGGATCAACGGCGCGAGCACGAGCGTCATGACGAGGGTCACGGCGGAAGCCTTGTTGATGCCGCCGCCATACCAGTAACTCCAGACGACTGCCGGCAAGGTGACGTTGTCATGGACGCCGAGAAAAACGGCAACGGTAAGCTCGCGATAGACGAGGAGCGCCGTCCAGATCCAAACGGAAAGCAACGCGGGCCGCAGAAGCGGAAACAAGATCCGCGCGGCCGTGCGAAAATTCGACAACCCGGCGACGAACGCCGCTTCCTCGAGTTCCCTGTGAATCTGCAGCAGCGAGCCGTTGATGGCGCGAGTGGCAAACGCCAGCCGGGCAATGACGTACACCACCGCAATGAGCCAGACCGAGCCGTAGAGCGGGACGGCCTCGCCGAGGACAAAAAGCGAAAGCATGAGAGCGCCGATGGCGAGAATGATTTCGGGCAACGCATGGGGCAGGAACGCGCCGAATTCCAGGATGTACCGGCTGCGCCGTTGCGAGCGGACGACCAGCCACGAAATGCAGAACGCGAACAGCAGCACCAGGAGCGGCACGACGGCGACCAGGGTCAAGGTATTTTTTAATCCCCGTATCACCAGCTCCCAGTCCATGCCGTAGAAATGCACCAACGAAAGGCGCTTCATCATCGCGGCCGAGGGCGGAGCGAAGTAGGGGGTTAGCGCGGCGTACGCGATCAGCAAGAGCGGTAAAATCTTGGAGATGACGGCGTAGAACCCGATGAAAATCCAGGCGAGGATGTTCCAGCCGCCGAGCTCGATCAGCGCGGGGCGATAACCCTTGCCCGTCACGACCTCGAAGCGATGTCCTTGCCGTAGAACCTGGCTGTACCAAAGCGTGAGCAGACCCGCGATGACGATCATGAAGACGCCCAGCGCGCCCGTAATCCCGTACTCCGGCAAGCCGCTCCCCTGTGGGTGGACCTTGAGGTAGATAAAGGTGCTGAGCATGTATACCCGGTTTCCGAGGCCGAGAATCGCCGGGATGTCGAAAGTCGCGATGCCGATCGTCACGATGTAAATGACCGCCGCGAGAATACCGGGCAGCGCGAGCGGCAAGGTGATCCTCCGCAAGATGCCGGAGAAATTCATGCCGTGGACCTTCGCCGCTTCTTCGAGCGAGGGGTTCATCGCTCGAAACATCTGGGCGGTCAGAATGAACGCCAGGGACGCGAGGCTCAAGCCTTGGACAAACCCCATTCCAACCGGCGTGGCTATGTTGATCGGCGCGGTTTGCAGCCCCAGGACATCCATGAGCCAGCGGTTCAGGATGCCGATCCGCGGGTGAGCAATTAAGGTCCAGCCCATCGCCGTGTAAATCCCGGGAATGAGCAGGCCGAGGGTCATGATCGTGTAGACGAGCGTCTTGGCGGGCAGCGTCGTGCGCTCGACGAGCCAGGCGATCGGCAATCCGACGAGAAGCGCCACCGAAGTACTGGCGAGAGTGAAGACGAGGGTGTTCTTGACGACGCGGAGAACGAAAGGATCGGTCAAGAGCTCGCGGTAGTTCTCGAGCGTGTAGCTCGCCGAAGCGGTCCCGAAAACGCCTTTCTGAAAGCTTATCCAGAACATGACCGCGACGAACAGCACGATCAGCGCCATCGGCGCGAGAGAGAGGGAAAGCAGAACGGGCGAGACGCGCATCCGCCAGCGCGATCCCATGCGCCCCGTCAGTCGGAGAACGGCTTCGGTCATCGCTTTTTAAACGGTTCGAGTATGACGCCACGAAGCGCACGAAGGATACGAAGACTTCGAAAGTAGCCATTGAGATTTCTTACCTTCGTGCTCTTTATGACCGCTTCGAAAATGGCCCTCATGCGACGGTTTGAGCAAAAGCTCAATCGGACGGTGGAGCCCGGAGGGCCGGTGGCCGAGGAGCGTGAAGCAACCATGAGTTCCGTCCCGCTTGAAACCTGAACTATTTTCCGCCTTCGCGGAGGATCTGTTCCAATTCCTTCTGGGTTTCGCTGTAGCCCTTGAGCGATGCCAGCCACTGCGGCGTATTGTAAGCGATCTTTCCTCCGGAAGACTTCACCTTATCGACCTCGCTTTTCATCTTGGAGTCCGGGTAGAGGTGCAAATCCATGCCGTCGTGCTTCCAGAGAAGCGCCTGCCCTTCGGGCGTATGCAGATAAGCGGCGAGCAGCGCCCCCGCATTGGGCGAGCGCGAATTCTTCGGCACACCTGCGTAACGCGTGTGAATAACCGTGCCCTCCTTGACCACGGTGTGCGCCACCGGCGCTCCCGTCCTCTGAAGCACCGTAACGTCGTTCCCGCCGCAGGTCAGGACCAGCATCAGGAATTCGCCGCTGGTGATCCGCTCGGCTTCCCCGCAACGCATGAGCCCCCCGATGTGCTTCGACAGCTTCTTTACGTAATTGATCACGTATTCGCGCCCCAAGAGCCCCGGCATCGCCAACTCGCGAAACCCGGCGGCATAAGGCGTCGAGGCGATTCTGCCCTTGAACTTCGGTTTGAGCACGTCTTCCAGGCTTCGAGGAACATCATCGCCTTTGACCAGATCGGAGTTGTAAAGGATGCCGACGACTGCGCTGGCGAAGATTACCGCTGCGTTTCCGGGAGCGATCGGTTCGAATCCGGGCTCCGATGGGACCTTGCGGGGCAGGATGCTGTTCCACTCAACCGGCTTCAGCACGTTGGCTTTCATCGCATCGAAGATCGCCTGCGCATTGCCGAGGTAGACGTCCGTGCTCGCCGGTTGACCGGCCTCCGCTTCCTGGGCGAGGCGGAGCATCAATCGTTGCATATCCGGGCCCGGCGTAAACTGCGACGTGAGGTTCAAGCCATATTTCTTGTTCATGCCTGCGACAAGTTCCGCCAGCCCGGCGCTGCCGCCAAAGCTGTTCTGCGACCACTGGCCGCGCAGCACGCCCTCTTTTTTTGCTCCCTCGATCAGTTTTTCGAGCTGGCCGGCCGCGGCCGCGCGCGCATCGCGAGCGAAGAGGCCGCTCGACAGCAGCGCGGCTGCGAATACCGCGCCCGATAATCTCAAAAGCTGTCGCACTCGATCCCCCATGGTAAAGTCCTCCTGTTCGTATCCTTCATACGATTGCCGGTTCTGCAGGCGCGCTCCGTTCCAGGATCGCAAGGCCCGTCTTTTGGCCGGCCGGAAACACCATTACATCGGCCGGATCGATGCGCAGCGACACGTTGCCGTTGCCGTGCGCCGGCACGACCCGGTTCTTGCCGATCAGTTCGCGATCGCAAACTCGGACCTTGAAGACGAACTGGTCGCCCAAAAAAGTCCTCGACTCGAGCTTGGCTTCAAAGACGTTCGCTTCTCCGGGAGGGTGACCGTAGGCGAAGGCGAGGCATTCGGGTCTGAAACCCAGCAACACGTTTTCGCCGGCGGCCGCGCGCGCCGGAATCTTGAGCCGGCCGATCGCCGATTCCGCGAGTCCCGGCTGAATGACCTTCCCGTCGAGCCAGTTGACCGAGCCGAAGAATTCAGCGACCTCGGCGCGACACGGGTGATGATAGATCTCGGGAGGGGCGCCGACCTGGAGAAGCTCGCCCGACTGCATGAGCGCGATCTTGTCGGAAATCGCCATCGCTTCGATTTGATCGTGCGTGACGTAGAGCACGGTCGAGCCGAGCTGCTTTGCGAGATCGCGGATTTTGCCGCGCACCTCTTCTCGAAGCCGCGCGTCGAGATTGCTGAGCGGCTCGTCCATGAGCAAGATGCGCGAGTTCACGGCGATCGCGCGGGCAAGCGCGACGCGTTGCTGTTGACC
>DATMBL010000174.1:0-5551 GCA_035559295.1 Candidatus Eiseniibacteriota bacterium
GCGTGGGGTTGGTTACCCTGCCGTGGGCGAAGGTGTCGGCGGCGAGCAAATAACTGAACTCGTCATGAAATATCGGTTCCGGAATGCCGACGAGCAGTCCAGTGATCGCGCTGCCGGCGAATCCGAGAATCGCGATGATCGTTACGGATAACCATTGGCGGCGGGCGATATCAGCGATCGCGCGCGATGCAACGGAAAAAACCGAAATACGCGAATCGCGTGTACGCCGGCGCATGCGTCTTAGGCCTCCAGGCCCGACGGAGCGGTCATCACCGCGCGGGTATAACCGGGATGTCCTCCGCTTTCGGCCGCACGGCCGATCCGCGGGAGATCGGTATCGATCCGGTTCCCGACTTGACATAAGTTGCTTCGAGTTCCGCCAAACCCTGGAGGTCATGAGTCAGGTCGTAAACAAAAATAGAGTACCCGATCTTCGCTATGGGGCGGCGCGTCCAGAGCCAGCGGAAGAGCGGATCGTCGGGGAAAGCCACATCTTGTAAATTGTAAACACTGATTGCCAGGACCTTGCGCGGCATGTCGGCCGGGACCGTATCGGACGGCGGCGGCCATTCCAGCGGCCATGCGCCGGGCACATATTGGTAGCGAATCCCATAGTACGACGGCGGCGCCGTGCCGAAGTACGACAGGTAAATGATCGGAAGATTTTCCTTCTCCATGTAAGCCTTGACCCCTTTTAGGTCCTGGCCCCAATCCACATTCGAATCGCTCAAATAGCGATAGCCCTCGTCCGGCCCGCCCACCAGCTCGTTGAAATAAGCCAGCTGATGGGGCGCAATGCGGAGAGAGGAAACGGCGGTCAAGGCAAGCGGCCCACCGACAAGCGCCGCCGCCATCCCTGGGCTGCGGAAGCGGATCGTTGCCAGTCGCGAGGCAAGGACGAACAGAAAGGGATAGACGGGAAGAATATGGCGCAACCCGATATTGACCTTTGCCTGGCTTAGGACAACGAAGAAGAAAACCACCGGGGTCATAAGAAAAATCGCCTCGCGACGTTTCAGTGGGGTTCCCCCGCGCCAGAGGAGCAGCGAGGCAAAGATCAACAGGAGCGTACCAGTCGGCGTCTTGATGAGAAAAGCCACGATGAAATAGCTCCACCAGCCGAGGTACGAGTGTTCTCCCAAGAAAAAAGCCGGCTGGCCTACTCGTGCCAGTGTCAAAAAGGAATAAAACCCGGATATCCAGGGCTGAAATCCTTGGAACAAGTAAGCCGGAGGAATCATCAGGAGAGCAAAAAAGACGATGAGAAAAAAAACCGCAACCGGTTCGAGTACCCCATGCCACAAGCTCGCATGACCGCCGGCCGGGAGAAGGTGGAGGCGCTTTTCGTTGAAAAAGCAACATAGGACCACGATCAAGGCGAGTATGGGGAGAAGCAGGATCGCGGAAAACTTCGACACGAGAGCCATACCGGCGGCCATACCGGTGCCGATCAAAAACCACCACCTCGGCGAACCCAGATATTCCCAGAGGAGGTAGACGCTGAGAAATATGAACAGCGTCGCTCCGACATCGGTCGTGACCAGTGACGAGTGAGCAACCAAGTTCGGCTCCAAGGCTGCCAGCGCAAGCCCCAGTATCGCCGCACGGTCACCCCAAAGCCGATAGGACCACCAGCCGACGAGGGCCACGGTCAGAGCCCCGAGCCACAAGTTCGCCAGGCGGCTCAAAAAAAGCATGTGATCGGCGGGAAGGGCTGCGTGATAGAGAAAGTCCTGTCCAATAAAAAACTCGCTTGCGTCGCGCCACTGTTGAGGGTCGGCAGCGAAAGGGAGGTCGTAAATGAAAAAAATCGGCAAAGCGAGAACTGCTTTGATGAACGGTGGGTTTTGCGGCTCGAGGCGAAAGTCTCTGGTTGCGAGATAAGAATAACCGGCAGCCAGGTGCATGGGTTCGTCATACGTCGGAGAGTTGGCACGGATGAAAATGATTCCTTGGGCAAGAAAGACGAACAGCAGGATCAATCCGCCGCTCGCGGTAGCCATAGCCCTTGTGAGCGAGTCTACCAGCCGCATGCCGATAGCATGGAGGGCAGCCATTTTCGCGAGTCGAAATATTCTTCGGCCAACTCACGGGCCGCGCGCATGTGCCGGGCATAGTTTCCGTCGATCTCCGCCACCCCTGCCAGCGCCTGTTCTAAATTGGCAAACGACAGCAAGCCGCGGCCGGTCGGGAGGTATTCGGTGAATCCCGTATCTTCCGCGAGCACGGGCCTTCCGCTCGCCAGATAACAGGCGCTTCGATCGCTGAACCAGCCGGTGTTCAGTTGGGTGTGAATCGGCTTCGGGCACTGGAACTCGGCGCGCGAGCGCTTGATGTACCTGCGGTAGGAGGCGGGCGTTCCCGCGACCCGGTAGGGATGGGTCAGCTCCCAACCGTGGCTGACCAGCAACTCGCGATCGCCGGTCTCGTCATCCGGATGGATATTCGCTGCAAGCTCAAACCGACGCCGCGCACGTTGAGGCAAATCGATGTATTTCAGGTAGGCTGCCCGCTTCGAAACACTCAAAACCCGGCCTTCGAGCTCCAGTTCCTCCCAGGTCCAGTGCGTCACCGAACTAAACGGGGCCGCCATCCCGGGATCGGGGGCAGCGGTCCACATCGGCAAGTAGACGAACGGAAGAAACCGATGCCATTGCACGCCCAGGGTCGGCACTTTGCAGCCGGGTTCATGCAGTTTTGCTCCAATGCTCAAAAACGTGTCATGCTCATGGATTCCCAGATCGCACGTGAGCGCGGATACGTGGAGGTGTCCGGGGTCGAGATCGAGCAGCACCCGCCGTCGGAAAAGCGACAGCAGCGGCTCTCGTAACCCGCAGGCAAAGTCCCACAGAAGATCGGCACGCCGGGCGATTTCTTTGATGCGGCCCTTGCTCGTCCCATACACGCGCGCGTGCTCGAGCGCCGGCTCACCGAGCGCTTGATCGTACAAGACCACGGCGCAACGATCGCCGAAGCCGTACGCCCGGAAGCGGCGGAAAAAGGCGTTTATGCGCCGCCGGTCTTGCGAGCCATCACCACTGGATTCCAACACCTCCAGCCAGAAGACCTGATGTCCCAAGGCGTGCAGGCCGAAAAGGTATTGCAGAAAACAGGTCCAGTGACCGCCGCCTTGCGGGTAACGAGCAAGCGAGCCGCCGTCTGCCAGCACGATATGGAGATCGGGCACTCAGTTCTCCTTTGCGAGCCTAATTACGGATCTGCCGGACGATTGTAACGATCTCCACGTCCTAGGCTCGGCTCGGACTCACAACCGGCGGGCAGGGTCTCGTTACCGGAGTTTCGCGAGCAACGAGATCAGGACCTCGATTTGGGCGCCGTTCTTTGTCCCGTGAAAGATCTCCTCGGTTTCGAGCCGGTAGCCCACGTTGACGAATAGGTCCCGATAGGTGCGGATAATCCACGGGTGGAGAAGGTGGTCCTCGACGCCGCCACAGGTATTGGCCATCAAAAGCCGCCCGCCGGCGCGCGTTGCGCCGAAAAGTTGGGATGCGAGCCAGGCGACATCGAACAGCGGATAAAGCCAACCGAGATAGCAGATGGTTTCGCTCATGACGACGGCGTCCCATGGGCCATCCGCGTTCGGGTCGTAGTCCATGATGTTCGCTACGCGGAACTCGACAGCTTCGTCGACGCCGTCGGTTGCCTGGCGTGCCTGCGCGATAGCGGTCGGTGAGATGTCCAGCGCCAGCGTGTGATCGGCGATCCCGAGCAGGAGACGCGTAAAACACCCGTTTCCACAACCGATCTCGAGCGCGCGCGCATAGCGGCGGTCCCGCAGCAGCGCAAGCTGGCGCGCGTATTTGTCCCGCTCAAATTCCGAGCTTTTGAGCTCCCATGGATCGCCTCGTCTCCACAGATCTTCAAAGAAGGCCTGCGCTTTGAGCGAAATGCGTTCGCGTTCCGTCATTGGAGCTTCCAACGTGAAACAAGGCTACCCGGAATGATCCTTCGCCTTCGGTCGCGCGGCCATGCCGTTTTTAAGAAACGTGCAATCCTCGAAAGAGCAAAGTCTTATTCCCAGGGCCTCGATGGATTGTTTGAGTCGGGGATCGCACAGCACTTTGACTTCTTCGGCGCGCTCGCTGCGATACACGGTATGGAGGTCATTCACATCGCCGGGGTGGCACACCAGGACGGTCAATCCGGCGGGAAGCGCGGCGAGTATGGCGATGAGACGGTCCAGCCTGATCTGGGCGGGCAGAGGCCGACCTTCCTCGGTCTGGCCGTAGAACTTGGTCGCGTAATGAATTTCAGGGCACAGGTTTCTTAGAGGAACTCCCAGCCTCTCACAGACCTGCAGCGCAACCGAACGCACCGGTTCGCGCATATGAACGTTTTGATGCGAGTTGATATGGCTCGGGTCTCTGCCCACCAAGTAGCGAAAAGTCTCCAGCTGGCGATAGACTTCTCGCTCCACGGCCGATTTGTCTTCCAGAGAAACCACCGTGTAGAGCGGCACCCAAGTTCCCGCTTGGTAAACCCATTCTCCGAAATCGAGGTGAAGCCCCAGGCTGAGCTTCGGGTGCTCCTTCGCGTATAGAGCCGCTTCCCCCGCGGCCAACCATCGGGTCATTAAACTGGCGCTGGTCACGATGCCACGCTCGTGCGCTTCCATGATGCCGCGGTTGACCCCCGGGCTCTGACCGAAATCGTCCGCGTTGACGATGAGGTATCTGGCGCTGCTCATGGCCAAAACCCTATTTCATCAACCAGCTTTTGAAGGACCGTTTCGGCGCTCAGGTGTCGTTCCGCGATCGCGCGCGCAGCTCGGCAGTGCCGTTCGTAGTCCCTGCTGATCGCGGCGAACGCGGCCAAAATATCTTCCATCGTGCTGAAGGCGAACAAACCTTCGCCGGTCGGGAGAAAACGCCCAAAACCCGTGTCCTGCGTCACCACGGGCCGGCCCGCCGCAAGATAACAGGCGCTGCGATCGCTGAACCATCCGCTTCTAAGCCGCACGTTTTGGTCCTTGGCGACCGTAAATTCCCCGCGCGACCCGAGTATGTAGTCGCGATAGGAAGAGACTTCACGCGAAAGGGCGAGGCCGTCGACGATCCGCCAGCCATGGGATTTCATGAGCTCCATGGCTTTGGCGTCTCCGTCATCGTGTAGTACCCAGGTTCCGTCGCGCTCTCGCTTGCTCCCTTTGAGCGCAAGCGCCAGTTCCAGCCGCTCGGTGGTTTTTCGAGGGAGATCGATGAATTTTAAGAATTCGTGGTGCTTGCTCCACGTGTACGTCTCTCCGTCCCATTCGAAATCTTTTCCCGTTTGGCGCCAGCTGGCGATCGTCGTGAAGCGGTCGGACAAGCGCGCGCCGCCCTGAAATGACGTCGAGCTTCCCTGCGTCCACCAGTCGAGCACGATCGGCTGACGCGTCGGCCGGTAGTTGAAGCGGTCGAGCGGAACTCCGCAATCGGCGGCGCCGAGATTCTCCGCAAACGTAAAATGGTGCGTGTGCGCTTCGAGTAGTTCAATATAAAACGCGTTCCCGTTGGCGACTTCGACCTGCGGTAGGACGGGGTCGGTTTCG
>DATMBL010000175.1:0-9473 GCA_035559295.1 Candidatus Eiseniibacteriota bacterium
CCCGCCGACGGGAATGGCGGCAAGATCGACCCGTCCGAAGCGCCGGCGAATATCGACAAAGTCCCGTGAATAACCCGTGTCACCCGTGTGCAGGAATCGAAACCTTTGCGACTCGATCATCCAACCGCCCCACAATGTCTCGTTCGTGTCGAAGAGCCCTCGCCGGCTCCAGTGCTGAACCGGCACAAAGTGAATCGTTAAACCTTTCACGACACGCCCTTCCCACCAGTCGAGCTCGACTGCGGTTACGATGCCGCGTGCTTCAAACCAGGGCTTGAGTCCCAAACCGACGAAGTACCACGGCGGCCCGCCCGGCTGCTTCGCCAAACGCGTGAGCGTCTGCTCGTCCATATGGTCGTAATGATTGTGTGACACGGCGACGACGTGAATATGGGGGAGATCGCCGAAACCGAGCGCCGGCGACACGACTCGCTTGGGCCCGGCGAACGACACGGGCGATGCTCGCTCGCTCAAATGCGGGTCGAGCAGGATATTCACTCCGTCGAGCTGCAGGAGAAAGCTCGCGTGACCGATCCAGGTCAGCGTGTCGATCGATCGGTTCGACTTGAGAAACGCGACATCGGGCCTCACGATCGGAAAATTCCAGCCGCCCGGCGGCGCGTCGGGCACGCCATACCGCCATTGCTCGAACTTCCATTTCCAGAAGCTACCCTTCTCCGCGTGAGGGTAGCGATTCTTGAAACCTTCCGGCGTGTGATGCGGCTTTTCGGGATTGTAGTAGGGATTACTGGCGCAGGCGCCAACGATGAGGGCGGTCAGGGCACCGACGATCCTCGGAAGTTTTCTCTTCATGAATACAGCAAGTGTCGGCGATATTGATGGAAGTCAAGCAGGGTCGGCAAAGACGTAGCCCATAGCGGAGCAAGCGCGATGTTGAACACGCCTTCAGTTCGGACGGAGGCTCGCTGCGATCGAAAGCGGCGCGTTGACAGCCTCATGGACCCAAGCTATGCAAAGGGCGCAGCCCTTTGCTTCGCAGCGGCGGTTCTCGCCGCAGCCAATTCTCGTCCGAGAGCAGAGGTCGCGTGCGCGGCTGACCAAGTCGGGAGGGAATCGATGGAAGCCGGGAAAGGTAAATTCGAGTTCAACGCCTGCGCCGTGATCCGGGCGGCGGCGTGTTTTCTGTTGTGCCAACCAGCCCCGGGTCTGGCTCAAGCGACGTTCTATCACGGGAAGACGATTACGGTGGTCGCCGGCCAGGAGCCGGGCGGCTTTGGAGATCTACGGCTGAAGGCTATCCTGCCCTATTTGAAAAAGCATATTCCTGGACAGCCGAACATCGTGACGGAATACATGCCGGGCGGCGGCGGTCGAAAAGCCGCGAACCACATCTATCGCATCGCGCGCCCCGACGGCCCGACCCTCGGGTTTCCACCTAGCGGCTTCATTCGGGCAGCGGTGCTCCACGAGCCCGGGGTCGATTACGAGCTCGACAAGTTCACTTTCTTCGGCACCGCGGAATCCGAAGACCACTACGTGTTTCTCACGAGACGCGATGCCAACCTCGGCACAGTGGATGCTCTGCGCGCCAGCTCCGGAGTGAGAATTGGCGGGCAGTCGGTAGGCCATACGATCCATACGCTCGGCCGGCTGTTCGCATATATTTTGCGCTTGAAGGAGCCGAAATTCGTCACCGGATACTCGGGACCGGAGCTCGATCAAGCGCTTTTGCGCGGCGAACTCGACGCGAGGGTGAACGCCGTTCCGTCGTTGCTGAGGCGCCATGCCGAATGGCTCGAAAAGAAACTCGTCGATGTGCATGTCATCCTGCAGATCCCCAAAGACAAAACGCATCCGCGCTTTGCTCATCTACCCGAACTCGAATCGTTTGCCAGGACCGATAAGGAGCGGCGGCTCCTGCAGATCTATCGCTCCTTCAATATCGCCGGCGCGACCTTTATCACTCCGCCCGGCACTCCGCCGGAGCGGACGCGGACGCTGCGGGAGGCGATCACCGCCGCCTACAAGGATCCGGAGTTCTTAAAAGACTTCAAGAAGATCACCGGGGACACGCCGTCTCCGATCTTCCCGGACGAATTCGATCTCATCATCAAGAATCTTCCGCGGAATCCCGAGGATGTGGACCTGTTTAAAAAAATCGCCGGCGCGGGCCCGCTCCCAGCGCATTAGATTCGTCCGCCCCGGAACATGGCCGAAACGAGCTTGGCAAAAATTCCCGGCGCCAAGTCCTGCCCGAACTTTGAGGAGGTTGGTTTGACGGATTCGATTGACCGCAAGAATCGCAACGTCGGCAGAGATACCATGAGGTCGGGTCTCGTGCTCGAGGTCGCCTCGGAGCTGGTGCGGCAACCCGAATGGCGCTACCGCCAAGCCCGGATCGCCCTGCGGGAGCAAGGCGGCGACGGCTGGCCGGTCACGCTTTTCGGCAGCGACAGCCCGGCCGCGATCGCCCAAATCGCCCGCGGCGAAGTCCAGGTGGCAATGATCAATCCCGCCGCTCCGCTCGCTCTGGCGTTCCGCGGTAAGGGGCCGTTTCCTGAGCCGATCGTCCTCCGCGCCATCGCCGTCGTTCCGTCGCCGGATCAGCTCGCGTTTGCGGTGACCAAACGAACCGGCTTGCAATCGCTCCGCGAGCTGCGCGAGCGCCGTTTACCGTTGCGGGTCTAGATTCGCGGGCAGATGGATCACTCGCTCCATCTCGTCGTCAGAGAGGTCCTTTTAGCGGCGGGCTTTTCACTGGACGATATCACCGCGTGGGGCGGGCAGGTGCGCTACGACCCGGGGCTCCCTAAAGGAGCCAACCGGCTTGGCGCCGTCCAGCGCGGGGAGGTCGATATGATCATCGATGAAGCGGTACACAACTGGCTCGACGTCGCGCTCGAAACGGGCATGCGCGTCTTGGCTTTCGATGAATCGATGCTGGCACACCTGGAGGCTTTAGGATTTCGCCGTGCGGTTTTGCCGAAGGCCCATCATCCGAAACTGGAGTCCGACGTGCCCACGTTGGATTTCAGCGGCTTCCCGCTCTACACCCACGCCAACGTGCCGGACCCGGTCGTCACCGCCGTCTGCGCCGCGCTCGAGGCGAGAAAGGGAAAGATCATCTGGGAAAAACCCGGGCCGCTGCCGCTCGAGAGGATGTGCCGCGACACGCCCGAAGGACCGCTCGATATCCCGTTGCATCCCGCCGCGGAGCGTTTCTGGCGGGAACGCGGCTATCTGTCGTAGCGCCGCCGCCGTGGGATCGGGGGCTGCGACTATCGACCTAGCGCGCCACGCGCGCGATCGATGAGGTTCAGAGCATCGTCGGGGCAAACATCGCCGCGCCACGCCACATGGCCGTCAGGCCTGACCAAAACCAACGCGGCGAGCGCAAGCCCGACGGGCCCGCCGCCGCAGATCAGCACTGGAACTCGCGAGCCCATCGTTCAAGCGTTCCCGCGGATGGATGTCACTCCACTTTCAAAGAAATGGGCGCACGACGTCTCGAGGCCGTGTCAATGCCCGCCGAGATTTCTTTCCGCAATTATCGGTTCGAGTTCCAGGTTCACGCTCGCTTCCGTTTTGATCCTGCAACAATGCGCGAACCGACAACCCCGGTCGTGCCCTCGCACCGATGCCATCCCGCGCGAGCCGGTGTCAAGAGCCTACGCGATCGAAAACGAAGCTCGCTCAAAAGCGGTGGAGTGAAAGTGCGCCGTGCATTGAAGCGTGTGCACAACGCCGGGATTGACACGTTATGGGACAGCGAGGTTGCTCAGAATCCGTTGCAGATCTTCCATATCGAACGGCTTGGTCAGATGGACATCAAAACCTGACTCGCCAGCCTGGCGCCGGTCCTCCTCTTGACCATAACCGCTGATTGCAATCAGACGAGGTCGTGCGAGCGCTTCTTCCCGGCGCAG
The DNA here is from genome assembly GCA_035559295.1 of Candidatus Eiseniibacteriota bacterium. GTDB lineage: Bacteria > Desulfobacterota > Binatia > UBA9968 > UBA9968 > DATMBL01. The sequence goes on from DATMBL010000175.1 coordinate 3,888, forward strand.
CACGCGAGCCACGGCATAACCGTCGAGATCAGGCAGACCGATGTCGCAGAGCACCACCTCCGGGTGGAAGCGCCGAGCCAGTTCGATTCCTGCCGAGCCGGTATGTGTCACTTCCACCACGTGCCCGCTCTCACGAAGACACATCTGGATGCATGCCGCGGCGAGCTGATTATCTTCAATGATGAGGATCCGGTAAGATCGGTTGTTCTGGATGAGTAACTTGTTGTGTGCGTGGAGATCTGGCAACGAGTTGACCGATCGCTTCTCCAGAGGCAACGTAATTCTCACTTCCGAACCGCATCCCGGACCCTCGCTAAAAGCCCGCACCTCTCCTCCATGCAGCTCGACGAGGCCTTTGACAAGCGCAAGCCCTAATCCCAAACCGCCTCGGCTTCGTTGGCTGCTGCGCTGTGCTTGGTGAAACGGTTCGAAGATGTTCGCGAGCGTCTTGGAGTCCATGCCGATTCCCGTATCAACGATCATCAGCTCGCAGGTCTCTGCGGCGCTCGCCTTTCGCAATCGCACTGTCACGGTTCCGCCTTTCTCCGTGAATTTGATGGCGTTACACAGGAGGTTGCCAACGACTTGAGCGATCCTTGCGTGATCCACGCTGACCCACAAAGGCTGATCCGGCACATCCATGCGCAATTCTAAACCGCTTTCCGCCAACAGGGGCCGGTTGTCGTCTACCGTCCGGCACACCAGGGAAACGAGGTCGCATTGCTCTTTCCTCAGAGCAATCTTTCCTTGACCGATGCGCGTGACATCCAGTAGATCCTCGATCAGCCGATTCATTTGTCTCACCTGACCGGAGATCATGTCCCGTAGCTCGTTCACCCGTGCGTCCGGTGGTCCAAGGCGGCGGAGCAGTTCCGTAGCGGTGCTGATAATGGCCAGCGGGTTGCGAAGCTCATGCCCGAGCGTCACTAGGAATCGATCCTTGCACCGAACGCTCTCTTGCAATTCGGCGTACAGCCGATGGTTCTGCATGGCCGATGCGACTGCGTCACCCAGCCGTAAGGCAACGGCTTCATCATAAAGGGTAAATTCCCTTGCACTCTTGTTCACGAATTGCATTAGGCCCAGATTGCTCTCGTCTCCAGCCGTCAGTGGGACCGCGAGAAGCGCCCGGGGCGGGAAACGGCGTCCTCTCGCCCGAGCCGCAGCGCCCTGGAAGGCCGGAAAACGCGCCAAATCCGATTCGCTCAAGCGAACCGGGTTGGCCGTGCGGCAAACGAGCGCATGGATGTCCGCGTATGCCGCTTCCAGATACTCGCACGATTCAGCAGGTTCCTCGGAAGAGGAGACTGCGCGAAGCCAGTCATCGCCCGTAGAGACGCGCACGAAAGCTTCGTGGGCCCCCATAAACTCACGCGCGATATCGATGACCCTGCCTAATGCGCTCGTACTCGAATGGGAAAGTGCCAGGGAAGCGTTTATTCGTAGAACTGCATCGGCCAGCATTATCGAGCGTCGCGCTCGCCCACCTTGGCGATTCGTCGAAAAACTTGCCGGCGACATCGCAGGGCTCCTTTGGAATCCAGCGGCGTAGCAGCCGAACAGAGCGATTCGGTTTTCCTTGCCCTTAAAAATAACCAGGCATTCAGTTAAAGGAAAGAATGGAAAGATCCGATTTTTTTGTAAGGCGGTTGCAATCGCTCGTGTCCGGTCCGGCACTACAACACGAACAGCCGTTGCGCCAAATCGAGGCGCCTTTGCGCGGGATTAACCGATCAGTTTCTTTTCGAGGGCGTAGCGGATCAGGTCGGTATTCGTCTTCATTTGCATTTTTCTCAACAGTCGCGCGCGATACGTGCTGACGGTTCGAGGACTGAGACCTAGTTCTCTCGCAATCCTGAAAAGCGGTTTGCCCAAAGCAATCCGCCGCATAATGTCGTACTCCCGGTCGGACAAAATCTCATGAGGCGACCTGCGACCGGCCCCGGATAACTTGGCAGCGAGTTCCTCGGCCAGCGTTGGGCCGATGTATTTCCCGCCCTGAAGTAACCTCGACAAGGCGTTCAGCAGCTCCTGCGGCGCCTTATCCTTGGTCAGGTAGCCGTCGGCGCCCGCCCTCAACGCCCGCACGCCGTACTGATCTTCGGCATGATTCGTCAGCACCAAGACAGGCAACCTCGGTCGTTCCTGTTTCAGCAAGCGCAAGGCTTCAATTCCACCGATTCCCGGCATGGCTATGTCAAGCACCACGGCATCCCAACGCTCCTTGCGGGCCAGTTCCAATGCCTTCTGGCCGGTCTCGGCCTCGCCAACCACGTCGACACCAGCTCGCGCTCGAAGAATCTCTTTGAGACCTTGGCGAAAAATCGGATGATCGTCCGCGATGAGAACTTTAATCACCGGACTCCTGCTTCGTGAAACGTAACAGGCATTTTCAGGATGACCGTCGTCCCCTGTCTCGGTTCACCGGCGATAGCAACCTCGCCGCCGAACGCCAGCGCGCGCTCGCGAATGCCCAAAAGGCCCAATGAGTTCGCACTCGTGGCTTCTTCTTGAGTGATACCGCGACCGTCGTCGCGAATTTCCAGCGTGACAACCCCCGTTTGCTCCTTCAAGCTCACGCAGACTTTCGTCGCCCCGGCGTGCCGGGCCACATTGGTGAGGGTCTCTTGCAAGATTCGGAAGACTGCGGTCGATTGTTCTCGATCTAAAGGGGGATCACAGTCACAACTAACCTCACACGCGATGCCAAACCGCTTTTGAAAATCCCTTGCTTGCCACTCGATGGCCGCAACCAATCCGAGATCATCGAGTACTCCGGGCCTCAACCGGCTGGCGAGATTACGCACCGAGTTCACCGTTCCGTCGATCAGCCGATTCATCGATTCGATTTTCTCGGTCAGCGCCGCTTGTTCAACCGTGAGATCCATGGCAATCAACGAAAGATCCATCTTGAGGGCCGTTAGCGATCCGCTAAGCTCGTCATGAATCTCGCGCGCAAGTTCGGTTCTTTCCTCCTCCCGTACGGCTTGCAAACGCGCTGCTAGAGCCCGCAAGGCTTCCCTTGATCTTCGCAGATCCTCCTCCGCCGTGTTGCGCTTGAGCGCTTCTGAAATTACAGTTGCGATGGTCGCAAAAAAGTTAACGTCGCCCGCGTTAAAGGCCCGCTTCCCGGAAGTGTAAGCCCCAAGCACTCCAAAAGGTTTCCTCCGATCTAGGATAACCGCGCTCATCCCGCTCACGATCCCGTGTTCGTGAAAAACAGAAGGCGCGCTGAACCGCGCATCGGTCCGCATGTCCTCTACAATCACCGGCTCTTCGGAAAGCAAGGCATAGCCGGGCGGTGAGCGAAGCGCCGCCTGAATGGTGGCGCGGCCCACTAAACCTTCCCGCCAGCCAACCGCGGCCCGCAGGCACAGTAGCTCGCCCCCGGCAAGCAATTCCCAGACATCACAGAACTCAACTGCGAGCGTCTCGGCAACGAGCCTACAGGCGTCGCTCAGAAGATCAGGAAGCTCGATCCCGCTCAAAGCCTTTCGTCCGAGTTGCGTCACCGCCTCCTGCTGACGGGCACGTGTCGCGAGTTCATCATCGCGGCGGCGGCGCTGCGTGATGTCGTGCGTGATCGCCAGCGCCGAAGTTATCGTGCCCGATACGTCGCGGAGCGGCAGCGCCTGCGTTTCCAAGCTCCGGCGCGTCCCCTTGAGGCCGATGAGACCGAACTCCAGCCTCCCCGACTCACCGCCGAACGCGCGCTCAGTGAGAGACTGAAAGGCTTCGCGGTGCTCCGGGAGGATCAACGAATAGATACACTTCCCTATGATTTGGTCTTGAGAGTCGGCCTCAACGATCCTCAAGCCGGCGGGATTCATCAGGACCACCGTGCCGGTTCGGCTCAGCAGTTTGACACACTCGGGTACGGTATCAATAATCGCCCGCAGTAAGGTCTCGCTCTTTTGGAAATCCGCTTTGATGCGTTCCTGCTCGGTTGCAAGGAGCTCGCTGCGCCGTTCCAGCTCGATCGTTTGCGCCCGAAGCTGCCTCTCGAATATTCTCCGCGACCGGCGTAGCGCTTCGATTCTGCCCGCCGTTGAAATGTGACTCATGACCGCCTCCTGGCCGTTTCGGACCGGTTACGACTCCCCCTGGAAGCCGATCATATTTTTCCCTGGGATTTTAAAAGCTCAATCCGAGCAACCAAAACCCCGGCCACGTCCTCACCCGGGATCCGCTCGTATGCTTGGTTTGTCGCTCCGCCCATTGCGCGAACCGCTTCATCCAGTTTGGTAAGATTGTCCAAAACACGCTGATACTCCTCCACGCATGCCGCCGTTTCGATCAATTGCCGATCAATGGCGCTTAGAATTTCCGCAAGAGCGTCTTTGTTTTGCCGGACGGCGTGCTCCAAATATTCCAATCTTGTCTTTCGAATCTCTTCGTCGAACCAAGCAAGTCTTTCCTCAAAATTCCTTTTCATTTCGTCGAAAAGTTCGAACACGCGGTCGACCGGCTGCTCGGGCTTCATGATCTCGTGCGCATATCCAGTTGGGGTATAATGGCATGCTTTACGCAAAGACCGGCTTCATTGTCAACAAGCAATGGCCGACGGCGCCGTTCGAATGGACCGCTGGCTTGTGACTGGCGTCCTCCGATGGATTGCGAGTTCCGTCTCGCACATAGCCACATCACAACACACGAGCGTGATCTAAAGGATTGGAGCGGGCGACGGGGATCGAACCCGTGACGTCCAGCTTGGGAATTTTCTATTGAAAATATCGTTTTCCATTTTTGCAGCAACAACTTAGCTTATCTTTTGGGCTCAGAAAATCTTTTTTCTGACTTGAGCAATTTCAAGTAGTTTCACGCGTTCTACTTTTGTCTTGGGCACGTTTTGGGCACGCGGATTACAACGCGAGGATATCGTGTCGCCAACTTCTTGGATTCGGCGTGGTGACGGTCTGAGTCGCCTTGGCCGAAATCGGTGACAAGACCCAACTGCCCGCTCTGGTTCTGGCCGCCTGCTTCCGTAAGCCGCGTGGGCAAGGATGGGGGAACTCCGCAGAGCCAGGTAACCGAAGAAGGCGCCAAGCGGTTGGCCCAGCACTATGCGGATGAGTATCTAAAGGGCTTCACCGAATGGTGCTGCCGTTTACGGCACCCAGCGGCAGAACCGCCTTAAGCCGAGCTGAAGGGGCCCAATGATGAAGACCGCATCCTACCACGTAATCTGTGGGGCAACGTGATGCCGCTCGGCAATCCGGTCCGCCGCCGGTAAGCTCACACACTCTGCTTCCGCCAAGAGCATCCCTCGGCTTCATGTCATGCCGGCCGGGCGCCGCATATGAGGCGGTTAGCCCGGCTTGCGCCCGAGGAACGTGTATCCGTAAACATCGAAGAGCCGAGCCTTCTTTTCGCCTCGGGCTTCCCCGAAGGTATCGTGCGGCGGACTGATTTGGATATCCAAAAATCCTATTTCTGCCAGCATCGCTCGCCAGCCTTCGCACGGAAGGCCGCCGGCGATTCAAGCCGTCCAGAGATCGATATTGCGTATGGCGCTTTCAGGCACCGGTTTGCCATTGGCGATGTCGCCGAACTGCAGTCTTCCTCCGGGACGCAAGACGCGCCATA
>DATMBL010000176.1:0-3222 GCA_035559295.1 Candidatus Eiseniibacteriota bacterium
GACGAGCCAGCCGGTGACCGCCGTGCCGACTGCGCTCAAGAGCACGGTCGAAGCGGCCATGAAGTAGTAGTTCGCGCTTGCGGCAACGGTGTAACGCGGATCATAGAGCCGCGCCGCCTCCTGGGTGAGTCCGGCGAGCAGCGGGTCGATCGGGGTGAGAAAGAGGTTGGCGCTAAACCCGGCCGATACACCGGCGAAGGCTGCGGCGAGTCCGGCAAGCGGATGGCGTCCTACGCGGAGAAAGAGCACGGCGCCGAGCGGAATCAGGATGACGTAACCGGCATCGACGGCGAGACTCGCGTTCACTCCAGCAAAGAGCAGCGCGAAAGTAACCAGCGGGCGTGGGACGCTCCGCACCAGGCCGCCGAGGGCCGCCGCGATCAGACCGCTACGCTCCGCCACCCCGACACCGATCATGGCCACGAGCACGGTGCCGAGAGGGGCGAAACCGGTAAAGTTGCTTACCGCCTTCGTGAGGATATTTTGTATCCCCTGGCGGTCGAGGAGGTTGACGGGCGTCAGCAGCTTTCCGGTGACCGGATGCGTGACCGATAGCCCGAGCACATGCGCGACCCAGGAGAGTACGAGCACGCCGGCCGAAAGCAGCAAAAAGAGATTAAACGGGTGCGGTAGTTTGTTGCCCCAGCGTTCGACACGGTCGAGGAGCTTCGTCAAAAAACCGTTTTCCGGCTCATTCATCGCGGATCGTCGATACCGACGTTTGTAACCCAACGAGCGCCAGTCAAGCAAACGCTGTCGCGCGCGAGCGATCACGGGGGCGCGTACCGATCCCAAGTCTTCGTCGGAGACGAGCGTCGTCCATGGTTCTGCTATCGGACGGCTCGCTTGTCGAGGACGGCTCCGCGGGATGGAGGGCGGAGCAGGCGGCGAGCAGAACGGATTGAAGGGGTGAATTTTTGGTGGTACACGAAACAGCTATGGCGAAGATCCGGGTGACCGTCGATACCGGAGGAACCTTCTCCGATTTTGTTTTCTTCAACGAAGAGACGGGCGCCCTGAGCATCACCAAGGTCCCCTCGACACCCAAGGAACCGTTCCAGGCCGTGGTGAACGGCGTTCGCGAGCTGCTCGACGGCGGCGTTTCACCGAGCGACATATCGTTTTTTTGTCACGGCACGACCGTCGGCACCAACGCGCTGCTCGAAGAAAAGGGGGCGCGCACGGGCTTGATTGTGACGCAGGGGTTCCGAGGCATCTACGAAGTGATGGAGCAAACGCGCGGCTACGGCCCGGCCACCTACGATCTGTTTTTCGAAAAGCCCCGCCTCCTCGCTCCGCCGTGCTACACCGAAGAAGTCCCCGAACGCATCGATTACCGCGGCACGGTTTTAAAGCCGATTGACGTCGAGGCGGCCTGCGCGGCGGTCCGGCGCCTAAAAAAGAAAGACGTCGAATCCGTCGCCGTGTGCCTTCTCTTCTCTTTTCTCAACCCTGCGCACGAACTCCAAATCAAAGAGATCTTCGCCCGGGAATTTCCCGCGGCGAGTCTCTCGCTGTCGTGCGAGGTGTTGCCGCAGATTCGCGAGTTTTACCGTCTGAGCACGACCGTGATCAACGCCTACATCGCGCCGGTCATGGCAAATTACCTGAGCCGGCTCGAAGGGAAGCTGAAAGGGATGGGAGTGGCGACGCCGAAGCTCTACATCATGCAGTCCAACGGCGGGGTTGCGACGTTCGAGGGCTCGGCGCGAAAACCGGTGGCCACCGTCCTATCCGGGCCGGCGGGCGGCGTGATCGCCTCGCTCGGCACCTGCGAGCGCATCGGGGTCAACAACATCATCACCTTCGATATGGGCGGGACCAGCTGCGATGTCGCTCTCATCCACGAGGGCCAGCCGGTGATCACGACTCAGGGACGGATCAGCGGTCGCCCGATCAGTTTGCCGATGCTCGACATCCATACGGTGAGCGCCGGCGGAGGCACGATCGCGCGCCTCGACGCCGTCGGCGGATTGCAGGTCGGTCCCGACAGCGCCGGCGCGGATCCCGGCCCGGTGTGTTACGACCGGGGCGGGCGCGAGATCACGGTGACCGACGCCAACTTGATCGTCGGCGTGCTCGATCCCGACCGGTTTCTCGGTGGACGGATGAAGCTCAACAAGGCCCAAGCGCAACAGAGGCTGCAGGAGGCGATCGCACGGCCCTTGAGGCTGGGCCTGCTCGAAGCGGCCAGCGGGGTGCTCGACATCATCAACGTCAAAATGGAAGAAGCGATCAAGGCGGTTTCCTCCCAGCGCGGGTATGATATTCGCGATTTTACTCTGGTGGCTTTCGGCGGCGGCGGCCCGATGCACGCCGGGCGCATCGCTCTCGATCTCGGAATCCCGACGGTTTTGATCCCGCTAACGCCGGGCGTGCACTCGGCGCTCGGTTTGTTGATGTCGGACGTGAAGCATGACTACGTGCGCTCGAAGCTCGTTGGGCTGGAGGATGCCGATATCGACGAGATCAACGCGATCCTGGAGCAGCTTCGTGATCAGGCCATAAAGGATCTGCGCTCCGAAGGCTTCGACGACCGCGAAATACGAATCGAGACGTTTCTCGATCTCCGCTACGCGGGCCAGGGCTATGAATTGACCGTGCCGTCGCCGGCGCCGCCGCTCGGGAGGGCCGAGCTGGAACTGATGCGGCGCCGGTTCGATACCCAGCACGAGCAGGTCTCGGGCCACAAAGCCGAATCCGAGCCGGTGGAATTGGTGAGCCTCCGCTTGATCTCCTATGGACTGGTGCCCCAGGCCAAGCTCTCGCCCGCCAAGGCGGCGCAGGGCGGCATCGAGCGCGCCCGGACGGCGCTGAGAGAAGTTTATTTCGGCAAGCAGCAGGGCACGCTCGCTTGCCCGATCTACGCGCGCGAACGCCTCGGCCCCGGTCACGAGATCCCGGGACCGGCGATCGTCGAGCAGCTCGACACCACCACCGTGATTCATCCGGAACAGCAGGCGAGCGTGGATGACTATGGTAATCTGATCATCGTCCCACGGAGTTAGAGGCGTTTCGCGTTTTCGGATCTCGAGTTGACAACTGGGAAAAACGACGGGTAACGCGAGGCTAACCCTAAACCCCGAACCCGAGAGCCGAAAGCCGTAACCGAACCATGTTATGACGGTCGATCCGATCACGCTTCAGGTGATTCAGGCGCGTCTGGCGGGCATCGTCCAAGAGATGCAGAACTCGCTTTTCCGCACCGGCTTTTCCACCATC
>DATMBL010000177.1:0-8469 GCA_035559295.1 Candidatus Eiseniibacteriota bacterium
GGCACGTACACGCCGGTATCGCGTCCGGCCGATATCCTCGCCGTGTTGGAAAATATCTCCGTCGTCGGCGTGGAGCACGTCCAGGTCTTGAACGAAACCACGGGGCAAAAGGCGACCGTTTCGCGCTTGGCGGCGGACGGCTTCTTCTCGTCCGCGGTCCCGGTTGCGCCCGGCGCCAACCGGATTCAAGTCTTCGCCCGGGCGAGTGACGGCTCGGTCGGACGCGACGCGGTGACGATCAACTACCAACCGGGAGGCGAGCGTTCGCTGGATTTGGAAGTGTTTCTGGAACGCGAAAGAAGCTTGCAGCTCGAGGTCCAGAGGCTCGGTAAAACCGAGGAGCAGATTCAAAGAGATATAGCGCGCGACCGCGACAGCAGCCTGCAGCGCGCGCCGCAGTTACCCCCGCCCGCCGAAGGCCCGCCGCGGTAGCACCCAAACCGAAGAGACGGCGCAGAGAAAAAAAACTATGTGGCGAGCGGGCCGCAAACCCGCTTACCGCTCACCGCTGACTGCTTACACCTTTGGTTTGCTCGGCTTCGGCGGCGATGGCGATCTCGGCGGCGCCCACCTTCTTGGCGATCGAGATCACCCGCACCGCTTCGCCGAGAAGCACGTCCTTGTCGCCCCTGAGAATCACGATTTTATCGGCGCTGGTTTTTAATGCTTCGGCCAGCGCGGGCTCGAGCTGGGCGGGGCTCACCTTTTTTTGATTGATGAAGATCTCCTGTTTCGGCGTGAGCGTAACAGTCGTGCCTCTCGGTTCGGCTTGAGTCGTTGCCGCCTTCGGGAGGTTTACCTTCCCTCCGGATTCGATCATGGCCGAGCTGGTGATCATGAAGATGATCAAGAGTACGAGAAAGATATCGGTGAGAGGCGTAATGTTGATCTCGGAGACGATGCCCGAATCGTCGTCGCCGTTGATCGGAGTCATGGCCATAGGAGTCCCCTCTCAGGGCGCCAGGTTCTGTAAGAGCCTGGAGACCTGGATACGAAAAAGCCCGTTTAGGTTGGCGATGCGAGTCTGAAAGTAGTTGTAAAAAATCAAGGCTATGATGGCGACGCCGAGACCCAACGCGGTCGCAACCAGGGCTTCGGAGATGCCGGCGGCGACGACCGCGAACCCTCCGGTGCCCGAAATCGCCATCTCTTCGAAGGATTTTATGATGCCGATGACCGTGCCGAGCAGGCCGATAAACGGCGCGCTGCTCGCCACCGTCCCAAGGATCCAGAGGTGCTTCCTTAACTTCTGGTTTTCCTCGAACATCGCTTCGCCGGCAAAGGCACTGGCCGACTCCTTGCCGTGAAGTTTTTCCGCCTCGATCACCCGCATGAGGATGCGCCCGGCCGGACAGTGCGAATTTTGCTTGCAAATCGCGATCGCGAGATCCCTTTCGCCTTTCTTGATCGGGTCCGAGATCGACTCGCTGATCCGCGCCGTCGTCGCGCCGATGTTTCTTAGCGACCAGAGTCGCTCCAGGACCACCGCCACGCTAATGATCGACATCACGATCAGCGGATAGGTCGCGATCGCGCCGCGGTGAATGATCTGAATCAGATTCAACGGTTCCTGCATTTAAGTGCCCTTTCAGTCTCAGCCGCAAACAAGACTTAACCACAAGGAGCACGAAGTTCACGAAGGGAATTCGAGCAAACGTTCTTTAGACTTCGTGCTCTTCGTGTCCCGCGTGGTGCGGTATTCGACTCGGGTGTTCGCTCTCCGCACTTGGTGTTCTTGGCGCGAGAAAGTTTTTGTTTTTCGACGGTCGCGTTCGTGAGCAAGATTTGCGCGGCCGCGAAAGTTCTCAAGCATAACGGTTACGAAGATAGCCGAAAAAAGAATCAATTCAAGAAACAGAGGCGGAGGCGATAGACCGAGGTCTGCGCTTGGCTCAACGAGCCTAAAGATGGCTCGATAAAACTAGCTGCGGACGCGGTTACCGACCGTGAAACGTATGATCAAAGGGTCACCGGCGATATCTTTGATGCTCTCGGGCAGCGGCGGAAAAGGAGACGCTCGCCGCATCGCTTCAATGGCGCTGGTGTTAAGCCGGGGATCGGTGGAATCGACGACTTCGGCGTTGAGGAGTTTGCCCGCGCGATCGACGGTAAAGCGGATCCTGAGGTTATGCACGCCCGTGACTTCATCAGGGTAACGCCAGACCGATCTCACGCGGCGCTCGATTTGCCTGTAGTACTCCTCGTAGTCGGCCGCCGCGCCTCGAAGGCCCGTCAGACTCCCGCCGCCGCTGCCGCTTCCGGTCCCGCCGCCGGCGACTCCGGTTCCATTCCTTACACCACCCGGAACGCCGTAAGGACCGGCGCCGCCCCCGGTGCCCTTAAGCTCCCCCGGTAAGGCGGAACCTTCTTTCAGCGCGCGAAGCCGGGCAGCATCGGCGCCCGGATCGCCCGGAGTGAAACTCTTCTTCGTCCCTTGGGCCGGGGTCGGGGCCGAGAGGTCTCCCGGGTTCTGACGCGTCGGCAATTGAACGAGCGAGTCGGGAGCGGTTTCTTTTACAGCGGCAGGCTCGGCTCTGCGCGCATCCGCGAGCGTTTTTGGTCCCGGGAGCGCCGGCGGGGATGGCGGCGCTGCCGGAGCTTCAACCGGCTCGGGCCTAACCTCAACGGAACCTTTGTCGAGATCGCCTCTCTGTTCTCGCGGCGTGACGGGATTACCGAGTTTGGGCGCGGTCTTCGGACCGCCCGGCCCGCGTTGAGGCCCTATGCTTCTGTCCGGCGAGCCGCCGGATCCGAATTCCAAGAGCTGGATCGGAATCGGCGCTTCAGCGCGTTTAGGGATGACCGAATTGATGCTGGCCGCCAGATAAAGAGCGAACAAATGAAGCGCAAGCGACGGCATGAGAAACGGACTTCTCATGAGCGCGAGAATTCCGGTCTCCGAGAGGTCGGTGGAAAGATCCCTGCTCATTTTTCACCGGTTGTCGCGGGTACCCGATGCGCCCCGGCCGCACCGGAAGTGGCCACATCTTGTTTGGCGAGCACCTCCAGCCCGACCGAGCTGACATCGCGGCGGACGAGTCGGCCCTGCTCGTAGTGCGACCAGAGGTCAACCGCTCCGTCGCCGTTGAGATCCCTTTCCTCACGCAGCACGATCTCGCCTTCCTTGGCAGGGTCGTAATAAATCCACAGATCGGTCTTGCCGTTGCCATTGCCCGACTTTTCGACCCTTGCGAGGCGGCCGTTCTCATAGAAAGCGCGGTAGCTCATCTGGCCTGTGCCCAACTCATCCCGCTCTTCCCTGGCGATCTTGTCGTTCTCGTAGTAATAGACGATATCCGGCCTGCCTCGGCCGTTCGAATCGACCTCGCGACGCACGAGAAGACCGTCCTTGTAATGCGTCCAGACGTCCACCCGTCCGTCGGCTTTGGACGATTCCTCTTGACGGACGATTTCGCCCGGTTTCGATGGATTGTAGTAGCGCCAGACGTCAGGGACGCCGTCGCCGTTTAGATCCTTGATTTCGACGTTTTTAAACGGCCTCACCATGGAATCCGAAGGAGCTTTTTTGGCCGAGGCGATTTGCTTGTCGGCCGGCACCGGTTGGGTTGGCTCTGCGCCGCCCTGCGCAACTCCGGTGCCTCCGTTGACCGTGGCGGGCGCCTGCGCGGCGCCCGTCACGGCGTCCGTCGTAGCGGCTGCGACCTGAGATTCCAAAGCTCGCTGGCGTTGGAGCTCGTGCTCGATCGCGGCCTCGAGCTGTTTGTCCTTTTGCTGCTCGATCTGGATCTGTGAATTGATGTTGCCGTAGTGGGACTCCGCCGTCAGCAGGCCGGCAATGAACCCTAGGACAAGCCCGCCGCCGGCGCCGTACGGACCGCCGATCGCCCCGCCCATCGCCAGCCCTTCGACCGCTTTGTTCCAGGCGTGCTGCAAACGCTGCGAGCCTGTCACCGCGGGGTCGGGTGGAGTCGGTTGCGGCAACCCGGTTTGGCTCAAATTCGGATCGGGCGGATTGGCTTGCGGGTAGTTAGGGGAGGCGGGTGGGTACTGCAGTGGCGCGGGGTCGCAGCCCCCGATCACGATCACGGCGAGCAAAAGCGCGCCTTGAAAACCGTTCCGCATGCGAGACCTTGAATGACGTTACTCTATTTCGCCGCTCCAGGCTATCCCTCTCAGGCTCCAAACTTACAAGCCTTGCATATTTCGGAGTTCGTCGTCAATCGACCCGAAACGAAGCGCGGGTTCCGGCGGCGGCGCGTCCGCGACCTTTTCCTGCGCTACGAGCTCACCGTTCTTGAAGAGATAGCGGGCGGTGATGGTTCCTTTGAGCGCTTGGTCTTCAAGCTGCTCGACGCGTTGGCCGTTGTGAAAATGAACCCACACGTCGATGCGCCGATCTTGGTTGGTATCGGCTTCCTGACGGACGACTTGGCCGCCCTCGTAATAGATCCGCAGATCGAAGTACCCATCGCCGTCGGTATCGCGTTCTTCGCGCGCGATCTCGTTGTTCTTGAAGAAATAGACGATATCCCACTTGCCGTTTCGCTTCGTATCCTTGAGTCGCTTGGTCAGGCGGCCGCCGGAAAAGAACTCGACCAGATCCATTCTGCCGCTACCGGAAGTGTCCTCCTCCCGGCGAATCACCTGTTCCCCTTCGAAATAGAGGATCCGACTCACCTTTCCGTTTCCGCGAAGGTCCTCTTCCTGTTTGAGCAGCTGCCCGTCGCGGTAATAGCCCCAGAGATCCGGTTGGCCTCGTTGTTTGCGGTCAACTTCCTTTCGCACGAGTTGGCCGTTTTCGAAATAGGACACGCTCTCAAACTTGCCGTCCGCATTGCCGTCCTCGTCGATGCGGCTGACCTTGCCGTTTTGGTAGTGGACGATTCGCCTCGGCTTGCCGGACGCGTCGGGATCCTCCTCGCTGCGAACCGGCTGCCCGTTCTCGAAATACACCCACATGTGGGGTCTGCCCGATCCATTGAGGTCCTGCGCCTTTTTGATCAGCCGACCCTGACCGTCGAAGTATTCCCAGAGGTCGATCTTTCCATCGTTTCGGCTCGAAACCTCCTGGCGCGCAACCCGGCCGTTTTCGTAGTACAAAAACATGTCGGGCCGGCCGTCGAAATTGATGTCCTGCTGCACGCGTTCGATCTGGCCCGTGGGATTATAATAGGTCACGCGATCCATCTTGCCGTCACCGTTCGTGTCGCGCTCCTGGCGAACGACGTTGCCGCTTTCGTCGTAAAAAAAACTCGCGACCGGCTGAAGAGAGAAGGCCGAAGCGGGAGGGAGCAATAGAGCCAATAAAGCCGCGAGCATGCAAGCGGAGACTGCGCGATGAGGTATCCGCTTCGTGCGTTTGCTCGCGGCGCGGCCGCCCTGTGCTCTGAAAGGTACGGTAGGAGGCGGTGGAACTCGAGGCGGTTTGAGCGGCAATGCCGCGAGTGCGGCGGCTAACATCTTTGCCCTCGCGATCCTTCTACGCTGTCGCTTTCGGGTTGTCAATCTGCTGTCAGGCGCAAGGACGGTGCTCGCTGAAGCGCGAGGAACGTAGTGGAGCTACGCCGCAACGAACAATGGGAATCTCGCGCATGCCCCGCGCAACGCCGGAGGGCCACCAGTGATCACCAAAAACGGATAATCGAGTGCCTTGCAACCTCGGCGCGCTTGGCGCGAGAAAGTCCCGGCGCTTCGCTTTTCGGCGGTCTTGAAAATGTGCGAGCATCACGTAAAAAGGTTTGAATCACCGTGCTGCAGCAAACCAAGAACCACGCGCTCGAGCGCGCACTTCCCGTCATCGTGTGGATCGTCTGCAGCGCGATCCTGTTCTATGATCTCGGCGGCGCGGCGCTGTTCGAACCCGACGAGGGGAGAAACGCCGAAAAAGCGCGAGAGATCCTGCTGCTCGATGACTGGATCACGCCGCACGAAAACTTCCTTCCGGTTCTCGACAAACCGGTGTTCTTCTACTGGCTGATTGCCGCTTCCTACCGCGCGTTCGGCGTTTCCGAATGGGCGGCCCGTTTGCCGTCCGCGCTCGCCGCGCTCGGATGTCTCGTCGTCGTGTACCGATTCGCTCGCCTTCACTGGGGACGCGCCGAGGCGGTCTGGAGCATTCTGATTCTCGTCACGACCGCGGAATTCTTCATTTTGTCCCGTGTCGTCATTTCCGACATGACGCTGGTGTTTTGCGTCACCCTTGCGCTCTGCGCTTTCTATAACGCGTCACAGGCGGCGAATCCGCGGGCTCGAACCGGCGGTTATTTCTTGATGTACGTCGCCATGGCCGGGGGCGCCCTCATCAAAGGTCCGATCGCGGCGGTCTTGCCCGGGATGATCATTGCGGCGTACCTCGGCATCCGAAAAGACAAAGATACCCTCAAGCAAATGCGTCTCGCCCAGGGGGCGGCGCTCTTCTTGCTCCTGGTTGCGCCGGGTTATTTATGGATGGAAAGCAGAAACCCCGGGTATCTGACGTATTTCTTCCGGGACGAGCATTTCGGACGGTTCTTTGGCTCTGAGGAATTCGACCGGAGCGCGCCCTGGTATTACTTCTTCGCCGTCGTGCTCGTCGGTTTGCTGCCGTGGACCCTGGTGATTCCGCTGACCGCGCGCGAGCGGTGGCGCGCGAGGTGGGATGGTAAAAACCTGTTCTTGCTCTTGTGGGCCACTCTGCCGTTGGTGTTTTTCTCGCTTTCACAATCGAAACTGCCGCACTATCTGTTGCCGATCTTTCCGCCGGTTGCGCTTTGGATCGCGCAGGGCGCCGCGCGCGGCGTCCAGTCCCGGGCGCAGTTTTCTTTCTATACTCCATGGCTCATTCAGTTCGTGATCCTCTTCTACTTTGTCCTCGGTTTGGCCTGGCCGCCGATCCTACCGCAGCGAATCGAGCCGATCGTCGAGCGTACCGGAACGCTGCTCATTGCGGCCGCGGTGTTACTCGTCGGCATTTACGCGCTTTTTCTCTACGCCCGCGCGCGCGGGCTATGGCAGGGCCAGGGATCGGTGTGCCTGGCGCACGCCGCGGGCGCGCTTGTGTTTATGACTCTCATCGCTCATCTGATGGCGGCGGCCTCGCTCGAGCGGTCGGCCAAGCCGGTGGTCGAGGCTGCGGCGCCATGGGTGGGCCGCGGCACGCAGGTTATCTTCTACGACACCTACCTTACCGGGGCGCTTTTTTACCTGGGCGCCGAGCGTCCCGTCTGGGTCGTCACGCGGGCGAACAAGAAAAATACCGTGCTCGGCAATTTCTATCTTGCCGAGGATCGCGCGCGGCCGCAGACGCCGTGGGGCGCGGCCCTTTACACTTTCGATGAGTTTGGGGAAATTTGGAGCCGCGCCGATCGGCCCATGGTCGTGATCGTCAAGGAGAAGAATATTCCGAAGATGAAACAGCGAAGCGGAGCGTCGGGTGCCGAGATCGGGCGATTCGATGAGTATGTGGTGCTGCGCAATCGCCCGGCGGAGACCCTGCGGCACGCCGGCAAGCGAGATGGGTAATCTCGGCGTCGCCGTCGTGTTGGGCATGGTCGAAGGGCTCACGGAGTTTCTCCCGGTGTCATCGACCGGTCACCTGATCATCGCCGGGCATCTCCTCGGATTCGTCGGGGATAAAGCGGCGACTTTCGAAATCGCCATTCAGTCGGGCGCAATCCTGGCCGTCGTCGTCCTGTATTGGCGCAGGCTTGCGGCGCTCGTCCCGATCCGGAGTTTGGCGCCCGGCGGGCCGGAGGGCTCGGCGATGGTCGGCTGGAACGGGGTTTGGCGTATTACGCTGGCTTCGCTGCCGGCGCTTGCGGCAGGTTATCTCGCGGGCGACGCGATCAAAGATCGTCTCTTCACGCCGGGCGCGGTCGCTGCGGCGTTGATCGCCGGGGGAGTTGCAATCCTCGTCACCGAGCAATGGGCTTCTTCCCGGCGGGGCGCAAAAGCACTGGATGCGCTGGGTTCGGGAACGGCACTGGGGATCGGCTTCTTTCAGATACTGGCGCTGTGGCCGGGTACGTCCCGCTCCGCCGCGACGATTCTGGGCGCGATTTTGCTCGGGCTCGACCGAAAGGCGGCGGCGGAGTTTTCGTTCTTGACGGCGATCCCGGTTCTCTTCGCCGCAACGCTCTACGAGCTGGTGAACGTCCGAAGCGGGTTTACCGACCGGGAACTGATCGAGCTCGCTACGGGGTTCGTCGTATCGTTCGTCGTTGCGCTGATCGCGATTCGAAGTTTCCTGCTTTATTTGAGCCGGTGGAGCTTGACGCCGTTCGGTTGGTATCGGATCGCCGTCGCGCCGATCTTTTACTTTCTCACACGCTCCTGATCGGCGCGCGGCGATGCGCAAGCAAAAAGAATCTCCGACACTCACCGAAAGAGCGCAGAGGTCGCCAAGTTGAAAGATCAAATTTTGGCTTGTGCTGCGGGACCTTGCCCCTGGCGCGAAAAAGTCTTGCGTTGCGCTACAAAATTCCCCGGCCGAAAACAACGCTCGGTTCCTCCACCACTCCGGTGGTCCAG
>DATMBL010000178.1:0-5348 GCA_035559295.1 Candidatus Eiseniibacteriota bacterium
CACTTTCGGCTGCCCGTTGATCACCGCCGATGAAAGCATTCAAGAAGGCGAGTGGGGCGATACGGTTTGGGAATGACCGCTTGGCCTAAACACTGAGAAAGTGGAGACGTATTTGCTTATGGCGGCTATGACGCAAGGGCAAAACGGGCAATTCGCCGGCTACGCGGATTTACCCGGTGTGCGGCTTTGGTATACGGATAGCGGCGGGAGCGGCGTGCCGCTCGTGCTGCTTCACGCTAACACCGGGAATGCCGACAGCTGGGAGCATAACATTCCCGGATTCGTCGGGGCGGGCTATCGCGTAATCGCGTTCGATCGGCGTGGTTGGGGGCGCAGCACCGCGACTCCCGAGACCGGTCCTCAGCCAGGGACCATCGCCGACGATCTCGAGGCTCTGGCGAACCATCTCGCGCTCGGCCGTTTTCATCTCGTTGCCGTCGCCGGCGGCGGCTTCGCGGCCTACGATTACGTGCTCTGGCATCCGCAAAACGTCCGGACCCTGGTGATCGCGGCCAGCAGCGGCGCGATCGTGGACGAAGAGACGCGCAAGTTGCGCGAGAAAACGACGCTCCCGGGATTTTCGAGCTGGCCCCCCGAGTTTCGGGAAGTGAGCATGGGCTATATGGCGACAAATCCCGAGGGGCTTAAGCGCTGGCTCGAGATTTACCACAACTCGCGCCGTCAGGGCGCGCCGGCGCAACCGCAACGCACGACGATCACGTACAGCAAACTCGAAACGATTCGGCTCCCGACGCTGCTCATGGCGGGAGACCAGGATTTGGTGACGCCGCCCTGGGTCATGCGGCGCCAGCTTGCGCATATCCCCGGCGCCAAGTTCATTCTCGTTCCCGAAGCCTCCCACTCGATCGCCTGGGAACAGCCCGAAGCCTTCAATCGCCACGTTCTGGAATTCATTAAACAGTGGTAAACAGGCGCAGGACCGGGAAAGGACTCTGGTCCCGTGCGCCATGCGCCCGGCCGGCGGTTGCCGGCTGTGGGGTGTAGCGTACAGGCGGGCCTTATCTTCGGCCAGCGCCGGGCACCGCCCCCGGCAATGGACCAACCGCTCTTGGCGTTGGGCCGACAACAGAGCGTGGTCTGGAACTGATGACCGGCGGGGGTGGAAGGACCGGTGTAATCAAAATCGGAACGCCGATCGTGGCGCAGCACGCCCGGTACATTGGATACGCGTGCGATGGTCGATACAACTGGTAGTGTATCAGGTGGAGCTCATAGTAGGGATCGTACGGGTACGGCACATAATCTTGATATGGGACTGAACCCCAATACGGCTCCTGATAGGAGGGATCATGCGCAATTGCGTCGGGGCTGGCGAACGGAAGCGAAACCAGCAACGTAACGGCCAGGACGAGATGCTTCATACAGGTCTCCCGAACATTAGACGCAACCGACACGAAAAAAGCAACACAGCCACGCGTCCGCACTGAACTTCACGCTGCCAGACCTTGGAAAGGCGACCTCTTTTCGCGCCAAGCACGGTGCCGCCGCAAAGGCCCGAGTATTGGAGTCATGGAGTGGTGGAGTATATTGGTTGCGGCCCAGCCGTGCGTTACAGCCGGGCGGCCTCACTTCTATAGAAGCGCCGATGCAAGCTCGCGCCATTGGGTCATCGGCAGCGCCTCCGGGTCCGCCGGCAGTACCTGAACGCAGACGTGATTTGCGCCCGCCGACTGGTGCGCGCGAACCCGCTCCCTCACCGCGCTCAGATCACCCCAAGCGACGATCGCATCGATCAGCCGGACACTGCCACCGTCCTCGAAGTCCGCATCGCCGAATCCGAGACGGCGCAGATTGTTCACGTAATTCGGTAACGCGAGATATCTCGAGGTGTGCGCTCGCGCGATTTCGCGCGCTTGGGTTGAGTTGGTTTCAAGCACGACGGCCTGCTCGACCGCGAGGAGCCGATCGGCGCCCAAGGTCTTGCGGGCAAGCGCCGTGTGTTCCGGAGGAACGAAATACGGATGCGCGCCGCCCGCTCGCTCCCGGGCCAGCCGGAGCATCCGAGGCCCGAGGGCCGCCAAGACTCTGGCCGGGCTCACTTTCGGAGGCGCCGCCCCGTACGGAGCCCGATCCATCCCATCCAGGTAAGCGCGCATTGTCGGGACGGGCTTACCGTAGCGATGCCCCCGTAGCTGTTCAACGAGTGGAATGTGGCTGACACCGAGACCGAGGAGAAACCGTCCCGGGTACGCCTCAGCCAGAGTCTTCTGCCCCGCGGCCATCGTCACCGGATCGCGGGCATAAATATTTGCAATCCCCGTGGCAATGACTATTCGATGCGTCGCGCCCAGAAGCAGCGCGGCGTTCGTCAGTGATTCACGCCCCGTGGCTTCGGGGAACCAGATTGCGCCGAACCCGAGCTGTTCGAGCTCGGCGGCTGCTTCGCGCATCTTGGCGGCGGGATGGTAATTAAATTGCGCCGTCCAAATTCCGATCGGTCCCAGTTCGACGGGCGAGGAGTTCATCGCTTTCTCCTTTCGTTGGGTATTCTCAGGAACGATTCGCCGCACGCGATACCATCAAACCCTACCCTACCAAACAGGAGCGCCGAGGAAAGAGAGACTGAAATTTTCGCGAAGATTAAGGCGACGACCCGGTACAGTCTTCCGTCTCTTTGTGCTATCAAAGCCATCATGTTGATCTTGTCGGAGAAGGAAGTTCAAAGCCTCATCGACATCGAAGAGCTGATCGGAGCGCTGGAACGGGCGCACATCCAGTATTCCACCGGTCAAGCAGTCATGCCGGTCAGGCTCGTCGTGCCTTTGACCCAAATACACGGCCGGATCACGAGCATGCCGGGCTATCTCAGTCGGGATCGAGCGTTGGGCATGAAAGTGGTAACCTATTTTCAAGGTAACCCCGCCCTGGGTTTGCCCGCGATTCTCGCCAGCATCATGCTGTTCAGCGCGGAAACGGGAAAAATGATCGCGATCATGGACGGGAGTTATATTACGGCGATCCGCACCGCTTGCGCCTCGGCGATGGCGACAAGGGCGTTGGCCAATCCAGCAACACCGATCCTGGGAATTCTCGGCGCGGGCGTACAGGCCCGGGCGCACATACGCGCCTTGAGCCGCATCAGACAGCTGAGCAAGATTAGGGTTTACAGTCCGTCGCGAACCAGCGCGGAAAATCTCAGGACCGAGCTGGAACCGGAAGTAAAGGTCACGATCGAGGTAGCCGGCAGCGCCGAAGCCGCGGTCAGGGACGCGGACCTGGTCGTCACGGTAACCACGGCGAAAACGCCGATTGTAAACGCCGGATGGCTCAAAGCCGGAGCGCATGTGAACGCGGTGGGCTCCCATCGCCCCGATCTGCGAGAAATCGACGGCAACACTTTGGCGCGCGCGAAAGTCGTCGTCGATTCCCGCGAGGCGATCATGGCGGAATGCGGAGACATTCTTCTTGCTATCAAGGAGAAGTCCTTTGCCGAGTCGGGCATCCATGGCGAGATCGGCGAGGTTCTCGCGGGCGCCAAACCGGGAAGAGCCGCGCCGGAGGAGATAACGCTCTACAAGTCGGTCGGCATCGCGGTTCAGGACGTCGCCGCCGCGCATCTCGTTTACCAAAAGGCGCTCGAGCAAAAGGTCGGCACTCATGTCGAGATTTGAGCGCGCGACGATTCACGCTGCCAATCCTGTTTCCATACGATTCGGCTTCGACAATACGTATGCGCGCGACCTCGAGGGCTTCTACGTGCCGTGGAGCGCCACGGGAGTGGCGCGGCCGGTATTGGTCAAGCTCAACCGCGACTTGGCCGAGGAGCTCGGGTTGGATGCCGACGCGCTCGAATCCGAGCAAGGCGCGAGGATCTTTGCGGGAAACCACACGCCCGACGGCGCGGCGCCGTTGGCGCAGGCGTACGCCGGCTACCAGTTTGGCGGGTTCGTGCCGCAACTCGGCGACGGCCGCGCGCTGCTCCTGGGCGAAGTCATCGACCGCAGCGGCCGCCGGCGTGACATTCAGCTCAAAGGCTCGGGCCCGACCCCCTTTTCGCGCAGGGGCGACGGCCGGGCGGCGCTCGGCCCCGTCTTGCGCGAGTATTTGATCAGCGAGGCGATGCATGCGCTCGGGATTCCCACGACGCGCGCGCTTGCCGCAGTTTTGACCGGCGAGCCGGTGTTCCGCGAGACCGCGCTCCCCGGCGCCGTTTTGACGCGAGTCGCCGCGAGCCATATCCGCGTCGGCACGTTCGAATTCTTCGCCGCGCGCGGTGAGCACGCCAAGGTCCGTCGGCTGGCCGATTACGTCATCGATCGCCATTACCCGGATTTGAAGAATCACGTCAATCCATACCTCGGTCTGCTCGCGCGCGTGTGCGACAGGCAAGCAGCGCTCGTCGCCGCCTGGATGCATGTCGGTTTCGTTCACGGAGTCATGAACACGGACAACACGGCGATCTCCGGCGAGACGATCGACTACGGTCCATGCGCTTTTATGGATCGATACGATGCGGCGACCGTGTTCAGCTCCATTGACACTCACGGCCGTTATGCCTATGGGAATCAGCCGAGGATCGCCCAGTGGAACGTCGCGCGCTTTGCGGACGCGCTCTTGCCTCTCATCGCTACCGAGCGAGACCGCGCCGTCGCGCAGGCGACCGAGGTAGTGCGGCGCTTTGCGGAACAGTACGAAGTCTATTGGCTCAAGGGCATGCGCGCAAAGCTCGGGCTGTTCCGTGAGGAAGAGGCCGATCTCAATCTCGCTACGGGATTTCTCGACGCAATGGCGGGCAACGAGGTGGACTACACGCTGGCTTTCCGCCACCTCGCCGATGCGGCGTTGGGTCGGGAGCAACCGATTCGCGCGCTGTTTGCCGATGCTGCAGCATATGATCGATGGAATGGGCAGTGGGGCGAGCGGCTTTCGCGAGAGGCAGTTACGTCCGCAGAACGGGCGCAAGCGATGCGGCGTGTCAATCCCGGGTTCATCCCGCGCAACCATCGAGTCGAGGAGGCGTTGAGCGCGGCGGTCGAACGCGGCGATTACGGGCCTTTCGAGACGTTGCTAAGAATTCTCTCGCGGCCGTTTGACGATCAGCCGGAGTTCGCCGCTTTCGCCGAGCCTCCGCCCGAAGGAAGCGGGCGTTATCAAACCTTTTGCGGCACCTAGATAGGAATGCCCTCACCACGAAGTGCACGAAGGACACGAAGGATTACGGAAAATAGTCCTGGTCAATTTCTTAACTTCGTGCTCTTCGTGTCCTCCTTCGAAATTGGCACCCTCACCCTTCCCTCTCCCATGAAGGGCGAGGGTTGGGAAGGCAACATGGTATTCAATTCCCTCTCCCATCGGGAGAGGGTTTAGGGTGAGGGCGATTTTCATTA
>DATMBL010000179.1:0-13312 GCA_035559295.1 Candidatus Eiseniibacteriota bacterium
GAGGACCCCCGCCCCGGTTCGCGCTGAGCAACATCGAGGTCGTCGAAGGCCGCATCGAGTTCGACGATCGCCCGGAGCGGACCAAACACCAGATCGACGGACTCCGCATCGCCGTCCCCTTCGTCTCGAGCATCCCCTCTGACGCCGATATCCGGGTCGAGCCCGCATTCGAGGCGAACATCAACGGGGCGCCGGTACGGATCGCGGGGGAGGCCAAGCCGTTTAAAGACTCACGGGAAAGCACGTTGCGTTTCGCCATCGATGACCTCCAAATTCCCAAGTACCTGCCGTACGCTCCGGTCGAGCTCGGGTTTCGCGTGCCCTCCGGCCGCATCGATGGCGAACTCACGCTGAACTTCCAAGTCGTCCGCGGCCAATCGCCGGCGCTTTTGCTGTCGGGAAATCTCGGGCTCAAGGATCTCGTTGTACACGAAAACAACGAGACGCCCGTCATCAAGCTCCCGGCGCTGGACGTGATGATCGACACGCTCGACGTCTTCGCCGGCAAGGCATCGCTGGCAGCGATCAGATCCAACGGGCTCGAGCTTCATCTAACGCGCAAGCGCGATGGCACGCTCAATCTCACGTCGCTGTTTCCCCCGAATGATAAGGAGCCGGCTCGAGAGAAAAAACCCGGGGCGCCTTTCGCATACTCGATCGGCGAGCTGTTGCTCGAGGAAGCCAAGCTCCATTTTACGGATCAGGGGCCGGAAAAAGGATTCGAGAAAACGTTCGAAAACATCCGCATCGAGGCGGCCGACTTGGGCAACGCGCCCGGCAAAAAGGCCAATTTTAAAATTTCCTTCGATGCCGCCGGCAACGAGGAGTTCGTTCATTCCGGCACGTTGCAACTGAACCCGTTCTCGATCGACGGTCGATTCGAAATCGAAGGTTTGCAACTCCCCAAGCTCCGCCCTTACTACGAGAGCGTGCTCGGCCCGGAAATCCAGGACGGCCGGCTCGATCTCTCGGGGCGTCTGATCGTCGATCGGAGCGGCGCGAATCCGGAACTTGGGATTTCAGATCTGGCCGCTGCGCTCAGGTCGGTCCGGCTTGCGTTTCCCGGAGAAAAACAACCGCTTTGGCGCATACCGCTGATCGCGTTGAAAGAAACCGCGATCGACCTCGGCAAAAAGACCGTCTCGATCGGAGCGCTCGAAGCCGAAAACGCGCTGGGTTGGCTCCAGCGCGAGGCGGACGGCTCGCTCAGTTACGCGAGGCTGATCAAAACGCCGCCTTCCGGCTCGGGCGCTCCGGCCCGGCGATCGGCTCCCGAGGACGGATGGCGGCTCGACGCCAAGCGCATCGCGTTCGAAAAAATCGGTCTTGTGTTCGAGGATCGATCGCTCAAGGCACCGGCTAAAATCGCCTTATCGGACGTTTCACTCCGGGCCGAGAGCCTATCGAATGTGAAAAAGCACCGCGGCAGGCTCACGCTTCGCGCCAAGATCAACGGTCGCGGCGCGCTCGGCGTTAACGGCGACGTTGTTCTCAATCCGTTCGCCGGACAGTTCGCCGTCGAGGCGCAAAACCTGGAGCTACTCCCCCTGCAGCGCTATCTGGAGGACCGCGTTACGTTTGAATTGACCGGCGGACGTCTCGAAACCAAGGGAAACCTCGTGATCGGCGGCGACGGAGCGGGCCCCCTCAAGGTCAGCTACAGCGGCAACGCGCGCGTCCACGACTTCACGACCATCGAAAAAAACGGCGCGCAGGAGCTTCTAAGATGGAAGATGCTCAGCCTGAACGGCCTTCGCTTCGGGGCAACACCGATTCAGGTGGCAATCGACAGCGCGACACTGGCCGATTTTTATTCCCGCCTTGTGATCGGCGCCGATGGGAGATTCAACCTGCAAAACTTGACGGTCGCGAATGGCAAGGAATCGAAAGGAGCGGCCTCGGCGCCCGAAGCTTCCGCTCCGGCGTCGGCTTCCCCTCCCGTCGGCGCCCAACAGCAGAATCCCGTCACGATCGGTAAGATTGATCTCGAACGCGGCGCGGTTCAGTTCAGTGACTTTTTCATCAAGCCCAACTACTCAGCCAACTTGACCGACGTGCACGGGACGATATCGGAGCTCCGACCCGAAGCTCCGGGCAATCTGGCGATAAACGCAAAACTCGATAATGCCGCGCCGGTGCAAATCCGCGGCAAGATCAATCCCGTCGCGAAGGATCTTTACCTGGACGTGGTCGCCGACGCGCAAGAAATCGAGTTGAATCCCCTCTCTCCCTATTCGGTCAAATACGTCGGCTACGGCATCGAGAAGGGAAAACTTTCGTTTAATGTCAAGTACAAGATCGAAAATCGAAAACTCGAGGCGGAAAACAAGATCATCCTCAATCAGCTCACCTTCGGCGAAAGGGTGGAAAGCCCGACCGCCACCAAATTGCCGGTTCTGCTCGCGGTGGCTCTCTTGAAGGACCGTAACGGCGTGATCGACGTCAATCTTCCCATAAGCGGCTCTCTCGATGATCCCCAATTCAGCATCGGCGGCATTATTTTGAGGATCGTCATCAACATGATCACGAGGGCGGTGACCTCCCCGTTTGCGCTTCTCGGCGCAGCATTCGGCGGCGGCGAAGAGTTGAGTTACGTGGAGTTCGATTACGGACGAGCGAATCTCACCCCCCCGGCCGAGGCGCGCCTGAAGACGCTTGCCGCCGCTATGAGCAACCGCCCGGCGCTGAAGCTCGACATCACAGGCCGGGCCGATCCGGCCAACGACCGCGACGGTTTAAAGCACGTCGCCTTCGAACGAAAGCTGAAGGCGCAAAAAATCCGCGAGCTGGGAACCGATGGAGCCGCGCCAAAATTGCTGGATGACGTCCGGATTGGAGCGAACGAATACGAGCGCTATCTCAAGGCGGCGTACCGCGCCGAGACGTTTCCGAAACCGCGGAACGTCATCGGTTTGGTCAAGGACCTGCCGCCCGCCGAGATGGAAAACCTGATCCTGCAGCATATCGAGGTGACCGAGGCGGACCTGCGCGAGCTTGCGAACCGGCGCGCGCAGGCGGTGCGCGATCGTTTGCTGGCTGCGGGTGAAATCGGGGCTGACCGGCTTTTCATCGTCTCTCCGAAACTCGATCCCGGGAGCGGCGAAAAACCCAAGCGAAGCCGGGTCGATTTTGCGCTCAAATGAAATCCGACCCGCGCGCTCGAGGCGGCCCGGCTCGCGCGAGCGCTTCATGAAGGGTGGCGCCGTGGTCACCGTCGGTTGTAGAAATCGGGCCTTTCATATAAGCTTGGCACCGTGCTGAGGAGGACGCTTCATGACACAACCGAAGAAATCCACCAAACCTAAAGTCACCATCATCGCGAGCAAAGGAGCCAATCAGGCGATCAATTATTTACTCGAAGACCGTGACGAGTTGGACTGGCTAGTCGCAATCGGCCGGAATCATAAAGGCGACATCTTTTTTTACGACACCGGAGGGGACATCATTCAAGATTTGGGCGCTCTCGAATACATCAAGGAACGCATCCTCAGAGACTACTTCGGCGATCCCGATGAATAAGCTCGATGCAAAAAACCGGCATCGCTCAACTTCCGCACCATAGCGGCGCTCGTCGGCCGGCGGGGAGGCAGCCGGCGGCTTAGCCTTACGGAGCAGCCCGTGTCGGGGTGGAAAGCGCGGATCGGTTACCTCTCGCCTTCGGTTTTCGAAACGCCCTCCGATTGGGATCTGATCTTACCGAAGGGCTTTACCATCGTCGCGTCGGGCCTGAACGTTCAAGCGCACACGACCGAAGAATTCAACAAGGCGATCGACGCTCTCGAAGCCGGGCTGGCGATCTTCGCCGCCGAGGAATGCGACGTCATCCTGCTCGGCGGCATCACTCTCGGAACCCAACGCGGTTACCTGGCGGAAAGGGATATCGTCGCCCGGCTTCGGGACAAAGTCGGCATCCCGGTGAGCACTGGAATGAACGCGAGCGTCGAGGCATTGAAACAGCTGCGCGCCAAGACGATCGTCATCGCGACCGCGTACAAAGCGAGCATCAACGACGCGGTCAAGCGCTATTATGAAGCCGCCGGTTTCCAAGTTCGGGGAATCGCCGGGCTCGAAGTGTCGCGACCGGTCGATCAGGTAAAACTCCCCGATTACGCGTCTTACACCGTTGCTCGGAATCTATACCGGCAGCACCCGAGAGTGGACGCGATCCTCATCCAGGGTCGCTGGCGCAATGTTGCATGGGTTGAGGAACTGGAACGCGATGCCGATCGGCCGGTCGTTTCCAGCACGGCCGCCTCCTTGTGGTGGGCCCTGCGTGAGTTGAAGATGCGGATTCCTATACCAGGGTACGGTAGGCTTCTCGGTTAGACCCTGCTGTTCGTATGGCGCGCAGGATGAGTCTAAAAAAAAGCGGGCACCCTTACCTAGGAAGAATGCCCGCCGCTGACGCTTTCGCGTCGCTACTTTTTATTTTTTGTTTCGATGCCCGCCTGCAGCAAAACCGCCCGGCACGTATTCGAGTTGCTTCTCGCCGTGGTTTGAAACTGCTTCGGGAAAGCCCTTCCTGTGTCCCGCCTTGCGGGTTTGGGCCATTCTGGCCCTATAGTTTGAGGGCTTGATTCCAGCAGCCCAACACGGAAAGCGCAGCTTCTTCGAACTGGCCGGCGCCCGCTTGCAGCGGGCTTTCTCCGCCCGGTGGACTGTCTCCCGTCATCGAATTACCTCCATTTACTGAAGAGCAACCAACGGGCGCGCTCCATTGCCGCTCCCCGGGCCCTGCGTGGGAGATTTTCAGGACCCAGTCTCTGTCTAAACCCGGTCAGGGTCCTTGTCAAGCGTCTTTTTTCCAAAAAATTTTTCCCGCAAAACGCCTAGCGTCCCAAAGCGATTGCGATCGTCCCCAACACGACCGCCGCTGTTCCTGTAATCGTGCGCGCATGGATATCGTCCTTGGCGCGCAAGAACATCGCGGTGATCAAGAGGTTCCACAGCGGCGTCGTCGCCACGATTGGAGAGACCACGACGACCCGCCCCGACCCGAGCGCGATGAGCGACAACAACGCTCCCATCGCTTCGAAAAATCCGGAAGCGGCGAAGTGGATGATGCCTCTCGAGTGCCATACGGCCCGGCGGCCGGCGCGAGACCAGACGACGTACGGGACCGCGCCCCATAATGAAACGACAGCTACGACGGCGGCAAAGAACACCGGCTCGTTCGAAAGGGTAAGCCCGTATCGTCGCAGAGGAAAGGCGATGCCGGCAAGCATGCCGGCTGCGAGGGAATAAAGCGTGTGCGACCACCGGTAGCCGACCGGCCGCGCCTCGGGCTTCCACGAGATCAGAACCACGCCCGCAACGACCAGCAGCGTCCCCGCCATTATCGTCGGGCCGGCATCCTCGCGCATGATCGTAACCGCGAGCAGCGCGCTCCACAGCGGGTAGGTGTTGCGCAGCGGCTGGCTCCTGGCGGAGCCGATCTTTTGTAGCCCGACGAACGTCAGCAGACTGGTCGCGCTCTGGAGCAGGCCGAGCCCGATGAAAACCCACAACGCGAGCGGCGCGACTTCGGGAATACCGCCCGTAAGCGCCACCGCGCTCCACAAAGTGAGCGTGCGCGCAGACAACGAAACGATCGTCGCCACGAGCGGTGTGGAATATTGGAGTCCAAACCAGCCGTAAACCGTAAACAAGGCGTACGATAGCGCGGCGAGTAAAGCGATCCCTTCGGTAACCATCGGCGACAAATTTCACATGCCTTTACTAGAGAGGCGCCGCGCAGTCAAAAAGAGCCTTACCGCGCCGGGGAATTTTCGTATATAATGTTGGGCTCGAAAGTTCCCAACGACGAGGTATCGATGAATCGAATCCTTGCTTTCCTGCTCGTATTTGTCCCGGTCGCCTTACGGATGCCCGAGTCTTACGCGCAAGACCAGATTCGAGAGCTCGTGGTGAAAATTCACGCGGTCCATCAAGCACCGGATCTCTTGCGCCCGTGGACGCGCAATACCCCCCAACACGTCAAAGGGTCGGGAGTCGTGATCGAAGGAAACCGGATCTTGACCAATGCGCACGTCGTGCGCTACGCGAGTCAGATTTACGTCCAACCCAATCAGTCTGCCAATCGCATCCCCGCGCGCATCGAAAGCATGGCACCGTCAATCGATCTCGCCGTGCTCAAGCTGAGCGACGAAAAGTTTTTCGCAAATCGCGGCGCGATCGCGTTTGCCGATGAGTTGCCGCGAGTCAAGGACACGGTCAACGTATACGGCTATCCGACCGGCGGCAGCGAGCTTTCCGTCACCCAGGGGATCGTCTCGCGAATCGAATTCACCGATTACTACTACCAGACGAGCGGCCTTCGGATCCAAGTCGATGCGGCGCTCAACTTCGGCAACAGCGGCGGGCCCGCCGTGTCGAACGGCAAACTGGTAGGTCTCGTCTTCAGCCTGATCCAAAACGCGCAGAACATCGGCTATCTCATCCCGGTCGAGGAGATCCGGCTCTTCCTGGCCGACATCGAGGACGGGGTTTACGACGGCAAGCCGCAGATCTACGACTTTTTACAAACCGTCGAGAACGAATCGCTCCGCCGCAGGCTCGGGTTGCCGCCGGGCGTCAACGGCGTCATGGTCGCCGAACCCTACCGCAAGGATCCGGATTACCCGCTCCAGGAGTGGGATGTCATTACCAAAATCGGGGACCGACCGATCGACAGCGACGGCAAAGTCGCGATCCGTTACGATCTCCGCTTATCGGCGCTGTACCTGGTACAGAAGTATGCCAGGAACGGATCCGTGGATCTGACGATCTTTCGCGACGGCCAACTGCGCACGATCGATTTCCCGCTCGAGCCGCACCGCGAGTTGGTGATCCCCTACCTCCTGCACGAACGTCCCCGCTACTTCATATCCGGACCGTTGGTGTTCGCGCAGGCGACTCAGGACTACATCGAGCGGCTCGGTTCGCAGCGCGCGCTCGCGCTCGGGCAGCGATCGAGCCCTCTCATAACCCGCCGTTTCGACCGGCCGAGCTTTCCGGGTGAAGAGTTGGTCGTGGTGTCGGCTCCGATGTTTCCGCATCCGATCACGAAAGGGTACGACGATCCCAACTACGCGGTCGTTAGCGAAGTGAACGGCATTCCGATCAAAAATCTGCGCCACCTGGTCGAGATCTTGCGTGACACCGGCGATTCGCAAGTGACGTTCAAGTTTGCCCGCGCCAGCCAACCGACTCACGAGACGATGGTTTTCGAGCGCGCCGATCTCTTTGCAGCGACGGAAAAGATCCTCGAGGAGAACGGCATTCGCTACCCCTCTTCGGCGGACTTGCGCTCCATTTGGGATAAGTCGGTCGGCGGCGCGCACGCGGTGCCGGGGGATGGTTGCTGCGCCGCGATCCCGGCCGCCGTTGGTCCGGAACCGGATGCGGAGCGGGTACCGTGACCGTCTCTGTCGTTCCCGGCTCGCACTCGCTCACTGCTTACCCTCGCTGCTCACTGATTGATCATGTCTTTGCCGTGAGATAAGATCGCGCGTCATCCGATTCTCAGCTGAGGAGTCGCGCGATGCGAACGACGATTTTTTCCTGGCTCGATCACGAATTCGTGGCCCTGTGCGGTGAAGCGCCGCCGGGCGCGAGCGCGGCCGAAGAAGCGGAGCGGCTTTTCCGCCGGTTCGAAAGCGAGCTGCACGGTCTTGGATTGTCTCTCGATCACGTCGTGCGGACACGGCTTTGGGGCCGAGACCGCCGTTCCCGCGATCTCGGCAGCGAGGCGCGCCTCAGAATACTGTCCGGCAAAGCCCGTTCCGCAAGCTCGAGCTACATCGCGCCCGTGCATTTCGATTCGGCCGCCAACGTCGCGCTCGATCTCCTCGCGATGCGCCCGGCGCGGCCGGATTCCCGGAAGCAGGTAGTCGAGTACGATCCGCCGATCGTGCCGATCCGGTTCCTGGTCTACGAAGCGGTGGTCGTGCTTTCGGGCGTGACCGCGGTTTTACCGTCGCTCGAAACGCAACTCGACGATATCCTGCCGCGGATCGAGGCGTCGCTCCGGGACGCGGGTAGCTCGTGGGATCGGGCGGCGAAGGTGTCCTTTTTCCTTCACAGAAGCCAGCGCCTCGAATCGTTGAAGGAACTGTTTCACCGGCGCGTAAGGACTCGGATCCCCGAGGTCGAATATTGCCATGTCGATGGCTACTCGGCGGAAGGCAAACTGTGCGAGATCGAGGTAACGGCAAGCTTATGAGCGCGAACCCGTTTCAGGTGGTCATTCTGGATGATTTCGAGCGGCTTGCCGCAACGGTTCCGGCCTACGAGCAACTCAGCGCGAAAGCCGACGTTGCCGTCCTGAACGAGCGGCTCGACACGTCGGAAAAGATCGTCGAACGACTGCGCGACGCCGATGCGATCTTGCTCATGCGCGAACGCACGTGGCTCTCGGATACCGAGTACGGCCGTTTGCCGAAACTCAAGTTCATCTCGCAGACGGGGCGCACGAGCCGCCATCTCGATCTGGCGGCCGCGACGCGTCGCGGGATCGCCGTCGCCGGCACCCCGGCCGATGACGGCACGAGCACGAAGGAACTGACCATCGGTCTGATCATCGCCTTGCTCCGGCAAATTCCGCAAGTGGACCGGCGCATGCGCGAGGAGATCTGGCCTCCCCTTGCGGGACGGCTTCTCAAGGGCAAAACCACGGGCGTCCTCGGTTTCGGAAGGATCGGCATGGAAGTCGCCCGGCTGTTGAAGGCATTCGATGCCCGCGTGCTCGCCTTTTCCCGAACGCTCACGAACGCCCGAGCCGCGGCAGTTGGCGCCGAACGGGTTCCGCTCGAAACGCTGCTCAAGGAATCCGACGTGCTCACGATTCATGTCCCATTCAACGCGGAAACGCGCGCCTTGATCGGCGAACGAGAGTTGGCCCTGATGAAGCCGGGCGCGATGCTCGTGAACACGGCGCGCGGGCCGATTGTTTCGGAGCCGGCGCTCATCGAGGCGCTGCGCCGCGGCCGGCTCGGGGGCGCCGCCTTGGACGTTTTCGATACCGAGCCGCTTCCCCTCGATCATCCGTTGCGCAGTTTGAGTAACGTGATCCTGCTATCGCACCGCGGGTATGCTACGATCGAGGTGCTGCGCGAGCGCTATCAAGAAGCGATGGAAAACATCCTGAGCTTTATCGAAGGCGATTTGCCGCCGCTTCTCAACCCGGAGGTGGAGACCCGAGCTCGGAAAGGTTAGGCGGAAACGAGCATGGCTTACCAAAACATTTTGACCGAGCGCATCGGCAGCCTCGCCTTGATCACGTTGAATCGCCCCGAGAAGCTCAATGCGATGAGCTACGAACTCGCCTGCGACCTGAACGAAGAGCTCGCGCGGATCGAAGATGATGAGGAGGTGCGCGCCGTGGTTTTAACCGGAGCCGGGCCCCGGGCTTTCTCGAGCGGCGGCGATATTCTCCAGATGGCCGGGATGACCGCCGAAGAGCTCGCGGCGCGGTCCGAGACTCGAAGCCGCATCAACTGGCGCATTGCGACGTTCCCGAAGCCGGTTATCGGCGCGATCAACGGCTTGGCTTACGGCGCCGGCGCGATGCTCGCGTCGATGCTGGACATTCGTCTCGGCTGCGAGCGGACCGAGTTTCGCTTTCTCGCCGCCCGTTACGGGCGGGTGAATTCCACCTGGTCCTTGCCGCTGGTGGTCGGCATGGCGAAGGCGAAAGAACTGCTCTACACGGGCCGGGTCGTCAAGGCGGACGAAGCCGAGCGCATCGGTTTGTTGAATCGGCTCGTGCCATCCGCGGAACTGCTCGAGGCGGCGCTTCAGATGGGCCGCTGGATCGGCGAGAATGACCCGCGCATGGTTCAGGGGATCAAGCGCCTGTTGCACGAAGACATCGGGCTATCCTGGCGCGAGCGCTACGACAACGAGCAAAACGCGCGCAAGACTTCGCTCAAGTCCAATCACCCGCGCGAAGGGTTCAAGGAATTTCTCGCGAGAAAAGGCAGGCCGATCTCACGCGACACGTAGTTGCGCGACATACCCGGCGAGGAGGGACAAACCATGGCCACTGGAAACGGTTACGACCAAGGGATCAACGGCGTCATCATTTCGGCGGATTCTCATGTCATGGAACCGGTGGATTTGTGGAAGAAGGGGGTGCCCGAGCGCTACCGCGACGCCGCGCCTCTCTTTCCGCCGCACAAAGTCGGCGAAGGGTTCCAACACCACGCGGGCGGATGGGACCCGCACGCCCGGATCAAAGAAATGGAAACCGACGGGCTCAGCGCCGAGGTGCTCTATCCCACGTTGATGCTCGATCTTTTCGCGCTCGACGACGCCGGGCTTCAGGAAGCTTGCTTTCGCGTTTACAACGATTGGTTGATCGACTACTGCAGCGTCGATACCAATCGGCTGATCGGAATCCCGGCGATTCCGGTGTACAACATCGAGACCGGAATCAGAGAGCTCGAACGCTGCCGCAACGCCGGCCTCAAGGGAGCCATCGTCTGGCAGGCGCCCCATCCGGAGCTGCCGTTTCGTTCCAGCCACTACGACAGGTTCTGGGCCGCGGCCCAAGACCTCGATGCGCCCGTAAGTCTCCACATTCTCACCGGCCACAGCTACAACAAGGACAAGGAGCGGAAAGGGGTCGAGCGTTACCGCGGCAGCGTCAATTTGAAATTGATGGACATCGCCAATGCGCTGTTCGAGCTGATTTTTTATGGCGTGCTCGACCGCTACCCGAAACTAAAAATCGTCAGCGTCGAGAACGAAGCCGGCTGGCTCCCGTGGATCATCCAGCAGTGGGATTACTATTACCGCCGTTTCCGCGGACAGAACCCGCCGCCGATCGGCAAGGACCCGAGCGAGTACGTGCGGAACCAGGTATACGCGTGCTTTTTCAACGATTCCGTTTGCGGCCGCAACCTCGAATGGTGGGGTGAGGACAACCTCATGTGGTCGAACGACTTCCCGCATCCGAATTCGACTTGGCCGAACTCGATCAAAGTCATCCAACGGGATCTCGGCCACCTTGCGCCCGAAATCCAGACCAAGGTTTTGGCGACGAACGTGTGCAGGCTCTATGGGATCGACGTGAATAAGTTGCCGGCCGGGGTCGCGTCCCGCGCCGCCCGGGCCTCCGCGTGATCGAACAAGCAGGATTTCCTCGCGCCAAGCGCGCCGAGGTCGCAAAGGTTTGGAGCGAAGCGCCAGGTCGAATACTGCGCCACGAACGACACGTGAACTTCTTGTTCTCTGGGGTGAAGCCTTTGTTTGCGGCCTTTGGGCGAGATATGCGGCATTCTCCTTGGTTGCGGCGCCGCCGCGTTGAGGGTCGCCTGCCAACTTAAACTCCCTCGCGTCGCCCGGGGATCGTGAACGCGAACAGAGCGAGCGTGACGGCGAGCAGCGCCATCGCGCTCAGCGCCAGTGACCAGTGCACGCCGATCAAACCGCCCAGCACGCCGACCGTCACGCCGCTAAAGGCCCGCAGTCCCATGCTCGCCATGGAAAAGAGCCCGATTAAACGGCCGCGCAGCTGCGTGGGCGCCATCAGTTGTACGATCGTCTGCGCCATCGAGTAGAAGGCGAGATTCAAGACGCCCGCGCAGAACAAGAGGGCCAGGGAAAGATAGTAGTTGTAAGACAGGGCGAAGCCGGCGATCACGATGCACCACAGGATCGCGCAAACGATCGCCGTTCTGACCTTCGGCTGAAGCCAGCCTTTGCCTTCGAGCAAGATACCTCCGGCGACGGCGCCGCACGCATTGGCGGCGAGCAAAGCGCTGTACGCGAAATCGGCCTTTTCCGTTCCCAGATCGTGCGCAAACTCGGGCATCTGGGCTTGAAAGGCGCTGCCGACGAAAAAGGACGCGCAGCCGCCCAGAGCCACCATGGTGATGATCGGCCGGTTGCCCGAGACTTCGCGAATGGTTTCGATCGCATCGCGCCAGCCGATCGCCCGCCGACCGCGAGGCGCTCCCTCTCGGGAATGGCCCGTGTAGGGCACGGTCAACAACCAGATCGTGAGCGGCAGATAAATCAGCGTGTTGATGAATAACCCGGCCGGAGCGCCGAACAGAAGCATCAAACCGCCGCCGACCGCCGGACCGAAGAGGACGCCCATCTGCCGGCTCGTCGAATTGAGGCGGACTGCGCTCTGCAGTTGCTCCGAGCCGACAATGTCGTGAATCAACAGCTGGCTCCCCGGCCCCCAGAGAACGCCCGCCATGCCGTGAATGACGAGCAACACGCAGGCGTGCCACACTTCAATCGTGTCGGTGTAGAAGAGTATCGCCCAGGCGGCCGAGACTCCCATGTACATCAGCTGGGCGACCTGAATTACCTTCCGGCAATCGTACCGGTCCGCCATCGCGCCGAAATAAACCGAGAAGAAAAGAAACGGCGTCCAGTGGCTGATCACGGCAAAGCCCGCCAGGACCGGCGACTTGAATTTTTCGAACAGCAACCAGTAACTGATCACGTGCTCGATGTTGTCGGCCATCATCGCCAGCATCGTGGCGACAAAGTAAATGCGAAAATCCTTGTGACGGAGCGCGGCAAAGGCGACTTTCTCGGAGGCCGCGGCGGCTTTCAGTGTCCCTGGAGTCACGTTCTTGGAGCTCATCGCTTTTAAACGAAATCCTGTCGGCCGCGACCGTGCGCCACGAACGCAAGCAGCGCGAGCGTGACGGCGAGAAGCGCAAGCGAACTCATCGCCAGCGACCAATGAATGCCGATCAGCCCGCCGATCACCCCAACGGTCACGCCGCTGAACGCCCGCAGGCCGTAAATCGACATGGAAAAGAGGCCGACCAACCGGCCGCGGAGATCGACGGGGGCGAGGAGCTGCACGATCGTTTGCGCAATCGAGTAGAAGGCCAGATTCAAAATCCCGGCAAAGAACAAGAGCGCAAGCGACAGCGGGTAGCTGTTAGAGAAGGCGAACGCCGTCATCGCCAGGCACCACACGACGGCGCAAAAGATCGCCGAGCGGACCGTCGGCGGCGGCCAACCCTTGCCGTCGAGGAGAAAGCCCCCGAATACCGAGCCCGCCGCGTTCGCGGCGAGCAGCGCGCTGTAAGCCAGATCCGCCTTCTCGGTACCCAGGTCGTGCGCGAACTCCGGCATCTGCGCCTGAAACGCGTTGCCGACAAACAGCGACGCCGCCCCGCCGAGCACGATCATCGTCACCACCGGCCGGTTTTGCGCCACGTCCCGCATCACGTCGATCGCGTCGCGCCATCGAATCGCGCGGCGCGGCGGTTTTCCTTCGCGCGTATGGCCGGTGTACGGAACGACCAGAAGCCAGAGCGTCAACGGCAAGTAGATGAGCGCGTTGACGAGCAGGCCC
>DATMBL010000180.1:0-2574 GCA_035559295.1 Candidatus Eiseniibacteriota bacterium
CGGTGCGACGATCTCGGCCAGCTCTTCGGGCTTTTCGTGCGGGATGTGGTGGCCGGCGCCTTCGAGGGGAACGATTCGCGCGCTGGAGAAAAGTTTCACGCGCGGGCCGCGCACCGATTTCATGAAATCGCTCTCGGTGCCATAGACGAAAAGAATCGGGCATCGGACGCGGCGGATGAAAGCCTCGATCTGGCCTTCGGACATGGCCGTCGTGGTCCGATAGCGAAGCATCGGGTCGTGCTTCCAGCGGTATCGTCCCCCTTGGAACGCGGTCCCGTAGCGCGCCATGTGCAGCGCCGCCTTGTCCGGAATCAGCGGAAAAGTTTTTTGCAGCGACCTGGCGGCGGACTCCAAAGACTCGTGCGGATAGGGGATCTCGACGTAGTCTCTGCCTTTGAGCCGCTCTGCGATGATATCCGGGACCTCGTCGTCCTTCCTTGCGAAAGGACCGAGCGATTCAAACAAGACCAGGCGTTTTACTTTTTCCGGGAAGGCGCCGGCGTAAAGCAGGCACATGCTGCCGCCGAGCGAGTGGCCGAGAATCGTCAGCGGCTCTTTGTCGAGGTGCTTGACCAGGCCCGCCAAGTCGGAGAGAAAATCTTCGTGCTGGTAGCCGCGGCCGGTGTTCGACCATTCGCTCTCGCCGTGGCCCCTCAAATCGAGCGCCACGGCGTGTCGGATCGGCGCGCCGCGGGCGATCAGCGCGGCGAGAAAATCGTCCCAGCTTCGCCCCTGATCGCGGACGCCGTGAACGAAAATGGTGGTCTCTTCTCTCGGATCGCCCCATTCCCAATAGTGAAGTCTTAAGCCGTCGTGGACAAAGGTGCGCGGCCTCGGTTGCGGATTCATAGCTCGATGGACGATCCCCTTTCTTTCTCCTCGCAGTCTGCCCCCCTGGCTTCTCGTCACTTCCGCACCTCGTCGATATACTTCCGCACGAAATCGACGATCTCCGGAGACGCCGTTAGAACTCTGTTGCGCAGCTTCTCGCCGTCTTCCCCCACGTCGAAGCGCGGATGGAAGCGCATCGCCTTTTTCGCCTCGGCGATGAATTCCTCGTCCTTGGAGAGGCTCGTAAACGCCTGACGCAGCGCGAGCACGGCTTCTTTGGGCGAATTCGGCGTCAGCAGCGCCACCCGGCTCAAATTTTGGCTCGCCATGTTCGCGGCTTTGAGGGTTTCATACTTGATGCCGGCGGGCGCCTTGCCGAAGATCTGCATGTAGACCTCAGTAAAAGAATTCAGCTCCGGGTAGTCGGGGCTTTTTCTCATGTTCCCGTCCGGCCCGATTAGATCGTGATAGTAGAGCGGCGTGACGATGCCGGTCTTCACCAGTTGCGGCTCGACGACGCCGCGGTATCCGGGAATGTTTTCGTCGTGATATTGAATTTCGTTCCGCTGCACCGCCAGGCGCGCGTCGTTGCTGCTGTTGTATCCGGTTACGTAATCGTACTTCACCCCGAGCACGTCAAAGGCCAGCCGGAAGCGCAGGTCTTTGTTGCTGTCGAAGGACAAGCCGCCGGCGCGAAAGCGCTCCGCCTTGACAATGTCGGTGGGTTTTTTGATTCCCGGCGGGACATCCGAGCGGATATAGCAGACGGTCACGCTTCCCACCGAGGCGATGAACGGCAGCTTCATCAGGTCCGTCCTTAGCGTGGCGCTCTTCATCATGTGATGATTGTAAGGCCCGGTAAAATAGCCGACGGTCAGCGCATCTCGCTTGGCCGCCTCGCCGAGGAAATTGATTCCCGTCACCCCGCCCGCGCCGGGCATGTTCTGCACGATCACGGTCGGATTGCCGGGGATATGCTTGGCCAGATGGCGCGCCACGATGCGCCCTTCGATATCGGTCGGCCCGCCAGCCGCGAAGTTGATCAGGAACGTGACGGTCTTGCCCCGGTAGAACGGCGCTTCGCCGGCCAGCAGCGGTCCCGCCGCCAACAGTAAAGCGCATAGCGTTGTGAAGATCACCTGAGGGAATCTCATCGGGGTCCTCCCTTTTCTGTGCGATTCGCCAATTTCGTCCGCTGGCCTGCTTTGAGACAAGTACATCGCCAGCCGCCGCCAGGTCAAGGAATGTCGCCGCGCAAATTTGGCTTGACGGCTCCCTCCGATGGTGAAATAAAAAAGCTGCTTCGCCATGGCAGCCGAGCATATGACGACAGGGCTCATCGGTGCTCCTATTCGGCGCGTCGAAGACAAGCCGCTCATCACCGGCAAAGGATGCTACGTGGAAGACATCCAGTTGCCGGGGATGCTTCACCTGGCTTTTCTTCGCAGCCCCTACCCGCACGCGAAGATCGTTTCCGTCGATACGAGCGCCGCGAAATCGATGCCGGGGGTGGTGGCGGTGGTCACCGGCGCGGATTTGAGCGAATCCTTGCGCATCCCTGCCGTGCCGATGGTGCCCGGGATGAAAATACCGCCCCATCCGCTCCTTGCCCGCGGCGCCGTCCACGCCGTCGGCACTCCGGTGGCGGCGGTGGTCGCTGAAAGCCGCGCTCTCGCCTATGATGTGGTCGCCGCGATCGGGGTCGAGTATCAAGCTCTGCCCTCCGTCGTCAGCGCGGAAGAG
>DATMBL010000181.1:0-3566 GCA_035559295.1 Candidatus Eiseniibacteriota bacterium
AATATCGTCGTCACCGCGATTGCGGCGCATCTCTTCACCAAGGCCGTGCGGGAATCGCCGTTGCTCTTGCCCGCCAAGATGGAGTCCGCTCTCCTGAAAATGGGCCAGCGATGGACCGCGCTGAGAAGCAGCTGAAGATCGATGCGAGCCGCCGGTTCCATAAAATTTCTTCCGTTAGGCGCCATCTTGGATCGTTATCTAGCGAGGACGTTCCTGCGCATTTTTTTCGCCAGCCTGATCTGGGCGACCGC
The DNA here is from genome assembly GCA_035559295.1 of Candidatus Eiseniibacteriota bacterium. Classification (GTDB taxonomy): domain Bacteria; phylum Desulfobacterota; class Binatia; order UBA9968; family UBA9968; genus DATMBL01. The sequence goes on from DATMBL010000181.1 coordinate 252, forward strand.
TCTGTTCGCCATCGTCGAATTCTTTGATCGTATCGCCACGTTTCTCGAAACCGGCGCCTCGCTCGGGACCGCGCTACGCTACTTCCTCTTCAAGATTCCGCTTTCGGTCTCGCGTGTGATCGGCTTTGCAACGCTCTTTTCGACGCTGTTTTGTCTCGGATTGCTGGCGCGCAATCACGAAATCACCGCGATGCGCGCAAGCGGTCTGACCGTGCAACGCATCGCGCTGCCGCTCGTGGTGCTGTCGCTCGGGATTTGCCTCGTGACCTTTGCCTGGAATGAGGCGGTGGTGCCGGTCTTTACGCAGCGCGCGCAAACGATCTACAAGACCGAAGTCAAGAGCCAGAAACCCCAGAGCCTTTTCGGCACGCGAGATATCTGGATTCGCGGCGAGGGGAACTTCATCAATGTAGATCAATACGACATCAAGGCCGGCACCCTGGAAGGCATCAAGATCTTTCAGCTGAGTCGAGATTTCACTTTGAAGGGGATGATCGAAATCCCGAGCGCCGAATGGCGCGACGGCAAGTGGCAAGCCCATGCGGCGACCCAGTGGAATTTCATGCCGGACGGCTCGCTTGCCAAGCAGGCGGTGACCGTCGCCCCGCCGATTTCTGAAACCCCCGACGACCTAAAATTGCTTGCCCGTGAGCCGGAAGAGTTTACGTTCTTTGACTTACAAAAGCAGATCGCCGATATGCAAGCGAAAGGCATTGACGCGACCGCTTACCAGGTCGATCTTCAGGTCAAACTCGCGCTCCCGTTTATCGCGCCGCTCGTGGTCTTGATCGCCGTGCCGTTTGCCTTAAAGCGGCGCGTCAGCGGCGGTCTGGCGCTGAGCTTCGGGATCGCGATGCTCATCGCTTTTGCGTACTGGGTCCTGTCGGCCTTTTGCTTCTCGTTGGGCTACAGCAGCGCTCTCAGCCCCGTGGTCGCGGCCTGGGCGCCGAATGCGATCTTCGCGCTGATCGGGCTTTACCTTTTCACGGCCGAAACGTGAGCGGGATGTAGCTCCACGTTTCCGTGCCCTCGGCCGTTCGGGCCCTCTCGGCCAAAAAGCGCCTCGTCGAGTGCCACGGTTCCGAAGGGGCGAGGCTGAACGCCGCGCACCATAAGCGTACTCAGGGGCAATGACCTCCTGGGTGCTTGGTAGAGAGTTCTGAAGATATTTACCTTGTTTGCTCCGCCACGAGCGCCTCAACGCCGCCTCAAGGTATTGGCCCGTTGCCTGCGGCCGGGAAGCCTCGCCCCCGAGGAACCGAAGTACGTTTCGTGTTTGGGATTTGTTCGGATTTCGAGGTTCAGATTAGCCGGCGAGATTACGGCGTGAGTGCCGTGCCCCTCAAACCCTCTTCTTCCGGCCAGCCGTAGATCACGTTCATATTTTGCACCGCTTGGCCCGCGGCGCCCTTGACCAGATTGTCGATCGCGGTCACGACCACGAGCGTTTTCGTGCGCGCATCGTAGCGCCAGCCGATCGCGCAGTCATTCGACCCGCGAACTTCTTTCGTCTCGGGAAATCGGCCGCTGGGACGCAGTTTGATGAACGGCTCGCTCCGGTAGGCATCGACGTAGAGCCGCGCGAGGTCTGGTTCGCCGGCGATGTCGCGGAGCTTGACGTAAAGCGTCGAAAGAATGCCACGATTGAGCGGCAGCAGATGGGGCGCAAACAGCACCGTCACGTCGGTCTTGGCGATTAGGCCGAGCTCCTGCTCCATTTCGGGCGTATGGCGATGCACGCCAACGTTGTAGGCTTTGAAATTCTCGTTCACCTCGCAGTACGACAACTCGGCCGCCGCGCTCCTCCCCGCCCCGGTAACTCCGGACTTGGCGTCAACCACAACCGACCCTTCGACCGCGCCGGCGGCGAACAGCGGCGCCAGCCCAAGCACGACACCGGTGGGATAACAACCCGGGTTCGCCACCAGGCGCGCCCGCGCGATCTTCTGACGGTGAATTTCCGTGAGCCCATAAACCGCTTCCGAGAGGAGTTCCGGTGCCGGGTGCTCGCGATACCAGCGCCGGTACAGAGAAGGGTCGCGGAGACGAAAATCCGCGCTGCAATCGATAACCCGCAGGCCCAAGCGGAGCAGCTTGGCAACGACCGTGGCTGATGTTTCATGCGGCAGGGCGGCAAAAACGAGGTCCGTGGCGGCGGCGATTTTCTCGGGATCGATCGCTTCGAGCTCGGCGTCATAACGTCCGGCAAGCGCCGGAACGACATCGGCCACGCGCTTGCCGGCGTGTTGCTGGGAGGTAACTACGGTGATACGAACGCGAGGATGCTGCAGGAGCAGGCGTAGGAGCTCGAGACCGACGTAGCCGGTTGCGCCGAGCACGCCGACCCGCGCCCGATCAGTCGCTTGAGAAGAAGCCAGTTGAGACAAAACTTAACGCTTCGAGTACTGCGGCCGTTTGCGCGCTTTATGCCGCCCGTACTTCTTTCGCTCGACCGCCCGCGGGTCGCGCGTGACAAAGCCGGCTTTTTTGAGCGGCGGACGGAGATCGGGATCGACTTGCATGAGCGCGCGTGTGATGCCGTGACGAATCGCTCCGGCTTGTCCCGAGCTGCCACCGCCCTGCACGTTGACTTCGATGTCAAACTTCCCGGCCGTCTGCGTTACCCCAAACGGTTGCATCACGATCATCCGCGCCGTCTCGCGACCGAAATACTCCTCGAGCGATCGATCGTTGACCGAGATCGTGCCTTTTCCCGGGCGGAGGAAAACGCGTGCGACCGCGGTTTTTCTTCGGCCGGTGGCCGTGATTACTTTTTCAGCCATTGAGCTCTAACTCCATTCTAAAGCGTTAACGGGGTCGGCTTCTGCGCCTCGTGCGGATGATCCGGGCCCGCGTAGACCTTGAGCTTGGTAACAAGCTTGCGCCCGAGGCGGCTCTTGGGCAGCATTCCCCGAACCGCGAGCCGCACCAGCTCTTCGGGCTTTTCCTCGAGCATTTTCTTTGCCGTGCGCGTGCGAATCCCGCCGGGGTAATCGGTATGGCGGAAGTATTCCTTTTTTTCGAGCTTCTTGCCGCTCAAGCGCACACCGCGGGCGTTCACCACGATGACGAAATCGCCCGTATCGGCGTTGGGTGTAAAGATCGGTTTGTGTTTGCCGCGCAACACCAATGCGATCTGGCTGGCGATCCGTCCCAGAACCTTTCCGTCCGCATCCACCACGTACCATTGGCGCTGCGCTAGAGCCTCCTCGGTTTTCATGCCTGTTTGTTCTCCGCCTCGGTATTCGATCAGGGCATACAAGAATGGCGGGGCCGACGAGACTCGAACTCGCGACCTCCGGCGTGACAGGCCGG
>DATMBL010000182.1:0-5980 GCA_035559295.1 Candidatus Eiseniibacteriota bacterium
AGCTTTTTACGGTTGGCCCGTTTACCGCCAGTATTGGCGTCATCCCGTGGCCGGTCGTTTTTCTCACCACCGATTTGATCAACGAATACTTCGGCCGGGACGGGGTGAAGAAGCTCACCTTTATCACGATCGGGTTGATCATCTACGCCTTCCTCGTGCTGTTCGCGGCGATCCAAGTTCCCGCAGCGTCGTTTTCCCCGGTCACCGACGAGCAGTTTGCGGCTGTTTTCGGCCAGTCGTTGTGGATCATCGCCGGGAGTGTCACCGCCTTCGCTCTAAGCCAACTGATCGACGTGATGGTGTTCTGGATCGTGCGCCATAAAACCGGCGGTCGATGGCTCTGGCTCCGGGCCACCGGTTCGACCGCCGTCTCGCAGTTGATCGACAGCATCGTCATCATTGCGGTCGCTTTCTGGTTGCCCGGCAAGGTCAAGACCGCCGAGTTTTTAACGGTGGCGGCGAGCAACTATTCTTATAAGTTTCTAATCGCGGTCGCCATGACGCCGTTCATCTACATGGCCCACTCGATCATCGATCGATTTTTAGGCGGCGAGGAAGCGCACCGTCTGATCGAGCAGGCGGCCAGGGCCAGCGAAAAAACGATGGCCGCATGACCGGGTCAGTAATTGGAGATGATCAGATGGCAATCGCGCGGCAAATTCTTCATCAATCCTTTGACCACGTGACCCCGGAGCATGTGGTAAAAAGTGGAACGGCGGGACGCGCCGATGACCACGGCCTCCACGCCGAGCGCTCTGGCCGCCTTGGCGATCGCCTGCGCCGCGTTGTGCGAAACCATCCAGATCGGAATGATCTCGATTTGTTTGTCTCGCGCCGCTCTGAGCGCGCTCCGCAGCGTGCGTATGCCCTGTTCGTTCGGCATGTGCGGGGTTTCTCCGGCAAAGAGCCCGGGCCACTCTTCGACGTAGAGACAGTAGAGCGCCGTTTCGCCTTTCCCCTTGGCGCGCACGATCGCCTCGGCAAGAAGCCGCGGGCTCTCATCGCGCAGCGCCAGCAGAGTCGAAGAAGAGTAAAGCGGCTTGACTTCGATCGCTTCGGAGAGCGTCATCAGTCCTTTGAGTTCCTCTTCGACCAGCTCTTCGGACGCCCGATAAGCTCGGTCCTGGAGTCGCTGGATAAAAGGGACGCGAACCAGCAAATCCAAAAACCAGGCGCGCCTCACCCCCACGGCCGTCAGCATGCCGATGCCGGTGACAAGCCCTCCAAAGTAGGTTGCAAGCGGCTTTTCAACCAAATTCACCGCCCAAGCGAGGAGCACGATCGCCGTGGTGCACACTCCGATCCAAAAGCCGAAATTGCGGCGCCCCACGCTCCACCGGATCACGTCCAGGCTGAGCGACGAGAAGACGAAGGCGCCGAGCAAGCCGAAGGCGTACATGTCGCCCAGCATGCGCAGCTCGCCGCCGGTCATGATAATGACCGCGGCGGGAACGATCGTCGCGATCGCGATCGCGATATGAGGCGTGTTGAACGTCGGGCTACGAACCGCGATGATTTTGGGCAAAAACTCGCCCTTCACGAGCGCCAGGAACACGTGGTAGCACCCGATGATCGCGGTGTTGGCGGCGAACAGCAAGAGGGTCGAAGCGGTAAAGACCACGGCGAGCTTGAGGCCGATGCCGCCGACGAGGAGCCCGAGCTCTGAAATGAAGCGCTCGCTCTCGGTCTCTTTGATTTCGGGGGCGAGTAAGCCGATCGACAGCGCCGTCAAAACGGGCGAGGTGATCACCATCGTGACGATCACGGCGGCCATGGCATGCCGGGTCGTGCGCCGCAAGGGGAAGCGCATTGCCGGGCTCAGCTGGCTGATGCTTTCGAGCCCGGAAAAGGCCAGCCATGAGGACGCAAAACCGGCGAGTAGCTCGCGCGTCGACAGCTCCTGGCCCGAGACGAACCTCGCGAGAACCGCTTGCCACTCGGACTCGTTCATGTTCGCCGCGGCCACGGCGATCACCGCGAGATTGACGACGAACGACGAGCATGCCATGAAGAGCGCTACCGACGCGCTTTCGCGGATTCCGATAATGTTGAGCGCGGCGAGAACCGCCACGCCGAGACAGGATAGAAAGACGACGTGCGCGTCCAGAAACGGAAAGATGCTGCCGATGTACTGAAAGCCGGAGACGGCCGAGATCGCGGCCGTCAGGAAGTAATCGACGACGATCAACATGCCGCCGAGGCAGCCCCACATCGGGCCGAAGGCCTTCGTGGTGATGGTAACGACGCCGCCGCCTTCGGGATTCCGCCACGAGATCTCGATGTACTTGAGAGCGAGCAGAATAAATCCGCCGGTGGTGAGGAGCACGAAAAACGGCGCGGCGTCTTTAACGTAGCCGTAGAGAATTCCCGGAACGTAATAGACCGAGGTGCCGATATCGCAAAACACCACAGCCCACGCTAGAATCCAATTGAGCTGGCGGGTGTCCTTTGTGGGCGGCATGCGGCGCTGGTTCGAGCGATGTTTGTTGGAGCCGGGAAGTCGTTCGGCGGTATGAACGCGACTCTTGCAATCGCGTTGACCACGGAATTATGATGGGGAATTAAGGCTCATGTCCTTACCTGTACAATACTTTCAGAAGCTCGTCGAGAGTTGCCCCGATATTATCATTTCGGTCGATAAAGAAGGAACCATCACGTTCTACAATGACGGCGCGCGCCAGAACCTCGGTTTTTCTCCGGAAGAGATGCTTGGGAAGAACGTCCTGGAAGTTTACCCGAGCATCGAGGAAGCCCGGCGGGTCATGGCGGCGATGCGTTCCGGCGCGCACGGCGGGCCCGGCCGGGTGAGAAATTTTGAGACCACGTTCAAGACCAAAAAAGGCGAAAAGATTCCGGTTGCGATTTCGGCTGCGATCATTTACGACGAGGAAAACCGCGAGATCGGTTCGATCGGTTTTGCCAAGGACATCCGCGAGATTCGCCGGCGGGATCAGCTCGTGACGCTGGCGGAAGTGGCCATAGGTCTCTCGCACGAAGTCAACAATTCGCTCGAAGTGCTCGTGAACCAAGTCGAGATGCTGCGCACGTACGTCGATCGCGTGGCAAGCGACGAGGACTATATCGTGGAATCGGAGCGCCTCGACTCCGTGGCTTCGCAGATACGCAAGATTCAGGACATAACCAGTCGCATCGGGCAAATGGCGGAGGAAGGCGAGTACGGCACGAAGGACTATCTCGGCACCACGATGACCGATCTCCGGGTGGACGGGCAGCGGCGCTGGATCGTGGGATCCAAGCCGGACGCCCGCTATCCGCTGGCGGGTCTTCGTGTGCTCGTGGTCGATGACGATGCCGGCGTATGCGAATCGCTGCGCGAGCTGCTCGAGAGCGAGCGCTGCGAAGTCGAGACGGCCGTCTCGGGCGTCGGCGCCATGGAATGGTTGGACCGGGCGTCCTTCGACGTGGTGCTGAGCGATGTCGTCATGCCCGACATGGACGGCTACCGGCTGTACCAGGCGGCGAAAAAGAAAATGCCCCGCCTACCGGTGATTCTGATGACGGCGTTCAATTACGACAAAGATCACGTCATCAAGAAAAGCTGTCTGGAAGGGCTCCAAGGGGTGATCTTCAAGAAGCCGGTCAACCCGGTGTTGCTCAAAAAGCTTCTGCTGCAGCAGTGTCGCCCCGAAAAGGCGGCCCAAGAATCTTCCGCCCCCGAACCCGCCGCGGAGTCGAGGAAAAGCGGGTGATTCGGCCATGACGAAAGAAGACCTCTACCAGCAGGGCATGGAGTTCTTTTCCGAAGGCAAGCTCGAGCAGGCGATTGCGGCGTACGAGGCCGCTCTGGAACGCGATCCCAACTACGCCGAAGCGCTCCATGCGCTGGCGATGACCTACGCGCGCGCCGAACGGCTGGACGAGGCGATCGCGACGGGCAAAAAGCTCGTCGAGCTCGCGCCCAACGATGAACTCGCGTATACGAGTCTTTCGCTCTTTTTTCAGCAGAAGGGAATGATCGCCGAAGCCGAAAGCGTGGCGGCGAAGGGAAGAACGTTGAGTTGGAAACGACAGCTCGAAGAAAAAAAAGAAACGAAAGAGGATTGACCCCGCTTATCGCCGCCGCCCTTCGCAGCCGTGCAGCATTAGCTATGTTTAGGCACCGTTAAATTCTCCTCGCTTTTTCCCCAAAAAATTTTTCCATCGCTGTTGCAAAAAGCCTTGCAGTTTGCGTTTGGAGCGGATAGATAAACATCGCGCGATCGCGATGGTGGATCGCCGGCGCCGCACGTTGACACTTCCAGAGGTTTAATCCGCATGTCGTCTTCCGATCCGGTTTCAAAGTTGGCGAAGCTGCTGGCCGATGAAGACAGGATCGAGCAGAAGATACGAGACACGCTCTCGGCGTTGACCCTCGTCAAGAGGCGCGTGTCCGAATCGCTGGCGCAGCACTATGTGGCGGCCAAGGAACCGAGAATCCAATTGCCGGAGGATCTGATGAGAGAAGAACAATCCTACGAACGCTTGCTGCAGGCCCTGCAGGACATGAAAAACGAAATCGCCAAGCAGATACGGCCGGTGGAAGAGCAGATCATTCAAGCCAACGTGGATCACCTGCGCCAGACCTTCGAAAAAGAAAGCCGCCGGCTGGCAAAATGCCTGGAAGAGATCGACGAGAATATCCTCGCCTGCAGGCATTATCTCCACGAGTACGAAAAAATCCGATCGACGCTGCACGGCTTGAACGAGCGCATGGCGCAGCTCGGCGCCGAAGGATTGCAGATTCCCGACAGTATTCCAACCACCGATCTGGGAGAAGTCGTGCGCCAGAGAATCGAGCGCCTGCGCTCCGAGGGTAAAATATAGTTCAGCCGTGATTGCGCCGGTCGCAAACCGCGTCGATCAGCGCCGGCCTGCCGCGCTTGACCTGTTCGATCGCGCGCTGGAGAGCAGGCTTGAGATCGTCACCGCGTTCAAACGGTCCTTCCGCATACCACCCCATCGAGCGCGCGAGTCCGGCAAAGTCCGGATCCGGATCAAACAGGTCCATGCCGATGTGGGCTCGCGACGGATCGGTGCCGCGGGTTCTCGCCAGAACCAGCTGGTGATTCCAGTCGTTGTAGTAGGCGCGGTTGTTGAACATGACGATCAGCATCGGGATTTTGTACTTGGCCGCAATCCATAGCGAGCCCGCATCGAACATGAGATCGCCGTCCGGCTGAAGATCGACGACGAGGCGGCCGGTGCCTTTGTTGGCCAATGCGACCCCGAGCGAGAGGCCAATTTGCGTGCCGGTGCCGAGTTCTCTTCCGCCGTGGCAGTAGGGTCGATCGAAATTCCAGAGCTTCTTCCCCCAACTCCCCAGATCGCCGGCGGTCAATACCCAATCCTCGCCTTTGATCGCTTCCCAAACTTCTAAAGCGAGTCGCGGCACCGTCATCGGCTTGGCATCCCAGCGCTCCTCGGCCTGTTTGCGCCAATTGGCGCGAATTTCTCCGTGACGTTTGCCGATCTCCTCTTTGCGCCGCGCGATCTTCTCGGCGAGCCCGGGCGTTTTCGCGATCCGCTCCTTCAGGAGGCGCGTGAGTTCGGGAACGGCGGCGACCGGATCGGCGGTCATGCGCTGGTGCGCGTAGAACGGCCGCGCGTAATCCATCGACCATTTGCTGATTTCGACGTCGGTAAACCCGATATCGATCCATGTCGCATGGGCGGGCACCTTGCTTACCACCGTCCGCGTTGCGATGTCGCGCACGTGCGTCGGTTTTTCGAAGTCGGCGATATCGAGGGCCAGCACGACGTCGACGTCCCGGTAGCAGCCCTCCGGGTCCATCGTCAAATTGAGCGGGTGATCGCTCGGGAAATTCAGCCGCGATCCCACGTCCCAAACCGATGCGCCGAGCGTTTCCGCCAATTCGACCACGTGATGCCAACCATGCGGCGGACGGGCCGCGAAGTCGGCGATGATGGCAACGCGTGCGGCGCCGGCCAGGGTATCGGCGGCTTTTTGCAACGCTTTGAG
>DATMBL010000183.1:0-6678 GCA_035559295.1 Candidatus Eiseniibacteriota bacterium
ATTCGCTCGTACACTTCGGCGGCGCGCTCCATGCAGCGGTCGAAGTCGCTTTTGAACCCGGCCTCTTCGATTTCCGGAGGAGTGTCGTAACCGTGAACTGTCGTGAATTCCTGGCGCTCTTGGGTGAGCAGCCGATGACGGTGCAGATCGCGATACAATCCCAAGTTTCCCAGAATCTCGAAGGTGTAGTAAACGTTTTCGAAGGCGCGGCCGAGCTTGTCGCGCCGATCGCGCCGTCGACCGAAGAACTCGCGCAGGATCCGGCGCCGTTCCTCGGCGCTCATGGCCGCGACGATCTGGCGCAACGCCGCCATCGGATGACGCGCGTGGGGGTAGAGAATTGCGGCAATGACTTTTTCTTCGGCTTCGCGCTCATAGTCGACTAACACCACCGGCTCGTCCGCGCGTTTCGGAACCTCTGAAACCCGAGCCGCAGCCAGCGCCCGCGCGGCCCGAGCGGTCGCGGCAATGTAATCGTTGAACCGAGCTCTTTTGACAAACGAGGGGATCAGCTGGTCGAGCTCGCCGTGCATCGCCGCGGCCAGTTCCCTGGCCTCCGTCAATTCGTGAGAATAGAACTTGCTCAGCAGATATTCGAACGCCTGTCCGACGCCGAACAGGCCGACGTTCGTGAGCGTCGCGGCCGGTAAATAAGCGCGCAGCACATCGCAAGCGTGCGCCCGCACGGTCGCTCGGTAAGCGGTTTCGGCCCAACGTCTGAGCTTCTCCTCGCCTTGCACGTCTCGATAAGGCAAGACGTTGCCCGTTGCGGGATCGCGCACTTCGACTTGCTCGATCGGCAGGGAACGCGCGACAAATTCCAGCACCGGAACCATTTGACGCGAGTAGGTGTCAAAGAGCAGATTCATCGCCGCGAGATACGCGTCGCTATGAGCCGAGCCCATGATCTTCGGTTCGCGATAGAAAGGATAGCGGCCCGCCCCATCCTTCTGATCGAAGCGCACGTAGCGCGTGGACTTCTCCAGCGGCGCGATGCCGATGCGGGCGTCTTCGAGGAGTTTGGCGGCTACGTTGGAAATGTTCTCGCACGCGATGTGCGCGCCGCCCAGCTGCGCGATCGAATCGTCGCCGTACCCAACGAGGACGCGGTCATAGAAAGCGCGCGCCCTCTTCAACGCCGCACCGTCACGACCGGAGCCCCCCTGCTCGCCGAGAACGTTTTTCAGGCCGAGTTCAGGGTCGCCCAGAAACTCGTCCAAAAACGTGCGTCGTAGACTCTTGGTCGAACGGCTGTAGCGCGAGAAAAGCGCGCCGGCGACCTCCTGCGGCAGTTTGAGACCGAACACCGGACGGTCAACGTTGGTGAAGAACGGCCCCAACGCGTGGCGCTCCTCGGCAGTAAATTCCTCGTTCATGCGCAACTCTCTTGAAAAAAATTGTCGCCATTCTAGTTAGTTTTCGGGCAATGACAAGGTCGATTCGCGACGGGGAGCTCCCTCCGATGGGGACGGCAAAATCTTCGCTGACCAGTCCTGTGGAAAAAAAGCTTTCAGCCACAGGCCCCATCCGGAGACGGGTTGGCTTGCCATGCTCCTGCAAGTAGCTGCCACATAAGCGCAATTGTTGCCCAACGTTTAGGCGGCGTGCTCTAGCGCCGATTCCAGGCCGAATCGTCCTTCCATGGAACGGAGTTATCGACAGATTTATCCACAGTTTCTGTGGATAGATCACCGACGCAGCGTAAGGCGCTCTGGCAGTCCGGCTCCCGTGCATCGGGTTCACAGGTCGCGCGCACCAGGGCGCCGACAATTCGCTCGGTTGCGGCGGAAAACGCCATCATCGCGGAGAGCATGCCGCGGCGGTAAACCAGCGAGCGCGCAAGTGCGTTGATACGACGGCGCATCCGGAGCGGGCGTTGAAAACGCTTCAAGCCGTATGCCAAGGCCGCGTGTGAGAAATCGCCGCTCCGAAACGCTTGATCGACGACCCGCGCCGAGGCGAGCCCGCTCCACAGCGCAAGATACACTCCCTCGCCCGTGACGGGTTCGCTCACGCGCGCCGCGTCTCCGACGAGCAATACGCGATCGGCACACGGATGCCGCGACGAAAAGTAAACCGGATAAGTGGAACGGATCGCGCCCAATCGCGCGCCGACGATCTCCTCGAGGCTCCGGCTCCGGCCGATCCATTCACCGAGCGCGGTCCCGGCGCGCGCGCGCGACGCCAGGCGTTTTCTCTCGATCGCCACGCACACATTAATCGTCTCATGATCGACGCCGACAATGCCCGCGTAACCGCCTTTCATCAGGTGAATTTCTACCGCATCGCCGACTCCGGGAGGGCGCCGCGCGCGCCATTGAAAGGCGACCGAACGGCCCGCTGCCGGGCCGCGCGCCAGGCCGGCGCGCTGCGCCACCCAGGAGTGCCTCCCGTCCGCTCCGACCAGCACGCGAGCCTTGATCGGCTGCGCTTGCGTTTCACCTTCGGTCACGAGAAACCAGCCCGCCGCCTCCCGCGTCAACGTTTTCGCCCTGCACCCTTCGAAAACCGTAACGCCGTCGAGCGCCGCGCGCTTCATCAACGCGTGGTCCAGATCCGCCCGGCGCAGACCGAGACCAAAGATCCCGGGACGCCCGACGAGGGGAAGCACCAGCGCCTGCCCGTCGGGAAACGCAAATCGAAAACGCTCTACTTTTTGGTGCGGGCGCTCGAGGACATCGCGTGCGACTCCGAGTCGGTTCAAAATCGGCCAACTCGCGGGGTTTAAGAAATCACCGCAGAGCTTATCGCGGGGAAACACTCGCTTGTCGAGCAGCGCCACCGTATACCCCAGGCGCGCAAGCGAAACGGCAGCGGACGAGCCGGCAGGTCCCGCGCCGACAACGGCGACGTCAACGACGGTCATGTTCGTCGTCGAGACGAAAAACCCCGACCAACCGAAACGGAAAAACCGAGATGAGCTCAAAACGGCCGATCCCCGCGGCGGTGAACAGCTCGCGCCACTCGGTGGCGGTAAACGCCCGTTTGACCGAAAGCGGAGCATCGGTCAGAGTCATGATGTTGCGCGTGAACAAGCGGGTGAGACAACGAACGGCGTGATAGGCGATCGGATGACGGATGAGGTCGCTGATGATGATCGCTTTTCGCGCCAGCTCCGACCAGGCGCGTAGAGCGCCAACGATGGTTTCAGCGGAAAAATGGTGCAGTAACTGCGACGCGAGGACGAAATCGAAAGAGCGCGCAGGGAAAGGCGGGCGCATCGCATCGGCGCGCACGATCGAAACTTCCGGGATGCCCCGGGTCCGTGTCAGCGCCGTTTGGACCGTGATCGGATTGGTATCGAGCGCGACAATGCTCATGGCGATGCCCCGCCTTCGCGCCCAATCGACGATCGCCGCCGGAATGTCGGCGCTGCCGGTGCCGAGATCGAGCAAGGAAAACTCGCTTCCGCCCTGCCGCTGCGCCGCCCGGCTCAAACCGCGGATCGCCGCGCGCGAGCCGCCGAGAAACCGATTCAGCATGCTCAGATTGCCGAGGTCCTCCTCCAGCAGAGTTTTCGGCTGGCCCGCCAGATCCATCAACTCTTTTTCTTGACTGCGTTTCATCGCGTTTCGCCCCGGGCAATCACCAGCGCCGAGTTTTTCGATCCGAAACCGATGCAGTTGCACAGCGAGACCTCGGTGGCCACGCCCGCGGCGCCGTCGGGCAGGTAGTCGAGATCGCACGCGTCGTCCGCCTGTTCGTAATTGATCGTCGGCGGCAGAAACCCCGCGTTCATCCCGAGGATCGCGGCGACCGCTCCCGCGGCGCCCGAAGCGCCCTGCGGATGACCGATCATCGACTTGACCGAGCTCATCGGGAGGCCGTAAGCGCGCCGGCCAAAGCAGAGTTTGATCGCCCGTGTTTCGGTCGCATCGTTCAGGACCGTTGATGTGCCATGCAGCGCGATGTACCCGACATCCTCCTTGGCGATGCGCGCATCTTGTAACGCCAACGTCATCGCGCGCGCCGACTCCTCCCCGCTGGGCTCGAGCCGGACCCGGTGGTACGCATCGCAGGTCGACGCATAGCCGAGAATCTCGGCGCGAACCGGCGCGCCCCGCTCGAGCGCCTGCTCGCGTTCTTCTAGCAGCAAGATCCATGCGCCTTCGCCGAGGACAAAGCCGTCGCGCAAGCGATCAAAAGGGCGCGACGCTCTCTGCGGCTCGTCGTTATAGCCGGTCGAGACCGCCTTCATCACGCAAAAGCCTTGCATCACGCCCGCGGTGATCGGCGCGTCAACGCCGCCCGTGACGAAGCGATCCGCCAGCCCGAAGCGAATCATGTTGAAAGCGTAGCCGATCGCGTCCGTCGAACTGGTGCATCCGGTCGAAACGACGTGGCTCGGACCGCGCAAATTGAAAAATAGCGAGACCTCGCTCGAAAGCGCTCCGATCGTCGAACTCGAGATGTTGTAAGCGCTCACCTTGCGGAGCTGATCATTGAAATAAAGCCTATACTGAAGCTCGATGAAATCGGGGGCTCCACCGCCGCTACCGAGCACCACCCCCCAGGAGCGCCGTTCCTCCAACGTCATGATCTGCGGATTCAAGCCGGCGCTCCGAAACGCCTCGTCCGCCGCCGCAATCGCCATGTGCGCCGACCTTCCCATCCGTCTGAGGTCTTTGGCCGGGAACAATTTTTCCGGCTCGAAGGCGCGCGCTTCCCCCGCAACGCGACAGTCGAGCCCGGTAGGATCGAAAAACGTAATCGTACCGATGCCGCTCGTGCCGTTTCGCAGCGCCACGCCAAACGCCTCGGCTCCGATCCCGTTAGGACTCACCACTCCGATCCCGGTCACGACCACGCGCCGGCGAAACAAGCGCCCGTTAGGAGGCACGCTCGCTTCGACCCGCGGCCGGTTTCCGGCTCTTGTTTTCACGTCCTCCATGGCTTACCACAGCATAGCACCCGCGCCCGCCCCAAATAAGAAGGGGCGAGCGCTTTGGAATGAAGCGAAAGGAGCGGTATGATTGCGCGGAGGATACTCTATTTCGCCTTCCTGGTCGGCCTTGTGGGTTCCCCGGCGGTCGCCCAGTTGGGCCCCAAAGACGCGGCCAAACTCCCCGCCACCGACCTCGATCGGATCAGGGTCGGGCACCCGGCGCCGGATTTCACGCTCGAGGACGTGGACGGAAGCCAAATTTCTCTTTCCGATTACCGCGGCAAAAAGAAGGTCGTCTTGGTCTTCTACCGCGGTCACTGGTGACTGTACTGCACCCAACAGCTCGGCGAGCTGAGAAAACTCTTGGGCAGCTCTGATCGGAATGAAACTGAGATCCTGGCGGTCAGTATCGACGATCATGCCACGACCAAGCGGTTTATTGAAAAACTACGCGAGCGCCATCCGTCCGATTACGACTTTCCGTTCCTGCAGGACACCAACCACCGGGTAATCGACAGGTACGGGATCTTAAATCCGGAGGGCAAAGGCTGGCCGCACCCGGCGACCTATGTCATCGACAAGCAGGGGGTGGTGCGCTGGAAATTCGTCGAGGTCGATTACCGCAAGAGACCTTCCAATGAACGGATTCTCGAGCAGCTGAGAAAACTCAAATAGACGGCGACGATTCCTTTGCTTTTATCGCGGGCCGGCCAACTTCGAACTCAGGGGCGAGCGGAAGAATCTCAAGGCATCCGATTGATTTTCCGGAAACCAGACATTGCCAAGATGCCCGCCACGCGGGTAAACGGTCATCTGGCCGCCCAGAGCGTTTTTCAAGGACTCGACCGCTTGGCGCTCCACCAGGACATCGTCGGCATTGTGCATGACATGCGCTCTCGGGTTGGCGCGTAGCTCCTCGACGATCGGCGCCAGCGACCCTCGTTTGAGAAACGAATCGGGATCCGCCTGCGGCAAGCCTAACTGCTTTTGCCAGAGAGGGAGCGCGATCTTCTGCTTGTAGTCCTTGAGGCTAAAGCTTCGGGCTTCGTTCAGGCGCGCGCGGAAATCGGTCTTCGGCGCGGTTAGCACGTTTCGATCATGGAGCACCTGAGTCACGTAGACCAGCTCGGGGATCTGGCGCTGCAAGTTTTCGGCGATGAGAAACTGGATCTCCTCCGTCGTAAAGACGTCGAACCTCTTGACGAATCGATCGATGACGGCGCGCTCATCGCCCGGCTCGTAGGAAAAGGCATCGACGATCGCGAGGGCTCGCGCTATGAGATTTTGGGACTTCTCGGGTCCAAACTTTCGCGCCAACGCGCTCCATTCGGCAATCTTGTTGACACCATGGGCGAGGTCGATGGGCGGGTTGATGAGGAGATACAGTTCGACGCCAAGGCTTTTCTCCCGGGTATCGATCAGGCTCAGGTACGCGCCTTCGAGCCCGCCCAAGCTGAATCCAAGAAAATAGATGCCGGTGGGCATCATGGCGTACCGGGTTTTCAGCACCGCCAAAGTTTTTTGCATGACCGCATAGAGATCGCGCGCGTCTTCGGGCGCGTAGCCCGGTACGCCGGAGCGGCTGGCTGCCAGAGCAAAATTCCAGCTCATGGGAGAAGGCAGGATGACGACGTGAAAGCCTTCACGATGAAACACCCCTGCCAGGTAGGGAGCGACCCCGAAATACGGGCTGGCGCCAAAGCCCGGGAGAATGAAAAGCAACGGCGCCGGGCGGTCGTGCCGGTAGAGAGCCAGGCTTACGTGGCCGCGCCCTTCCAACGTGGGCAGGTCGT
>DATMBL010000184.1:0-3872 GCA_035559295.1 Candidatus Eiseniibacteriota bacterium
CATGCCGACGTCGTGCTCATCAGCGGCCATGACGGCGGTACGGGCGCGTCGCCGCAGACGAGCATCAAACACGCGGGATTGCCGTGGGAGCTGGGCCTGGCCGAAACGCACCAGACGTTGCTGTTGAACAATTTGCGGAGCCGGATCGCGGTCGAGACCGACGGCCAGCTGAAGACCGGGCGCGACGTGGTGATCGCGGCGCTGCTCGGAGCCGAAGAGTTTGGCTTCGCGACGACGGCTTTGGTTGCGCTCGGCTGCATCATGATGCGAGTATGCCATCTCGATACCTGCCCGGTGGGAGTGGCCACGCAGAATCCCGAGCTGCGGAAAAAGTTCGTCGGCGACCCGGACCATGTGGTTACTTTCATGCGTTTCATTGCGCAAGAGATGCGCGAGCACATGGCAAAACTCGGTTTCCGCACGATCAACGAAATGGTCGGACGATCCGACAAGATCGAACCGCGGCGCGCGATCGAGCACTGGAAGGCTCGGGGTATCGATATCTCGCCGATTCTGTACCAGCCGGAGGTCGGGCCCGAGGTTGGGCGTTACTGCCAGATCCCGCAAAACCACGGGTTGGAGAATGCGCTCGACAATCAGGTGCTCCTCGACCTCGCGATGCCCGCGCTGGAGCGCAAGGAAAAAGTCACGGCAACCCTGGCGATCCGCAACACCAATCGAGTTGTCGGAACCATCCTCGGCAGCGAAGTCACGCGGCGGTTTGGGCCGGAGGGGCTGCCGGAAGATACGATCCATTTTCATTTCAAAGGTTCGGCGGGCCAGAGCTTCGCGGCGTTCATCCCTCCCGGGATGACGCTCGAACTCGAAGGCGACGCCAACGATTACTTCGGCAAAGGCCTCTCCGGCGGCAAGGTGATTCTGTTTCCGCCGGAAGGCTCGACGTTTGCGCCCGAAGAGAACATCATCGTCGGGAACGTCGCTTTTTACGGCGCGACCAGCGGAGAAGCGTACATCCGAGGCATGGCGGGGGAACGTTTCTGCGTGCGTAACAGCGGCGTGCGGGCGGTGATCGAAGGCGTGGGCGATCACGGTTGCGAATACATGACCGGAGGGCGCGTCGTCGTGATCGGCAAGACGGGACGCAACTTCGCGGCCGGTATGTCCGGCGGTATCGCTTACGTCCTCGATGAAGACGGGACGTTCAGAAATCACTGCAACTTCGAAACCGTCGCCCTCGAGAGGCTCGACGAAGGCGATCTTCAGGAAGTTGAAGAGATGCTCAAGCGGCACGCTTTTTACACCCGGAGCGCGCGCGCCTGGCAGATTCTGGCGCTTTGGGAGGAGATGGCGGCGAAGTTTGTCAAGGTCATGCCCAAGGATTACCGCCGGATGCTGGAGGCGTTGCGCCGGGCGGAGGAACAGGGGCTGGTCGGCGAGGAGGCGGTGATGGCGGCGTTTGAGGCGAATAAGAACGACGCGGCCCGCGTCAGCGGCAATTAGAGAGGCCGGCTGACGATCAAGGCCGAACTGCTTCGTTGCGCTCGCCCGACTCGCTCCAACGTACTACCGAGAGTACGCCTCCGCTCGTCGATCTTCGCGCGCCTCGCATTTCGGACCTTTCTCCCCAGCCGGCCGAATCGGCTATGCGCTGGAGAATGCCAGCGGGATGGCGAGCATTGTTATTGATCTCTGACGGGAGCAAAACGTAGGAATGGGTAAACCGACGGGATTCATGGAATATCCGCGGGAGTTGCCGCCGGATCGCTCACCGCTCGAGCGGATTAAGGATTGGCACGAATTCCACGAACACTTTCCCGAAACGAAACTCCAGCAGCAGGGCGCGCGCTGCATGGACTGCGGCATTCCGTTTTGCCATACCGGGCAGTTGCTCAACGGCATGGCATCGGGTTGTCCGATCAACAATTTGATCCCCGAATGGAACGATCTGGTTTATCGCGGGTTATGGAAAGAAGCGTTGGAGCGACTGCACAAGACCAACAATTTCCCGGAATTTACCGGCCGGGTTTGTCCCGCGCCATGCGAAGGCTCCTGCGTGCTCGGGCTCAACGAGTCGCCGGTCACTATCAAGACGATCGAGTGCGCCATCATCGACAACGGCTTCGCTCAAGGTTGGGTTGCACCCGAGCCGCCGGAGAAGCGCACTGGGAAAAACGTCGCGGTGATCGGCTCCGGGCCGGCGGGCCTCGCGTGCGCCGCGCAACTCAATCGCGCCGGTCATCGCGTCACCGTCTACGAGCGCGCCGACCGGATCGGCGGCCTGCTCATGTACGGTATTCCCAACATGAAGCTCGACAAGTCGATCGTGCAGCGCCGGGTCGATCTCATGGCGGAAGAGGGCGTGCGGTTCGTCACCGGCGTCGAAGTCGGGAAGGACCTGCCGGCGACCGATCTCAAAAAGGAATTCGACGCGATCGTGCTCTGTTGCGGCGCCACCAAGCCGCGCGATCTGCCGATTCCCGGGCGCGAACTGAAAGGCATTCATTTCGCGATGGAGTTCCTCCACGCCAACACGAAGAGTTTGCTCGATTCGCAACACCGGGACGGCAAGTACATATCGGCAAAGGACAAACACGTCATCGTGGTCGGAGGGGGGGACACGGGAACCGACTGCGTCGGCACGGCCATGCGCCATGGATGCAAAACGCTCACCCAACTCGAAATTCTCCCGCGCCCGCCGGACGAGCGCCAGCCCGACAACCCCTGGCCCGAATGGCCCAAAGTCTACAAGCTCGATTACGGACAAGAAGAAGCCAAAGCGCGTTTCGGCGCCGATCCGCGCGTTTACCTTACGACTGGGGAAAAGTTCGTCGGTGACGAGAACGGGCACGTGAGAGAGCTGCATGTGTACCATGTCGAATGGGCCCGAGATGGCAAAGGAGCCTTTGTTCCTAAGCGGGTGCCGGGCACGGAGCGGGTGTTGCGAGCCGATCTCGTTCTTCTGGCGATGGGCTTTTTAGGTCCGGAGGATGCGGTGCTCGCCCAGCTCGGCGTCGAGCGCGACGCCCGGTCGAATGCCAAGGCGGAACACGGCCGGTTCGCGACCAACGTGCCGGGCGTGTTTGCCGCGGGCGATTGCCGGCGCGGCCAGAGCCTGGTCGTGTGGGCGATCAACGAAGGGCGCGGCGCCGCGCGCGAGTGCGACCGCTACCTTATGGGCCACACGAACCTGCCGTAATTTTTTTACAAGGTTCAAGCCGTTCCAACCGTTCACTCGCTGCGCTCCGTTCCAGCAGTTCCAACCGTGCCGTCGCTTCGCTCCGTTCAAATCGTTTAGGCCCGCTTACTGAAACGTCTCGAACTCACAGGAAGCTGCTCAAATTTTCACTGCGCCGCACTCTCGCCCGACTCCTTCAGCGGGCAGGGGCTTTAGAGTCGTGTCTCGCGCTTACGCGCTCACCTTCGTTCTGACGTATGGATGCCACCGCCGCTGATTCGATCAGCGAACGACTGCAATCGCGATCGTGCCCGCTACGACGCAGACAGCTCCGAGGACGGTGCGCAGCGTTAATCGTTCGATGTCGCGCAGAAAAAGCCAGCTCCCGAGCACGATCCAGAGCGGGCTCGTGGCGACGATCGGGGAGACAACCACTACGCGGCCAACGCTCAGGGCGATGATCACCAGCAGGATGCCGAGGGTTTCGAACGTTCCTGCGATTAGAAACGGCGCG
Organism: Candidatus Eiseniibacteriota bacterium; assembly: GCA_035559295.1. GTDB lineage: Bacteria > Desulfobacterota > Binatia > UBA9968 > UBA9968 > DATMBL01. Next base: position 3,651 of record DATMBL010000184.1, read on the forward strand.
ATTGCGCGGCGATCCCATACCGGCTTTTGCTTCTGGCCCGGCAGCAGCGTGGCGCTGGCCAGCCACGGGAGGGCCACGATGCCGATGACGGCGGCGAGGTACAGCGGTTCGTTCGCAAGACCGAGCGCATAGCGCCGCAGGGGGTGGGTAACGCCCGCGAGGAAGGCGGCGCTTAGCGGATACGCGAGATGTCACCACCGATAACTCTCCTGCTTTTTGCCG
>DATMBL010000185.1:0-5307 GCA_035559295.1 Candidatus Eiseniibacteriota bacterium
CGCGCACGTCAGCACCGAGCGGATCTTGATGCGCTCGAGGCCGGCATCTTCGATACGCTGCACCAGCTCTTCGTCGATCTCCTGGTTCGCCTGGACGATGACCTCACCGGTGAACGGATCCTTGACGTCTTCGAGGGCAACGCGCCCGAGCACGCGATCGCCCAGCGGCTCGATGATCTCGCCGCCCTCCATCAGCGGCGTCATCTCGATACCGTCCATCGTGCCGCAGTCCTCCTCGGAAATGACCGAGTCTTGAGCGACGTCGACGAGTCGGCGGGTCAGGTAACCCGAGTTCGCGGTCTTGAGCGCCGTATCGGCAAGCCCCTTACGGGCCCCGTGGGTCGAGATGAAGTACTGGAGCACGGTCAGTCCTTCCCGGAAATTGGCGGTGATCGGTGTTTCGATAATTTCGCCCGACGGCTTCGCCATCAAACCGCGCATGCCCGCCAGCTGCCGGATCTGCTGGGCGCTGCCCCGCGCTCCGGAGTCCGCCATCATGAAGATCGGATTGAAGCTCGGGACGGTGATCTCGCGCCCCGAGTCGTCGGTGACTTTTTCGGAGCCGAGATCGCGCAGCATCTCGTCGGCGATCCGATCCGTCACCTCGGCCCAAATATCGACGACTTTGTTGTAACGCTCGCCGTCGGTAATGAGACCGTTTTTGTACTGCTCTTCGATCTCGCGCACATCCTCGTGCGCTCTCTTCAGGAGCTGCTCCTTGCTCGGCGGAATCACCATGTCTTTGATGGCGATGGAAATGCCCGCCTTGGTTGCATAATGGTATCCGATGTCCTTCAAGCGGTCGGCGAGAATGACCGTCGCTTTGTTGCCCGCAAGGCGATAGCTCAGGTCGATGAGATTCGCCAGCTCCTTTTTCTTCATCACCCGGTTGACTTCTTTGAACGGGATTTCAGGGGGGACCACTTCATAAACCAAGACCCGGCCGACCGTCGTATCGAAGCGCTCGCCCTGGATGCGCACCGTGATCGGCGCTTGCAGATCGATTTCGCCCTGATCGTAGGCGACCCGAACTTCGGCCGGATTGCTGAACACCCGGCCGCTACCCTTCGCGTGGAGACGGTCGCGCGTCATATAGTAGAGACCCAGCACGATATCCTGGGTCGGCACGATGATCGGCTTGCCGTTGGCGGGCGAAAGGATGTTGTTCGTGGACATCATCAATGCACGGGCCTCGACCTGGGCTTCGACCGACAGCGGCACGTGGACCGCCATCTGGTCGCCGTCGAAGTCGGCATTGTAGGCGGCGCATACCAGCGGATGAAGCTGGATCGCCTTGCCTTCGATCAGGATCGGTTCGAACGCCTGGATGCCGAGCCGGTGGAGAGTCGGAGCCCGGTTCAGCAATACCGGATGCTCGCGAATCACCTCGTCGAGGATGTCCCAGACCTCCGGGCGCTCCTTTTCCACCATCTTTTTCGCGCTCTTGATCGTCGTGACAAAACCGCGCTCTTCGAGTTTGTTGTAGATGAACGGCTTGAAAAGCTCGAGCGCCATTTTCTTCGGCAGCCCGCACTGGTGGAGCCTCAGTTCGGGCCCGACCACAATGACCGAGCGACCGGAGTAGTCCACGCGCTTGCCGAGCAGGTTCTGCCGGAACCGGCCGGTCTTGCCCTTGAGCATATCGCTTAAGGATTTGAGCGGTCGACGGTTCTGGCCGGTAATTGCGCGGCCGCGCCGCCCGTTGTCGAACAGGGCGTCGACCGCCTCTTGGAGCATCCGCTTCTCGTTGCGGATGATCATGTCGGGAGCGCTGAGCTCCATCAGGCGCTTCAAGCGATTGTTGCGGTTGATCACGCGGCGGTAGAGATCGTTCAGGTCGGAAGTCGCAAATCGACCGCCGTCCAGAGGAACGAGCGGCCGGAGATCGGGCGGAATCACCGGGATCGCTTCCAACACCATCCATTCCGGGCGGTTGCCCGAACTTCTAAAAGCGCTCACCACCTTGAGGCGCTTCGCGAGCTTCTTGCGGCGCACTTCGGAGTTGGCGTCGCGCATCTCCTGCCTGAGTTCTTCGGCGAGTTTGGCGACATCGACGGATTTGAGAATCTTGCGGATCGCTTCCGCGCCCATTTCCGCCGTGAAACGGCCGCCATACTCTTCCATCGCTTTGCGATAACGCGCTTCGGTCAGGAGCTCCTTGTACTCGAGCGGCGTGTCGCCCGGATCGATGACAATGTAGGACTCGAAATAGAGGACCTTCTCGATATCCTTGAGCGACATGTCGAGCAGCGCCCCGATGCGGCTCGGCAGACTCTTCAAAAACCAGATATGGACCACGGGCGTCGCAAGCTCGATGTGGCCCATCCGTTCGCGGCGCACTTTCGACTGGATTACCTCGACGCCGCACTTCTCACACACCACGCCCCGATGGCGCATGCGTTTGTACTTGCCGCAGTTGCATTCGTAGTCCTTGGTGGGCCCGAAAATCTTGGCGCAAAATAAGCCGTCGCGCTCGGGTTTGAACGTCCGGTAATTGATCGTCTCCGGCTTTTTCACTTCCCCGTGCGACCAGGAACGGATCTTCTCCGGAGACGCGATCGAAACCTTGATGGCGTTAAAGCTCAGTGGGTTCTTCGGTTTTTCGAATAAATTGAATAGATCGTCCATCGACGTTACCTCCGGTGCTGGCAGCCCCGCTTCATTGAGCGGCGCCTTTCTCCTCGATCAATTCGACATCCAAGCCCAGGCTCTGGAGTTCTTTCACCATGACGTTGAAGGATTCCGGCAAGCCCGGCTCGAGGAGATTCTCGCCCTTGACAATGGCCTCGTACATGCGCGTCCGCCCGACGACGTCGTCGGACTTGACCGTAAGCATCTCTTGGAGCGTGTACGCGGCCCCGTAGGCCTCGAGCGCCCAAACCTCCATTTCGCCCAATCGCTGGCCGCCGAACTGGGCCTTGCCGCCGAGCGGCTGCTGCGTGACCAGCGAGTAGGGACCTGTCGAGCGCGCGTGGATCTTGTCATCGACCAGGTGGTGGAGCTTCATGATGTACATCACGCCCACCGTCACTTTTCCGTCGAACGGCTCCCCGGTCCGGCCGTCGCGCAACGTCACTTGCCCCGTGGTCGGCAGCCCCGCTTTCCGCAGCAACCCGACGATTTCGTCCTCGGCCGCGCCGTCAAAGACCGGCGAGGCGACGTGGATGCCGTTGCGGTATTTCCCCGCGAGCTTGTAGAGATCGGGCTCTTTGACGCCGTCGATCAACTCGTTGGCCTCCTTGGCGTTCAGAAATTCTTTCAAGCGCCGCCTGAGCCCGTCCGCCTCCTGGCGGTGGTTGCGCAGCAATTCGTCGATCTGATGGCCGAGACTCCTCGCGGCCCAGCCCAGGTGCGCTTCGAGAATCTGGCCGACGTTCATTCGCGACGGAACCCCCAAGGGATTCAACACCACGTCCACCGGGGTGCCGTCTTCGAGGTACGGCATGTCTTCCTCCGGCAGGATGCGAGAAATCACGCCCTTGTTACCGTGACGCCCCGCCATCTTGTCGCCGACCTGGAGCTTGCGCTTGATCGCCACGAAGACTTTGACCATCTTGATCACGCCCGGCGGCAGCTCATCGCCGCCCTTGAGCTTTTCGATCTTGTCGTCGAACAGCTCCTTGATGAGGCGGATCTGCTCGCTCGTGCTGTCGACAATTCGGTTGACCTCGGCTTCGACCGCTTCGTTATCGACGCGGATCTCGCCCCAGTAGCTCATCGGAATCTGTTCGAGATCTTCCTCGGTCAGCTCCTTGCCCTTGTTGAGCAACACCCGGCGGCTGTCGTCGCTCAGGCGGACGGCGAGACGGCGGCCGACGAGCAGCCGCTTGAGCCTCTTGAGCGCCCCCTCCTGGAGGATGCGCACCTCGTCGTGCTGGTCCTTTTTGAGACGGGTAATCTCCTCGTCTTCGATCACTTTACTGCGCTCGTCCTTGCCCAGCCCCTTGCGCGAGAAGATCCGCACGTTGATCACCGTGCCCTCGACGCCCGGCGGCACGCGCAGCGACGTGTCGCGCACCTCCCCGGCCTTTTCACCGAAGATCGCGCGCAACAGCTTTTCCTCGGGAGAAAGCTGCGTTTCGCCCTTGGGAGTGATCTTGCCGACCAGGATATCGCCCGGCTTCACCTCGGCGCCAATGCGAATGATACCGCTGTCGTCGAGGTCGGTCAGGGCTTCGTCGCCGACGTTCGGAATGTCCCGGGTGATCTCTTCGGGCCCCAATTTGGTGTCGCGCGAGACACATTCGAATTCCTCGATGTGAATCGAGGTGTAGATATCTTCCTTGACCACGCGCTCGCTGATGAGGATCGAGTCTTCGAAGTTGTACCCGCCCCACGGCATGAGCGCCACCACCACGTTGCGGCCGAGCGCCAGCTCGCCCATTTCGGTCGAGGGGCCGTCGGCGATGACGTCGCCAGCCTTGACCTGGTCGCCGACCATGACGATCGGCCTTTGATTGATGCAGGTGTTCTGGTTCGAGCGCTGGTACTTGACCAGATTGTAGATATCGACACCGGTGTCCCTCGGTCCGGAAGGCTTGTCCGCCTTCACCACGATGCGCGTCGAGTCGACACTTTCCACCACACCGTCGCGTTTTGCCACCACCGTCACGCCGGAATCGCGCGCCACGATCTTTTCCATCCCGGTGCCGACAAACGGCGCCTCGGTGCGCAGCAAAGGCACCGCCTGGCGCTGCATGTTCGATCCCATCAACGCGCGGTTCGCGTCGTCGTTTTCCAAAAACGGGATCAACGAGGCCGCGACGCTGACGAGCTGGTTGGGCGAGACGTCCATGAACTCCACTTCTTCGGGGCGCGCCATGACGAACTCGCCGCCCTTGCGCGCCGAGACCAGATCAACGGTGAAGGCGCCGCGCCCGTCGATCGGCGCGTTCGCCTGGGCGATCACGTGGTCCTCCTCTTCAAGCGCCGAAAGGTAACGGATGCGGTCGGTCACTCGCCCGTTTTCGACTTCGCGGTACGGCGTTTCAATGAACCCGAACTCGTTGACCCGCGCGTATGTCGTGAGCGACGCGATCAATCCGATGTTGGGTCCTTCCGGCGTCTCGATCGGGCAGACCCGGCCGTAGTGCGTCGGGTGAACGTCGCGCACCTCGAAGCCGGCCCGCTCGCGCGTTAAGCCGCCCGGGCCGAGCGCCGACAGGCGCCGCTTGTGCGTGATTTCCGAGAGCGGGTTCGTTTGGTCCATGAACTGCGAAAGCTGGCTCGAGCCGAAGAATTCTTTGAGCGCCGCCGAAACCGGTTTGTAGTTGATCAGCTCCTGCGGCATCAATGTCTCGATGTCTT
>DATMBL010000186.1:0-6292 GCA_035559295.1 Candidatus Eiseniibacteriota bacterium
CCGTAGGGCTCGAACTCCTTGATCCGGTACCCTTTGCCGCAATGCTTGAGCACGTGGAGCGCCGCCCGGTCGATTTCCGCGTCGCCACGGCGGCTTTTTTTATAGGTGAATATCCCCTGATCGCCGACGTCGACAAGCACCAGACCATGCTTGATCTTGGCCAGCCGATCCCGATTGCAAAACAGCCAGGCGATCGAGCCGATCGTGCCGGGGAGAAAGAGAAACCGATAGGAATAGTATCTTTGGAGCTTCTCTAGGGTGACGGCCAGAAACGTCGCCAACGCAATCCCGGAGAGATTATCGTTGGCGAGCGAGGGGTGGCAGACATGCGTCGATATGAGAATCTCTTCTTCGCGTTGGCCTCGAATGAAATGCTCGCCGTAGGTCAGATGCCCGGGCTCGAGAGTCGAGTCGATGCAAACTTCATACTCCCCCGGCTTCAGGCGCGCCAGCTCGTGGTGCGCCATGCAAAAGCCCCAGCTTTCGTTGTAATACGACGTGCGATAGGGAATCCAATCGGGACGCTCCGGCAGGCTAAACAGATGACCCTTGAGTTCCTCGAGCGGCATTCGCGCCCGCACCGGCGCGCTGTAGCTGACCACGTGAAGATTTGATCGGCGAAAGTCGATCACCTTTTCGCCGTGCCAATTCTTGACATAGGCGTCCCGGATGTTCCATTCCCGCGGTATCGTCCAGTCAAACACCGCCGTGCCGGTCGGCACTTCACGAACATCGAGAGGAAAGTAGCGGCCGATCAGGCGCAGCGTTTCGCGCACGCCGTTTCCCGTAATGCTTCGGCAAATCGGATAAAGTTCGACGATCAGCCGATGCATCTCGTTGCCGATCGCATTGGCATCGGCGCTTTCCGCAAACGGTTTGAGCCTCATCACCTTCGTGAGTTTATCGGCGGAAGTCCGGATAGCTGCGGTCCCTTTCCGCGATCACGGCGACTTCCGTCGGCCACTCGATGCCGAACGCCGGATCGTTCCAGCGCACGCCCCTGGCAAGCGCGGGGACGTAGAACTCCGACATTTGATAGAAGACTTCGGTTTGGTCCTCGAGGGTGAGAAAGCCGTGCGCCAACCCCCGAGGAACGTAGGTCATGCGATGGTTGTCCGCCGTCAGCTCGACGCCGATCCACTCTCCGAACGTTGGCGAGTCGCTCCTTAGATCGATCAGCACATCGTAAATCGCGCCCCGGCTGCAGCGAACCAGTTTGATTTCTTCGAAGGGAGGCGCTTGAAAATGCATGCCGCGAAGCGTCCCCTTTTTGTCGTTGAACGAGATGTTGCATTGTACCCAGTCGGCACGAAGACCGTGGTCTTCCGCTTCGCGCCGGCACCAGCTCCGGGCAAAGAAGCCCCGGCCGTCCTTGAGCCTTTCCGGCTCGATCACGAACGCCCCCTTCAGTTTGGTTTCTAAGAATTTCATCGCCGAGCAAGGCTTCGCCGCAGCGCCCACAGAAATCACCGAGGAAAAGACAAATGCTCCTTGGCCTTCGTGATCTCGGCGAGGAACAAAATTTGAACGGGATGGGCCAGAGAAACCCTGAGACTCACAGAACGATTTTGCGCCCGTAGAAAGCTTCCGCGTAGCCGCTCGCCGAACGGCATTCGATCCCTCGCAGCCGGTGAAGCGCGACAAAGGTCTCTTCGGTAAACCACGACTTGCTGCGTTGCGATTGAAAATACCGGAAAAGATGATCGAGCTTGCTGCGGCAGGCGAGCTCCGGCAGCGGCACGAACACATTTGGCGCGCCCAGATCGCCGTCGTATTTCGGAATCTCGTATTCGAGGATCCAGTGGTCCCTGAACGCGTTCCAGGTCAACTCGGATAAGAGCCGGTGATCCTGGTGCAGGTCTTGGCCGTAATGGGTGAAGATCAGATCCGGAGAAAATTCTCGGCTCAACCGATGCATGTATCGCTTGATGTCGAGCCCCTGGTATGGGAAAAAGCCGTCCTCGAACTTCAACAACGTCACTTCTTTTTGCTTCGCCTCGCGCAGAAATGCGGCGGCGCTGCCCGCGGCTTCGGCTTCGCGCTCCGCGCTCGCGCTGAACACCACCCACCGCACCCTCACCTCGCCGCGCCGAGCTCCCAGCCATTTTAAAATCGTCCCGCCGCAGCCGATCTCGATGTCGTCGCTGTGGGCGCCGAGACAAAGAACCTTCAGCGGAGAATTTTCCGAGAGCGACGTCAACGACACCATTGGGGGGCTTAGCGTCGAGCGGAAATCTTGGCCGCGACCGGCCGCAACGGAGTGATCGATTCGCGGGTTCGCCCGGGCTCCGACTTCCATACCTGCCACGGGGCGTTCCCGCTTAGGTACATGTCCTCCAGCATCTGCTTGTCTTTGAACGTATCCATCGACGCCCAGAAGCCGTCGTACCGGTAGGTCATCAATTGCCCCTCTTCGATCAGCTTCTGAAACGGTCGCTCCACCAATTCCGACTCTTCGTCCAGATAATCGAAAATTTCCTTCTTGAAGACATAGTAGCCGCCGTTGATGCGGATATTGGAATTTTGAATGTCTTTGATTGCCGTTACGGTGCCGCCGTTTTTTACCGAAACGAAATGATAACTCAGGTTGGGTTTCACATTGACAAACGTCGCGATGTTTCCCTTGCGCTGGAAAAAATCGATCAGATGGGGCAACGGCAAATCGGTCAGCCCATCGGCGTAATTGGCGAGAAACGCGTCTTCGCCCTTGAGAAACTTCTGCACCGCTTTGAGCCGTTGAGCGATATTGGCCCGGGCGCCCGTGTTGGCGAAGTGGATGCGCCAGTTTTGAATGTCGCGGCTCAACAGCTCGATGTTTTTGCCGCCGTTCGACAGAATGAAGTCGTTGGAGAAGCACTCGCTGTAGTTGAGGAAGTACTCCTTGATCGCCTCCGCCTGGTGGCCGAGACAGAGAATAAAGTCGGTATGGCCGAAATGAGCGTAGTACTTCATCACGTGCCACAGGATGGGCATACCGCCAATTTTAACCAGGGGCTTAGGAACGTTCTCTGAATAATCCCTAAGCCTCATGCCGAGACCGCCGCAAAATAACACGACCTTCATGGGGTGCTCCGGAATCGGTGATTTTAAAGCCGCGCCGCCTTGTGGACCTTTGGCGTCGATGAAACGACTTCGATTTCGGGGATCGGCACCGCGAACCGGCCGCCCCATTCGGCGATGCCGGCCATCTGCTCCATGACTTCGTCTTTCACATTCCAGCAAAGGATCAGTACGTAGTCGGGCCGCGTTTCTTCGATCTTCTCCGGCGGAAAGACGGGAATCCGAACGCCCGGCATGAGGCGCCCCTGTTTGTGCGGGCTTCGATCGACCGCGTAGTCGATGAAGTCCGTGCGCACGCCGCAATAGTTCAAAAGCGTGACGCCCTTGGCCGCCGCGCCGTAAGCGACAACGGTTTTGCCTGCGCGTTTGGCGCCGATCAGAAACTCGAGCAACTTGCGCTTGGCTTCCTGGACCCTCTCGGTAAACGACAAGTAGGTCTCCAGCCGCTCGCAGCCGGCGGCCCGCTCGCGCGCCTTGAGCGCCCGCACGCTCTCGCCCACGGGTTTCGAGGCATCGTCGGCGTAGCGCGCGTAGATCCTCAGCGAGCCCCCGTGGGTCGGCAACTCTTCGACGTCGTAGAGCGTCAACCCGTGCGCGGCGAACACGCGCTCCGCCGTGGTGAAGGAAAAGTAGGAAAAGTGCTCATGGTAAATGGTGTCGAATTCGTTTTTTTCCATCAGTTGCAGCAAGTGCGGAAACTCCATGGTGATCGTGCCGCGCGGCTCGAGCAGGATTTTCATGCCCTCGACAAAGTCGTTCAAAGCCGGCACATGCGCGAGCACGTTGTTGCCGATGAGGAGGTCGGCGCGGATTCCTTCGGCGACCAGCTCCCGCGCCGCGGCCTCGCCGAAGAACCTGACCCGCGTCGGAACGCCGCGCGCGACGGCGACCTCGGCCACGTTGGCGGCCGGTTCGATACCCAGAGCCGGGATCCCTCGCTCGACGAAGTTGCGCAGCAGATAGCCGTCGTTGCTCGCGATTTCGACGACCTGGCGGCCGCCATCGAGATGAAACCGATCGACCGCCATCTCCGCGTACGCCTCGGCGTGTCGCAACCAGGTTTCGGAGTACGAGGCAAAGTAGGCGTAATTGCCGAAGATGCGTTCCGGGCTCTCAAACGCCTCCAGCTGAACGAGAAAGCAGCGCTCGCAGACATAAACGCGCAACGGGTAGAATGGCTCCATCTGCTTGACGTCGGCCGGGGCGATCCACGACTCGGCGAGCGGCGACATCCCGAGATCCACGAAAGTGTGCCGCAGCGGCGCGTCGCAAAATCGGCACCGCGCCACTGGGTTCTCGACCGTCTTCACGTTTGGTCCCCGGACGCAAAAACTCGGCTCGCCAACGCTCCCTCAAGGCAGCGGGGGTTGACTCGGGTCCATTCAAGGTTATCTGAGAGCAGTCCGGCCTGCTGCAAGCGCGTCAGGACGTAGAGCCGGACAAACCGCGAGTGACGGAAATTTTCCTCGTGAAACCCCATCGCGATCAATCCGTCTCGCAGCTCCGCGATCGCGGTCGTTAGATCCATTTGCGGCGCATGGCCGGGCGCGAGCTCTTTGAACTTGTCAAAGCTCACTCGGTAGGAGCGTCGATCGGGCTGCGCGTTGGGGTTGATCGAAACCTCCACCCCGGGGATGAGTCGCGCCACGGCTTCGGCCAAATCCTTCACTTGGTAATTCCATTCGTTCGAGCCCGCGTTGACCAGCAAGAAGGTTCCTCCCCGCGCCGCGTCGCGCTGAATCGCCCAGTCGATCGCCCGCGCCATGTCTTTGACGTGGATCAGCGGTCGCCAGGGGGTGCCGTCGCTTAAAACGGTGATCGTCTTCGATGCCACCGCGCCCGCGACAAAATCGTTCAAAACCAGATCCAGTCTCAACCGATCGCTCATCCCGCACGCGGTGGCGAAGCGCAAGCAAGTCACCGTAAAACCGTCCCCCGCCAACGCCGCCAGATCTCTTTCTGCCCACACTTTGGACTTGGCGTAGGCCGTCAGCGGATTGACCGGGGATTCTTCGGTTCGCGCTCCATCCTCCGCCTGACCGTAGACGCTGCAACTGGACGCGAAAACAAACGACCGCACGCCGGCTTGTTTCGCCATTTGGGCCGCGCGGACGCAGGCACGATAATTGATGTCGAGGGTGGCTTGCTCAAAGGCGTCACCCAGCGGATCGTTGGACAACGCCGCTAAATAGACCACCGCATCGGCACCCGCGAGAAGCGTCGGCGAAAAATTGCGGACATCGGCAAAGCACTGACGTGTGAGCCGGCATTCTGGAACGATGCCGTCGCCGCTCAAGCAGGCGCCGAAATATCCCAAATCCAACCCAGTGAGATCCGCGTCGGGGTAGACCGCGCGCAGGCGCCGAACCAGCACCGGCCCGACGTACCCCATATTTCCGGCGATCAGAATTTTCATTTTCTTCTCCAGCGGAAGCCGACACTCTCGACAACCCAGGCGCGCTTGGAAAGCGGCGGCGCGTTCGCGCAGCCCCAATAGCCACGGCTGACCGCGCCCCTCGCGCTATGGCGTTTTCATTCACCCGTTAGGCCGCGTCGCTGCCTCTGATCTTATTCATGACGAACCTCACTTGTTCGAGCACGCCGACCCGTTTCGCCCCGCGCTTCAACGTAGAGCGAATCCGCTCCCTCATGGTTCGTCTCAAGGGGGTGATGTTTTGCGCCGGACGATGCGCCGTAAGTCGCTGCCACCGCTCCTCGTCGGACGCGATCGACGGGTCATGGAGCACCCGTCTCAGCTCCTCCTGAAACCGCGCGCGCCCCGGCATGCGCCAGTAATGACAGACGACCTCATGCGCTTCGCACAGCCGAGTGCGCTCGTGGAGGCACATCGAAAAGGCAAACTGCTCCACGGTATGAATTCTGACATGGGGATAGATCTGGTCCGTCAGGTGCGCGACGTCGTCGAGCAGCGCGACGTCGGCTTTGTGCATGCCGACGACGCCGGCATTGAACATCGGCGCGTCATCTGTAATGTTCCATCGTCTTCCGGCCACGGTGCGCAATTCGGCGCGGTTGAGGAACGCCGCCAGATCGGCGCCGTTCGCCTGGTCGAGCGGGCCCTCGCAAGCATGCATGAAACTCACTCCAGGCCGAATCCGCGCAAAAAGCAGCTCGGGAGAATGGATAAAATAGGTGTCGGTGTCGCAGTAAACGACACGGTCACCGAACTTGTTGAGCGCGTCTTTGATGGCAAAGATTTTTGCTCTGTGGT
>DATMBL010000187.1:0-8973 GCA_035559295.1 Candidatus Eiseniibacteriota bacterium
GAGATCGGCACTCCGGACTTCCTCCAACGTGCTCTTGAAGGCTTCGATCAGCGAGTGCGGGATCTTGTTGATAAATCCGACCGTATCCGCGATCATGACTTTTTCTCCGCCTGGCAGGCGCAGCGACCGGATCGTGGGGTCCAAGGTGGCGAAGAGCCTTTCCTCGACCAGAACGCCCGCCCGCGTCAAACTGTTCATGAGCGTCGATTTTCCCGCATTGGTGTAGCCGACCAAAGCAACGGCGGGAAACGGCACTTCCCCGCGTTCCTTGCGCTGAAGGCCCCGGGTTCGCTCGACGATCTTCAATCTGCGTTTGAGGTGCGCGATGCGCTCGCGAATGCGCCGGCGATCGACTTCTAATTGTGTTTCGCCGGGTCCGCGCGTGCCGATGCCGCCGCCGAGCCTCGAGAGGTGCGTCCACTGGCGCGTGAGCCGCGGCAACAGGTACTCCAGTTGAGCCAGCTCGACCTGGAGTTTTCCTTCGTTGCTGCGCGCCCGTTGGGCGAAAATGTCGAGGATCAGCTGGCTTCGGTCGATGACTCTGGTGTCGAACGCGGTTTCCAGATTACGTTGCTGGGCGGGGCTCAAGTTCTCGTCCACGATCACCAGGTCCGGGGCCGTTTCCTGGATGCTCGACCGGATTTCGTCGACTTTACCGCGGCCGATCAAAGTCGCCGGCGTGACGCTTCGGAGCTGCTGGGTGAATTTCTTTACCGCCTTTGCCCCGGCTGCTTCGGTCAAGCGTTCCAGCTCCTCGATGCTCTCGGCCGTCGCCGCCGCGTCCGCGTGCGGCAACCCGATTGCGACCAGGACGGCCCGCTCCTGCCGATGCTCTCTCGAATGGACTGGTTTCAAGACTGAAAGGAGTGAAAGGTGACCTGTATACCGAACACTCTCTCGACAGTTTCCATTAATTTCGCGCTCGACGCAACCCGCACCTGCTGGGGCAACTCGAGCACCGTCTCATCGCCCCCATTGGCGACAAAGTGGAGCGAAACCGGGCAGGGCCCGGGATGATCGAGCAGCGCTTGCCGGAGTTGCAGAAGCTCCTCGCTCGATAGCTCCCGGTCGCGCACGTAGAGATGGACCCGCTGGTCATGACCGTTCCGCTTGCCGTCGTTTCGCCCGCCGCGCACCTTGGTCGCTTCGTCGGCGAGCGGCGTGATTTCGTTTGCGATCACCTGGAGCCTCTCTTCGCCGGCCTCGAGGCGCCCCTTGACGAAAATCGGGTCGTCGGCCGTCAGGAGCCCACCGCTTCTACGGTAAACGTCGGGCCAGGCGATGACTTCGATGAAACCGGTCTTGTCCTCCAGATGGAACCCGGCGTAGCGTTCGCCCTTTTTTGTGTTTTTGAGCCGGAGCGATGATACCACGCCGCCTAATTTCACGTCTCCCGCGGCGGCCTTGTCCTTGATCTCGGTCACGGTGCCGCTTGCGATTTTTTTTATGACCCGCTCGTATTTGTCCAACGGGTGCCCGGTGATATAAAAGCCGAGCGCTTCCTTTTCGAAGGCAAGCGCCTGCTGGGCGCTCCACTCCTCGACCGGCGGGTAGAAGGCGTCCGCTTTCCGGACACCCGGGTTGGCCCCCAGAAGACCGAAGATGTCGATCTGGTTGCTTTGGCTCTCGCGTTGAAACGCCTGCCCCAGCCGCATGGCTTCGTCGAGCGCCGCGATCATCCGCGCCCGCGACACTCCCGTCGAATCAAACGCGCCGCACTTGATCAAGCTTTCGATCACCCGGCGGTTTACCGCCGTGAGATCGACGCGACGGCAAAAGTCGAACAATGAGAGGAACGGGCCTTCTCTGCCGCGGCTGTCGAGAATGACCTCCACGGCCTTCTCGCCGACGTTTTTAACCGCGGCGAGCCCGAACCGGATCTTTTCTCCGACCGGGGTAAAATCGGCGCGGCTTTCGTTGATGTCGGGGGCGAGCACTTCAATGCCCCGCTCCCGGCAGTCCGCGAGATTCTTGATCACCTTGTCGGTGTCGTCCATTTCCGAGGTCATCAAGGCGGCCATGAACTCCACGGGAAAATGCGCTTTCAAGTAGGCGGTCTGGAAAGAAACCAGCGCGTAGGCGGCGGAATGCGATTTGTTGAAGCCGTAGCGCGCGAAAGTCTCCATCTGATCGAATATCTCGCCGGCTTTGTCGCCGTCGATCTTCTTCCGCTTCGCGCCTTCGACAAAGCGCTGCCGCTGCGCCGCCATTTCCTCGGGATCCTTCTTGCCCATCGCCCGGCGCAGGATATCCGCGTCGCCCATCGTATAGCCGGCCAGGACCTGCGCGATCTGCATCACCTGTTCCTGATACACGATGACGCCGTAGGTGTCTTTGAGGATCGGCTCGAGCAGAGGGTGCAGGTACTTGATCGCCACCTGCCCGTGCTTTCGCTTGATGTACTCTTCCGCCATCCCGCTGTCGAGCGGCCCCGGGCGGTAAAGCGCTAGAATCGCGACCAGGTCCTCGAAGCAGTTGGGGCGAATCTTCACCGTCATTTCACGGATACCCGTGCTTTCGAGTTGGAACACCCCGGTGGTGTTGCCGGCGCAGAGCAGGCGGTAGGTTTTTTTATCGTCCAGCGGCAAGCGCTCGAGATCGAGCTTCACGCCGCGCGTGACTTCGATGAGCTTTAGACAATCGTGAATCAACGTGAGCGTCTTGAGCCCGAGAAAATCGAACTTGACGAGCCCGATCTTTTCCACGCTGCCCATGTCGAACTGCGTAACGATGCCGCCGTCCTTGTCGACGAAAAGCGGCAGGTGATCGACCAGCGGCAGGTTGGAGAGCACAACCCCGGCGGCGTGAGTTGACGCATGCCGCGTCAGCCCCTCGAGGCGCAGCGCGTGATCGAAAAGCGTTTTGATGCGGGGATCGCTCTCGATCAGTTCCCGAAGGCGCGGCTCCATTTTGATCGATTCGGTGAGCGGATAATCGAAACCCTGCTTCGGCGCGGGGATGAGCTTGGCGATTGCGTCGGTCTCCGCAAAAGTGAAGCCGAGCGCTCGGCCGACGTCCTTGATCGCCGCCTTGGCTTTGAGCGTTCCGAAGGTGGCGATCTGCGCGACGCGATCCGAACCGTACTTCTCCTTCACGTACTGGATGACCTTGGCGCGGCCGCGGATGCAAAAATCGACGTCGATGTCAGGCATCGAGCGCCGTTCGGGATTGAGAAAGCGCTCGAACAGGAGCACGTGCCGGATCGGATCAAGGTCGGTGATACGGAGCGCGTACGCCACGAGACTCCCGGCCGACGAACCCCGGCCGGGGCCCACGGGAATGCCGTTGTTCTTGGCATAGTTGATAAAATCCGCCACCACCAGGAAATAACCTGGGAACTGCATGCGCTTGATGACGTCGAGCTCGTAATTGAGCCGCTCTTCGTAGGTCCTTCTCACCTCGGCGTCGGTCACGCCTTCGAGGCGCTCCGCCAACCCAGCGCGCGCCAGCTCGTCGAGGTAATCATCCAGGCTCGTCTCTTTCGGCGGCGTGAACGCCGGAAAGTGATACTTGCCGAATTCGATTTCGACGTTGCAGCGGTCCGCGATCTCGAGCGTTCGTTCGACCGCCTCCGGGCAGTACGCAAACCCCTGCTGCATCTCCTCCGCCGACTTGAGGAACAGCTCGTCGGTTTCCATTTTGAGGCGGTTCTCATCCGCGATCGTTTTCCCGGTCTGCACGCATAGGAGCACGTCATGCGCCGCATAGTCGCTGCGCTCGCCGTAGTGACAATCGTTGGTCGCAACCACGGGCAACGACAGGTCGCGAGCGAGTTCGATCAGCAGCCGGTTCACCCGCTCCTGCTCGCTCAGTTTGTTGTCTTGGACTTCGATATAATAACGATCGCCGAAGATCGCCGCGTAGCTTTCGGCGGCGGCTTTCGCTTTGTCAAACTGGCCGGCGGAAAGCGCCTGCGCGACCTCGCCCTGGAGGCAGGCGCTGAGCGCGATCAAACCGCCGTTGAGTTCTTTCAGCAATTCCTTGTCGATGCGCGGCTTGTAGTAAAAACCTTCCATGTATCCGAGAGAGACCAGCTTGCACAGATTGCGGTAACCCTCCTGGTTCATGGCGAGTAAGATGAGGTGGTGATTGTACTCCTTGGGCCCTTTGTCGATGCCCTTGCGCTCGAACCGATTTCCCGGAGCGACATAAATCTCGCAACCGATGATCGGCTTGATGCCATGCTTGATCGCCTCGCGGTAAAACTCGATGGCGCCGAACATGTTGCCGTGGTCGGTCATAGCCACGGCCGGTTGTTTGAGCGCCCGGATGCGTTCAAAAAGCTTTTCGACTTTGTTCGCGCCGTCGAGCAGGCTGTACTCGGTATGGCAGTGGAGATGCACGAAGCGGGAATGTTCCATTGAAACTGGAAGACACTTAGCACAAAGATTTTCTTCGCTCAATTGATTTTTGCGGTTCCGCGCTACGGTTCGCGCCCGAAACAAACCGGCGCTTCGGAACGAGATCTCCGGCCCGCCGTCGGCCGGCAGACCGGCAAGAAAAGTCGCGGCATCCGAACCGCCGGACTAACGGGTAAGGTCACCGGGGAACGCGCGAGGCCGCTCATTCCCACTCGATTGTCGCCGGCGGTTTTGACGAGACATCGTACACCACGCGATTGATGCCGCGCACCTCGTTGATGATGCGGTTCGAAATCCTGGCCAATAGATCGGCCGGGAGGGGCACCCAGTCGGCGGTCATGCCATCGACGCTTTCGACGACTCGCAGTGCAATCACGTTTTCGTAGCTCCGCTCGTCGCCCATGACGCCGACGGTCCGCACCGGCAACAGCACCGCAAACGATTGCCAGACCTGATCGTAGAGTCCGGCGGCTTTGATCTCTTCCAACACAATCGCATCGGCGTTTCGCAGAATCGCGAGCCGTTCTTCGGTGACTTCGCCCAGCACGCGAATCGCGAGCCCCGGTCCCGGGAACGGCTGCCGCTGGATCAGCTCCGCCGGCAGGCCGAGCTCCCGCCCGAGGCGGCGCACTTCGTCCTTGAACAGTTCGCGTAGCGGCTCGACCAAACGGAGGCGCATCTGCTCGGGCAAGCCGCCGACGTTGTGATGGCTCTTGATGGTCACTGACGGACCGACAAAGGAAACGGACTCGATGACGTCGGGATACAACGTGCCCTGGGCCAAAAACTCGACGTCGCCGATTTCCGATGCCACGCGCTCGAACACTTCGATGAACACCCGACCGATGATCTTGCGCTTTTGTTCGGGATCTTCGACTCCGGCCAGAGCCGAGAGAAAACGGTCGGCGGCATCGATCGCGCGGAAGCTCGGCCCGAAGCGTTCGCTAAACAACCCGCAGATCCGCTCGGCTTCGTGGGCGCGGAGGAGGCCGTTGTCGACAAACACGCAAACGAGCCGCTCGCCGATGGCGCGCTGAATCAGGGCGGCAGCCACCGCCGAGTCCACGCCTCCGCTCAAGGCGCAGAGGACTCGGCCGTTGCCGACCTGGCCGCGGATCTTGGCCACCGAGGTCGCGACGAACTGCGCCATGGTCCACGTCGGCCGGCAGCCGCATATACGGAAAACAAAATTGTCGAGCATCTGCCTGCCTCGGGGCGTGTGCGCGACCTCGGGATGAAACTGTACGCCGAAGAGACGGCGCGCGGGGTCGGCGAAGGCCGCAATCGGCGAGTTGCCGCTGTGGGCAAGCACCGCCCAGCCTTTGGGCAGGGAAGTCATCTTGTCCCCATGGCTCATCCACACCCGCACGGGCTCCTGCGGCTCGAAACCGTAAAAGAGATCGGATTCGCTGTCGATGATCAGCTCGGCCGGTCCGTATTCGCGTCGCTCGGCTCCCGCCACGCTGCCGCCGGCCGAAAGATTGAGCACGCCCATGCCATAGCAAATGCCGAGAAACGGCACGGGCAATCGGAGCAGCTCGGGGTCGATACGCGGCGCGTGTTCGTCGTACACGCTCGCCGGACCGCCGGACAGAACAACGCCCCTGGGTTTTAGCGCTTCGATGCGCTCGCGCGGCGCATTGAATGGATGGATCTCGCAGTAGACTTGCGATTCGCGAATGCGCCGGGCGATGAGTTGCGTGTACTGCGATCCGAAATCGAGGACGACGATCATTCGAGTCTGTAATTCGGCGCTTCCTTGGTGATAAAGACGTCGTGAACGTGTCCTTCTCGAAGGGCGGCGGTGGTGATGCGCATGAACTTGGCGTTGGAGCGGAGCGCGGCGATGTCGCGGCAGCCGACGTAGCCCATCCCGGCGCGGAGCCCGCCGACGAGTTGGTGGATATTAAAGGAGAGCGAGCCCTTGTACGGGACCTGTCCCTCGATACCTTCAGGAACCAGTTTTTTTTCGTCCTCCACGTCCGCTTGCCCGTAGCGATCCCTGCTGCCCTGGCCCATGGCGCCCATGGACCCCATGCCGCGATACGCTTTATAGGTTCGTCCCTGATAGAGGATCGTCTCGCCCGGACTCTCCTCGGTACCCGCGAATAGGCTTCCGATCATCACCGACTCGGCGCCGGCCGCAATCGCCTTGGTTATGTCGCCGGAAAACTTGATCCCGCCGTCAGCGATCACCGGGACGTTGTGGCGCGCCGCCGCCCGAGCGCAGGTGCCAATGGCTGTGATCTGCGGCACGCCGACACCGGAGACCACCCGGGTGGTGCAAATCGAGCCGGGTCCGACGCCCACTTTGACGGCGTTCGCCCCGGCGCGAATCAGCGCCAGCGTGCCTTCTTCGGTCGCCACGTTGCCCGCCGCGAGATCGATGTCCGGGTAACGCCGCCGGATCTGGGCCACGGTTTCGAGCACGTTCTTGGAGTGGCCGTGCGCCGTGTCCACGGCGATGAGATCCGCCCCGGCGCGAATCAGGGCATCGACGCGTTCCTCCCAGTCGCTCCCGACGCCCACGGCTGCGCCCACGCGTAAGCGCCCGCGGTCGTCCTTACACGCATTGGGATATTGAATTTTCTTTTCGATGTCTTTGACCGTGATCAGACCCTTGAGCTCAAATTGGTCATTGACCACGAGGAGTTTCTCGATCCGGTGTTGGTGCAGGATCTCTTTGGCTTCATCGAGACTCACGCCCGCCTTCACCGTCACGAGGCGATCCTTGGTCATGACTTGCGCAACCGGCCGGTCCAGCGCCTTTTCGAAGCGCAGGTCGCGGTTCGTCAGAATCCCCACGAGGCGGCCGTTCTGGGTGACCGGCAGTCCCGAGATTCCGTACTTCTGCATGATCTCGCGCGCTTCAAAAATCTTTTGCTCCGGCGCGACGGTGATCGGGTCGGAAATCATGCCGCTTTCGAACTTCTTGACTTTCTCCACTTCGGCCGCTTGGACGCGGACCGGCATATTCCGATGGATGATGCCCAATCCCCCTTCTTGCGCCATGGCGATCGCCGTGCGCGACTCGGTCACCGTATCCATCGCCGCGCTCACCAGCGGGATGTTGAGCTTGATGCGCTCGGTGATTCGCGTCGAGACATCGATGTCGCGCGGCAGCACCGACGATTCTGCCGGTATCAACAACACATCATCGAACGTCAAACCGACGGGTAGGACTTCCTGTTCCAGCACCGTTCACCTCCCGGCAAATGCCAAAAAAAAACCCAGACCTGCGCCTGGGTTTTGAGCTGGGTAGGTTTCGATAGCAAACATAAAGTCTTATACCAGTAAACGTCTTTGATAACAAGAATCCGGCGGTTGTGGCGCGGCTCCGATTGTGCTAGCGAACGTCGTGATGCCGCTCTACGAATACGAATGCTCGAAGGGCCATCGCTTCGAAGCGATCCAGAAGATCAGCGAGCGGCCGCTCGGGCGCTGCACACGCTGTTCCGCGCCGGCGCGACGCGCCGTGTCGCGCCCGGCTTTGCTGCACAACCGCGGCATCCACGTTTTCGATCGGGTGACCAGAGACGACGTGCTCCGCGCCCGGCCCTCGTCTCTGAAGTCTCTCAAGAAAGACAAATTCTAGCGGCCGCGAGTTCACCGCTCAAGTCGTGTCCGCGGTTCGAGCCTTCGTTTGGGCGACTTCGAGTCGCAGCGGCCTGTCGGGCGTGGTCTCGAATGCTCGACGGCTGTAGCGGCTGAACGGGCGCCGAATTCAGTTGTCATCCCGCGGGCCCTTTGGTAGCGTACGCCGCCAAAACATCGTTGTATGCTCGCCAAAGTCAACAGCGCGGCTCTCTACGGCATCGACGCCCTGCGTGTCGAGGTCGAGATCGATTTGGCTTCCGGCCTGCCGCAACTCGCCACGGTCGGGCTTCCCGAGGGAGCGGTCAAAGAGAGCAAGGACCGTATCCGCGCGGCGCTCAAGAATTGCGGCTATACCTTTCCCGCCAAACGCATCACGATCAACCTCGCGCCCGCGGACATCAAAAAGGAGGGGTCGGCGTACGATCTGCCGATGGCGATCGGTATTCTCGCCGCCGAAGGCGTAGTCGACAGGCAATCGCTCGACCGCTATCTGCTCTTCGGCGAGCTGTCGCTCGACGGGTCGATCAAGCCGATCCGCGGCGCGCTCCCCGTCGCCATGGCGGCAAAAAAAGAAAGCTTTCACGGAGTGATCCTTCCCGAGATCAACGCCGCCGAAGCCGCCGTCGTCGAAGAGGTCGAGGTTCTTGGCGTCCAGAATCTCCCGCAGGTGGTGGAGTTTCTCAACGGCTCGCGTCCGATCGAGCGCACTCGAGTGAACCTCGACGAGCTCTTTAATCGGCACTCCCTCTACGACTCGGACTTCAACGACGTCAAGGGACAACAACACGTCAAGCGCGCTCTTGAGGTTGCGGCCGCGGGCGCCCACAACGTGATTCTCGTCGGGCCGCCGGGGTCCGGCAAGACGATGCTCGCCAAGAGACTGCCTACGATTTTACCGGATCTGACGCTGGCCGAAGCGCTCGAGACGACAAAAATCCACAGCGTCATGGGCATGTTGAACGGGCAACCCATCATTGCCACACGCCCGTTTCGTTCGCCGCATCATACGATCTCG
>DATMBL010000188.1:0-9989 GCA_035559295.1 Candidatus Eiseniibacteriota bacterium
TTCGAGCTCCGGCTCGCCGTCGCGCGGCGACCAGCCGAGCCGCTCGACCGCCGGCGACAAAGCGCCGCGCACGCGCGTTTGAAACAGCCGCCATTGGGCGTCGTCGAGAATGCGATACAGTTGATGGCAAGAGGCGATGACCGACGTCCAGACGTTGACGTCGGTTTCATCCCGCATCATGTCGATGACCTCGAGGTAGTCAGGCAGCGAGCCGAGGCCCGCCAATGTCACTGCCCAGGTGTCGTTCACCCAGTTGAAGCGTTCCACCGGCTTGAGAGTTGATTGCAGTCGTTGCGTAAGCGCGCGCAGCAGATCGGGGCTATACCAGACCCGATAGAATCCGTGGCCGCCCGCGTTCACCACGACGCTTTCCAGTGATTCCGGCGCTTCCAGGCGAAGCTCGCGATCGGTCAAAAGGACCCAGCGCTCGCTCGCCTCCCGTTCGGTATGGAAGCGCAGCAAAACCGGCACGTGCCAACGGCGTTCCGTAACCGGTTCGCTCGGCTCGAGGTAGCGGAACAGCTGCTGCGAGAGCCTGATCTCCCGCCCGACCCGCTCGACGCGAATCAGCGGCAGGCCCGGTTGAAAGATCCACGTGTCCATCATCGCCCGTACGGGCTCGCGCGTGGCTTCCTCGATCGCGTCCCAGAGATCGGTTGTCTCGGCGTTGGCGTAAGCGTGCCGCCGGAGGTAAAGCCGGATGCCGTCGCGGAAGCGCTCGGCCCCGAGGTACTGCTCGAGCATGCGCAACACCGACGCTCCTTTCTCGTACGTCAGCACGTCGAACATGCCGGCCGCCTCCTCCGGTCTCTCGACGGGAAATTCGATCGCGCGCGTGCTCTTGAGCCCGTCAACTTGCATCGCGGCTGCGCGCGAAACGGTAAAGCTGTCCCAGCGGCGCCACTGGGGTTTCCACGCGTCAACCGCGAGCATCTCCATGAAGGTCGCGAACGCCTCGTTGAGCCAGAGGCCGTTCCACCAACGCATCGTCACCAGATCGCCGAACCACATATGCGCGTTTTCGTGTGAAACCACGTCCGCGACCCGCTCGAGCTCGCTCCGCGTCGCCTTCTCTTCGTCGACGAGCAGCGCGGTCTCGCGAAACGTGATCGCGCCGAGGTTTTCCATCGCTCCCGAAGCAAAATCCGGGATCGCGACCAAATCCAACTTATCGCCCGGGTAGGGGATGCCGTAGTAGTCGCTGAAAAACCTCAACGAAAACGCTCCGGCTTCCTGCCCAAACCGGCCGAGGCGGTTTTTCCCCGGCACCGCCCATACCCGCAGCGGAGTGTTGCCGACCATCGTCGGCTCGGTTCCCTCGAACTCTCCGACGATGAAAGCGACGAGATACGTGGACATCTTGATCGTGTCGGCGAACATGATCGTTTTCTTTCCGGTGCCGGGCAGCGAGCTCTCGCGCATGATCCGGGCGTTGGAGATCGCCGTGAGATGTTCGTCGATCACCAACGTCACTTGAAACACAGCCTTGAAGGCCGGCTCGTCCCAACAGGGAAAGGCCCGGCGCGCGTCGGTCGATTCGAATTGCGTGGACGCGAGGGTTTTTTGCTCGCCG
The DNA here is from genome assembly GCA_035559295.1 of Candidatus Eiseniibacteriota bacterium. Taxonomy (GTDB): domain Bacteria; phylum Desulfobacterota; class Binatia; order UBA9968; family UBA9968; genus DATMBL01. The sequence goes on from DATMBL010000188.1 coordinate 1,574, forward strand.
GCGGGGCTCTTGTAGGTGCTGCGATAGAAGCCGTGGAGCTTATCGTTGAGGATTCCCGAGAACGCGAGCTGCAATTCGTACATGCCGGGCGCGACGGTCTCGGGAAGTCTGAGAATCGCCTGTTCGTTTTCCGCATCGAGTCTCACATCGCCCGCCAGCGCGTTGCCGGTCGCGCTCGTGAGCCTTACGCCGCTGATCTCCAGCTCGGCGGCGTTGAGCGTGAGGCGATCGACGGGCTCGTGAACTTCGAGAACGACCTTCTCCTCACCTGAAAATCGGGCCGCGTTCAAGTCGGGTTCCAACCGGATCTCATAACGCTGCGGCGAGACGCTGAGGGGTAGCCGGTGCCGTTGGGTTTGCGTCATTGGAAAGCTCCGTTGAAAGACGAGCGCTTTGGAAAGACAGCGCCAAATTACGCGGTCTGAACGTTCGTTACCGCAGCGTTTGTCGCGAGGCAAGCCGCGGCGCCGGACCCGAGGGCTCGAGATTGCGGCCGAAGAGCCCTGGTACCTGGTGCGAAGCCTCCAGCCCCACCGGTACCCTATCGCTTCGTCAAGGGCCCTTCGTCGTTACGCTGCAGTGGCGTCGCTAGCCCCTGGATTCAGCGGCTTCCGACGGTTGGGATTGCGCAGGATTTGCAAAGATTTCTGCTCGATTTGGCGGACCCGCTCGCGGGTCACGGCAAACATATCGCCCAGTTCTTCGAGCGTGTAGTCCCGTGCCTCGTCGATGCCGAAACGCATGCGGATCACCTTTTCCTGCCGCGGCGTCAACACCGCCAGGGACTTGCGCACGACGCTTCGCAAATTGCCCTCCATCGCCTCCTCGTGCGGCTGCCGCCCGCGCCGATCCGGGACAAAATCGCCCAGCTCCGCGTCGTCTTCCCAGACCGGCGTTTCGAGCGACACCGGCTCGGCGTGGAGCTGGACGACTTTGAGCAGATCGGAGACCGACATGTTCATGTCTTCGGCCAACTCTTCGCTCGTGGGTTCGCGACCGAGTTTCCGCTCCAGCTCACGCGCTCTCTGGCGGATCTTGTTACGGAACTCCACGCGATGAACCGGGATCCGAATGGTTCGGCCGGTATCGATGATCCCCCGCTGGATCGACTGGCGGATCCACCAGGTCGCGTAGGTGGAAAAGCGAAAGCCGAGCTGATAATCGAACTTCTCGACCGCGCGCATCAATCCGAGGTTACCCTCTTGGATCAGATCCAAAAAACCCAATCCGCGATTCAGATATCGCTTGGCTACGCTGACCACGAGCCGCAGGTTGGCCTCGGTAAACTCCTTTCTCGCCCGGCTCACGCGCGCCTCGGCGTCTTCGACCCTTTGCTTCCACACCTTGATCGATGAAGCCGAGAGGCCGAGCAGCCTTTCCAGGTTTTCGATTTCGAGCCGAGCCGCCCTCTGCCTGGCGCGAGTCGCAGTCTCGGCTTCCTGTACCAGCGCGACCAACCGGTCGGCGTACCGTTTCAGCTCCGCAATCAGATCCTGCTGCAGAGAAGCCGACACGTTCAGGCTGCGAAGCACCGCATAGATTTCGGCGGTGACCTTGCTCCGGCTTTCCTCCAGCGCCGCCCGCCGCTTCGCCGACAGATTAACGCGCTTGAGGCCGCGATCGACGTTCTCGCGCGTCTGGTGGAGCCGGCGCAACTTGACGATCGCCTTCCGGAGGTTCCTAACCAGCACCTTTTCATCCGCCGGTTTCCCTGAAGGATCGGCTGTTTCCACAAGCTCGCCGAGCCCGCTTTCGCCTTCAAGAACAGCCTGCGCCAGGTCGAGCACGCGCCCGAGCGCCCAGGCGGTCGAAAACAGCGCTTCGAAGATTTCGTTTTTGCCGGCCTGCATCTCCAGCGCCAGTTCGCCCTCGCGTTCGCGGCTGAGGAGGGGCACGGACCCGACCTCCCGGAGATACATCGTTATCGGGTCGTTCGCCCCGGACTCGGGCTGCACCTCTTCCTGCGGGAGCTCCTCCTCCGAGGCCGGCTCGACGGGCGCTTCGGCTTCGAAGTCCAGCTCCTTATCCAGCTCGCCGACCTCGTCTTCGATATTCTCGGTCACAACGCCTTCGTCACGTTCGTAATCCACTGCCATTTCGCTCTCCCTGGCCTGGTCTGCCGGAGCGGTCTGCCGCTTTTGCTGCTTTGGCTCCGTAACCGGCCGCTTTTGCGCTCTCTTGGACATCATTCTTAGACGCTTTAGAACGCGTTTTTGTTCACAACAACCCAACCGCTGTTTCGAAGTCCTGCTTGCGCTTCGCGGTCGCCGGAGGAAGGATCGTCAGAGACGTTGCTCGACAGCAGACCCGGCCAGCTCTGCTTTGCTTGCACCTAAAATCAGAGTAAGGCTGCTGCAAGTACCCGTCAAGGGGGAACAATCAGGTATTCGCCGCCCCCTTGACAGCCGGGACCGCCTTTGAGAGTGTTTCGTTGCGATCTTATTGGGGTATCCGGAACATATTCGTCATGGAAAGCGGAGACTTCGTCACGTCATTGATGCGCGAGATCGTCGATCCCGGCGTGGAACAACTGATGGCGAGCCGCTTCTTTGCCGAGCTGAGAAGCGGCAGGCTTTCCGAAAAGAGGCTGAGAGGGTTCGCGCTTCAGCATTATCTGTCGAATCATGTGATCAATCGAGGGCTGGCTTTTTTAATCGTCCGGAATGCCAACAACCCGGCGCTTTACAAACAGTTTGTCGATCTCTTCGTGGAGGAGCAGTCCCATCCCGACTTAATGAAGCGGTTCGGCATCGCGCTTGGGTTGCGCGACGAGGACTTTGAAAACGAGATCATGATCTACGAGTGTGTCGCGCACACCGGGGCGATTCTTCGGGGCATGATGGTCGGCACGCAAGCCGAGAGCAGAGCCGGCGCCCTGGTCAATGAAACGATGGTCCAGCGTTACTCGGAAGCATTCGACACCGCGCTCGAACGGCACTACGGCCTCGACAGCAGGGCCCGGACCTTTTTTATCGTGCACGGCAAGGTCGATCAGGAGCACACCGCCCTTGCGGCGGAGCAAATTGCGCGCAACGCCACGACACCTCGGGATCAGGCCCTGGTTCGAGCCGCAGCGCGCAACATGGTTCGTTTTAAGCTGGCCAAGTTCGACGGCATTTACGACGCCTACGCCTGAGCGGGTCGACGGCGATCGTAGCACCTCGCGCTCCGTTTGATCACCGCCCGCCGGCCCAAGACGGCAAGCACCGGTCATGAAGCGCAGCACGGAACGGATCCTCACGACCCATGCGGGGGCCCTGCCCCAACCCGATGATCTCAGGGCGATGCACGCCGCGGTAGTCGACGGCCACTCCGCCGATTCCGAAGCCTTTGCCCGCCGCGTCACCGCTGCAGTCGCCGAGGTCGTAAAAAAGCAGATCGCCTGCGGCCTCGACATCATCAATGACGGCGAGGTCGGGAAGTCGAATTTCTCGCGCTACGCGCGCGAGCGGCTGAGCGGTTTCATCGAACGCGAGGCTCGGCCGCACGAGCCGGCTTCGACGATCTTCGCGCGCGACATGGCCGAGTTCGGCGACTATTTTCGCAAGCGCTTCGGCAACATTCGAGGAGAGAACCTAAAGCGCGTCTACTGTAACGGCCCGCTCCGCTACGTCGGTCGGGAAGCGCTCCGCAAAGAGATCGACGATTTCAAAGCGGCGCTGGCGGGCCAAAACTACGAAGACGCGTTTTTGCCCGCCGTCGCTCCGGGCACGATCGAGCACTGGATGAAAAACGACTTTTATCCGACCGACGAAGCCTATCTGCTGGCGATCGCCGACGCGATGCGCGAAGAATACACCGGGATCGTGGATGCCGGATTTGTGCTCCAGATCGACGACCCCGATCTTCCCGACGGTTGGCAGTTCAACGCGCACATGACCGTGCCGGAATATCGGAAGTACGCCGAACTGCGCGTCGATGTCTTGAACTACGGCCTGCGGGACATCCCGCCGGAGAGGATCCGGTTCCACACCTGCTGGGGGAGTTATCATGGACCGCACAAGTATGACATTCCCCTGCGCGACATCGTCGATTTGATCTTGAAGGTGCGCGCCGGCGCCTATTCGATCGAAGCCTCCAACCCGCGCCACGAACACGAATGGCGGGTCTGGCAGGAGGTCAAATTTCCCGAAGGCAAGGTGCTCATACCCGGAGTCGTGGGCCATGCAACCGATATCGTCGAACACCCCGAGCTGATCGCGGATCGGCTGGTGCGCTACGCCAACCTCGTCGGCCGGGAAAACGTCGTGGCCGGTACCGATTGCGGCCTCGGGCCGCGCGTCGGCGATCCCCAGATCGCGTGGGCTAAGTTCGAGGCGATGGCGGAAGGCGCGCGCATCGCGACCAAGAGGCTCTGGAAAAGGAACTGAGGAGGATCGTTATGGTCACGGGACGGAACCGATACGGTTTTTTTCTTGCCGGCTGCCTGCTGTTCGAGCTTTTGTGGGTTCTTCCGGCAGGCGCGCAGCAGGCTTCTAAATCGGTCGCGATCGGCACGAACACGCCCGGCACGCTGTTTTACGCGCTCGCGGGCGGGCTTGCCAAAGTGATCAGCGACCACTCTTCGGTCCAGGCAACCGTACAACCTTATTCGGGGACCAGCACGTTTCTGCCCCTGCTCAACACCGGCGAGCTCGACTTCGGGATCGTCAACGGCGTGGACATGGGCATGGCCTATGCCGGGCCAAAGCTCAAAGTCGGCGGGCGAAACCCCTTTCCGCATTCGCCCAACACGCGGCTGGTCATGCGCGGCGCGCCGTTGCGCGCCGCGGCTGTCGTGAGGAAAGACTCGGGAATCAAATCGATGGCCGACGTCAAAGGAAAACGCGTCACCGGCGAGTACCCGGCCCATCTCGCAGTCTGGTACAACATGTTCGGCATTCTGGCGAGCGCGGGGCTCACGTGGAAAGACGTGGTCGTGGTCCCGGTACCGGCCGTCAATGACGGGGTGGACGCGCTGATTCAGGGCCGGGCGGATGTCAGTACGCACGCGCTGGGCTCGGCGAAAATAAAAGAGGCCGACGCGGCGGTCGGCATTCGCTACGTTTCGATTGACTGCTCGCCCGAGGGGGAAAAACGCCTCCGCGCGGCGGTACCGGGCTATTATCCGACCAAGCTCAACGCAGGGGCTTCGACGGGCGTCGTGGAAGAGACCTGCTTCGAGACTTACGACATCTATTTCGCGACGCACAAAGGCGCGCCCGATCGCGTCATCACCGAAGCGCTGAATGCCCTCTGGGAAAACATCAACCAGTTGCCGCCTTTGCATCCGGGATTTCGTGAATGGACGCGCGAGCGCGCCGCCTCGGCCGATGTTACGATTCCTTATCATCCCGCGGCTGCCAGATTCTACAAGGAAAAGGGAGTCTGGACAGCGGAAATGGAACAGGCCCAGAAGAAGTTTTCCGGGCAAAACTGATCCGGCGGTCCCGGCCGCAAGCCTCGCTCCGGTTGCAACGGCGCGCGTCTTTAGCCGATGAGTGAAGAGGTCAGAGGACCGGCAAAGTTCCGCTCGCTCACCGGTCCCGCCAAGGCGCTCGAGCGGGTTTTTGCCTGTCTGCTCACGCTCACGGCCGCGGCGTGGGCGGGCGAGCTTCCCGTCTTGTTCGATCTCGCGATTTTCAAGGAGCAGTTTCTCGGGCTCTTTTTCGCTCTCGGAATCGCCGCCGTCTTCTTAGGCGTCAACAGCCGCTCCGGCCCGGCGGAAACCCGGGTCCCGTGGTATGACTGGCTCGGCTGCGCCGCCAGCCTGCTCACGGGTGGGTACATTGTGGTCATGTACCCGACGATCGCCTATCAGCTCGGCATTCTGACGCCGGAGCGAACGCTTCTCGGGGGCATCGCGTTGCTGCTCGTTCTCGAAGCCGCCCGACGCGTGGCGGGATGGGCGCTCGTCTGGGTGGCGCTCACCTGTGTTCTCTACGCAAAGTTCGCCTATGTGTTTCCCGGCCCGTTCTATGCAAAGGGCTCTTCATGGGAGCGCATCGCCACCTACCTCTATCTCGATTCGAGCGGCATTCTCGGCGTCCCTCTGAGCGTTGCCGCCAGCGTCGTTGTCGCCTTCGTCTTTTTCGGCCGCGCGCTCTACGCCGTGGGCGGAGATAAGTTCATTACCGATCTCGCTTTGCTCGCCATGGGCCGCTATCGCGGCGGGCCGGCTAAGGTTTCGGTGTTTTCCTCGAGTCTGTTTGGAACCGTTTCCGGGAGCGCCGTCGCCAACGTGGCGGTGGACGGCGCGATCACGATCCCGATGATGAAGCGAGCCGGTTATCCGGCGCACGTGGCGGCCGCGATCGAAGCCGTGGCCTCGAACGGCGGCCAGATCACGCCGCCGGTCATGGGAGCAGCGGCGTTCTTGATCGCGGAATTCTTGAGCCTGCCCTACGGCCAGGTGGCTCTCGCCGCAGCCGTTCCGGCCGCTCTTTATTACCTTGCGCTTTTCACGCAAGTCGATCTCGAAGCGGCCAAACACGGACTCGGCGGCTTGCCGGCCGCGCAGCTTCCCAAACTGCGCGGTGTGATGCGGCTCGGATGGGTGTTCCTGCTGCCGCTCGGATTTCTCATCTATACGCTCATGTTCCAAAACTGGGAGGCCGGCAAAGCTGGAATGGCCGCGGTGCTGCTCACCTTTGCCGTCGGAGCCCTGCAAACCCAAACGCGCCCGAAACTCCACGAGATCGGCCGCGCCATCGAAGAGACCGGTCGCACGCTCATCGATATCGTCGTGATCACGGCTCTGGCCGGAATCGTCATCGGCGCGCTTCAACTCTCCGGACTGACGTTCAAGCTGTCGCTGATCCTGGTGGCGTTATCGGGAGGGAACGTCCTGCTCCTGCTCGCGCTCACGGCATTCGTTTGCATCTTGCTCGGCATGTCCATGCCGACTGCCGTGGTTTACGTGACGCTCGCCGTTCTCGTCGGCCCGGCGCTGGCGCAGCTCGGCGTCGATCCGCTGTCCGCCCACCTGTTTCTGTTCTACTTCGGCATGCTGTCGCTCATTACCCCGCCGGATTGCCTCGCCACCTATACGGCGGCTGCGATCGCCGGGGCCGACTTCTGGAAAACCGGATGGACGGGCATGCGGCTTGGGATCGTCGCCTACGTCGTCCCCTTCGCGTTCGCCCTCCATCCCGCGCTCATCCTGCGCGGCGCGCTCGGCGAGATCGTGCTCGCCGTGGCGGTCGCCACCGCCGGCACCGTCCTGCTGGCCATCGGGTGCGCCGGTTACCTGTTTCGGCCGCTCGACGGGATCAAGCGGGGTCTTTTCTGCATCGCTGGGCTGCTGCTCATGTTGCCCACGTGGCAGGGATTCTGGCTCGTAGCCGATGGGCTCGGCTTGATCCTCGGCGCGCTGGCGCTGCTGCACGAATGGAACAAGGCGGCTGCGAGCCCCGTTCCGCTCGCCGGCAGCAAGAGCGGCGGCGCCTAGGCAATACTCAGTCACCGCGGAGACACCGGAGCTCGGCGTCAGCCGCGTTGCGCGAGCTTCCGTCCCTGCTCGAGGAGCGCGAACGAACGCGGCGCGGGCGGCATGAGAAATCGGTATCCGCTCGCGATCAAGCGTTCGATGTTTTTGGCGTCGGGATGCGGGTGGCCGCAGGGCACGTTGTGTTCCTTGCAGATCCTGAGAATCGATTGGATCGCGTCGGCGACCACCGGATGATCGTAGTCGCGCGGATGCCCCAGCTCCTGGCTGAGGTCGCCTTCGCCGATCAGCACCACGCCGATCCCCGGGACTTCTTTGAGAATACGGGGCAGATTGGCGATCCCGCGGGTATCCTCGCACTGGATGATTACGAGAATCTCGCCGCGCGGCGCGAGCGGCCAAACGTCGGCACGGCTATAGTACTCTTGCTGCGTCAAACCCCAGTAACGCGCCGCGCGTGTCGGCGCGTCCCCGCGGATGCCGGGCGGTTCGTAAAGCGCGGCATCTTTCAGCCGCGGATACCGGCAAGCGCACACGGCGTTCCAGGCTTCCTCGACGCTGCTGATGTGCGGAAAAATGATGCCGAAAACGCCGATATCGAGCACCTGCTTGGCGATCCACTGATTCATTTCGCCGCCGTTCGGCGGAATTCGAACCAACGGCGTCACCTGCGGAGCGAGCGTTGCGCCGTCGACGATTTGGCGCCGGTCGAGCATGTACTGGAGCGCGTTGCGCAGGCCCGGCAGATCGAGCGGGCCGTGCTCCATCTCGAAAGCGACGCCGTCGAGCTTGGAACTTGCCATCGCAATGGCGCTTTCGATGTCCGCCGGCGTGAAAGCAACGAAGGCGACCTGGCCCGTTTCCAGGGCCCGGATGACACCGTTGAGGCGCGGGATCTCTGCCATAGAAGCGGCTCGCGGCTTGTATTTCGGATCGGAAACCATCTATAGCAGAGGGAACTCGGACTGACAACGGAAGGAAAGAGCCATG
>DATMBL010000189.1:0-2418 GCA_035559295.1 Candidatus Eiseniibacteriota bacterium
TTTGCCCAATGCCGGACGTCGCGGCCACCTCTTGCGGGAACATTTGGCTCGACAGGAGGCCGGAAATTGACCCCGCGCCACGCTACGAGCAACAAAAGACAGCCAGAGAAAACTGAGCAGAGAAATCCCGCAGAAACCGAGACGAGGCAGCGCGTGGCTGTGAGCTGCGCACGACAGTGCGAACCCCGCGGTCCGAGACGCTGGCCCTCGAACGGCGGAGTTCTTTACACTGTAGCAAATGGTGGAGCCGATGGGAGTCGAACCCACGACCTCTAGAGTGCGATTCTAGCGCTCTCCCAACTGAGCTACGGCCCCGTTTAGTCCGCCACGGACTTGATGTACTGAAGCACTTTATCTTTTAGATCCGGTCTTTTCAACGCGTAGGCCACTGTGGCGCGCACAAAACCGAATTTGTCGCCGATGTCGTAGCGCTGGCCGAGAAACTCGCAACCGAAGACTTTGCGCTCGTTGACGAGTTGAGCGAGCCCGTCGGTCAGTTGGATCTCGCCGCCGCGGCCAGGCGGCAGATTTTGCAAGATCGGAAAAATCTCCGGTCTGAGCACGTACCGGCCGATGATCGCCATCCGAGACGGAGCGTCTTTTGCGGCGGGTTTTTCAACGGTCGCTTCCACCTGGTAAAGCCGGTCTCTCAAGACTTTGCCCTTGATGACCCCGTACTGATGGACTTCTGCCTGCGGCACTTCCATGAGGGCAATGACCGATTCGTTGGTCTCTTGGAATATTTGCAGGAGCTGGCGGATACAGGGAACATCGCCGTCAATGAGATCGTCGGCGAGCATGACGGCAAAGGGTTCGCTTCCCACCAGGTCGCGGGCGCACAGGACCGCGTGGCCGAGGCCCAGAGGTTTCTTTTGTCGCACCGAGACCACTTCGGTCATCTCGGCAATACGCCGAAGCATTTTCACCATTTCAGCCTGTCCTCGCTCGGCGAGCACCTGCTCGAGTTCGGGCGCTTCATCGAAATGATCTTCGATGCCATCCTTGCCTCGACCGGTCACGAAGATGATCTCTTCAATACCGGCGTCCACCGCCTCCTGAACGACGTACTGGATCGAAGGGATGTCAACGATCGGCAGCAGCTCCTTGGGGACGGTCTTGGTCGCGGGCAAAAAGCGGGTGCCCAGACCCGCCACCGGAATGACGGCTTTTCTGAGTTTCATGCGCAGACGGGTTTTAGACGACTCTTTTGGCCCTACGTTCCTCTATCTCTTGGTTGGATTTGCAACTGATGCAGAGCGTGGTCACGGGACGCGCCTTGAGGCGCTCGATGCCGATCTCCTCGCCGCACTCCTCGCAGATCCCGTATTCGCCGTCGTCCAGACGCTGCAAGGCTTGCTGGATCTTAAAAATGAGCTTACGCTCGCGGTCGCGGATGCGCAGCACCGAGTTTCTATTTGACTCCATGGAGGCGCGGTCGGTGGGATCGGGGAAGTTCCCATCCTCATCCATATTTTCCACAGTCTTCCCCGCTTCCACGCGCAGCTCGTTGATTCGCTGGGTCAGCAGCCTGCGAAAGAACTCGGTGTCTTTACGATTCACAGATCACCCGTGCCGAAAATCAAAAACAACGTGTTTATTATAGGACTTAACTACCAAACATCAACCGCGCTACAGTCAGCCGCCGAACGAATCAAAGCGCGGATGCGCCAGAACCAGGATTTCGGTCGTCCCAGGCAGCATCGAACGGCTCAAGGTCAACTGCGACTGCGCAAGCTTTTTTATCGGGTAATAATCCTTCGCAAAACCGGCAAAGAGATCGGCCTGCCGGGCGATATCATAGTGCATCGGGATCACGATCGGCGGCTTAACCTGGTCGATCACTTTGATGATGTCCTCGAAGCCGAGGTTGGTCATCGCGTCGATGGGTACCATCATGACGTCCACGCGCTGGAGAACTTTTACCTGCTCGGCGGTCAATAGATGGCCGATATTCCCCAAATGCGCAAGACACAAGCTCCCCATTTCGTAGACAAAAATCGAGTTGGCGACGGCGCCCCAGCTCTGGCTTCTCTGGCTGGGAATGTTGACGATCGTGATATCCTTGACGGTCGTGCGGATCGGGTTCCAGGTCTGTTTGAAGGTAATGCCGCGAAGGATGATCGGATTGCCGGTGACGGCGCCCGTGTTGTTGTGGGTAAAATGGTCGTTGCTCACCGTCACGGCATCGGCTTCAATACCCGGAGTCACATTGAAGTTCGGATCGGCGACCACTTTGGTGTTGCTGCCGGAGTGAATCAGAAAACTTGAATGGCCGTACCACTGCAAAAAATAAGAGCCGATCGACGGAGTCTTGGTCCCGCCGCGGGCCTGGACAAGCCGTCTTCCCTGGTCGAAAAGGTGGACCAGAGAAGGATTGCAGAACGCTTCCGCAAGTCCCCGGAGCGGAAGCAAAAAGAC
>DATMBL010000190.1:0-20314 GCA_035559295.1 Candidatus Eiseniibacteriota bacterium
GTTCCGAACGACGAGGAAAACAAGGAGAATGAGAAGGATGATGTTGACGTTGATGAGTACGAAGAAGGCGATGTTGTTGCTCAGCGAATACTCCGGAGCGACTTCCGGAAGCTGCACTTCGAGGTAGGCGAAGGCGAACACCATCAGAGTCGTGATGAGAATCACGACCCATTCGCGTTTTCGGCGCTTGGCTTCCTCCGCGACGACGCTCTCCTCGAGCGATGTGGGCAGCGCTTGCGCAGGCATGGAATTGTCGGCTAAGTGTTCTAACTAGCGCAAAAATCTTACCTTCTCAGAAAATAAAGGACAAGCGAAATGATCACGCTCACCACCAGACAGGTCGTCAGCGGGAAATAAAAGGTAAACCGATCGCGCTGGATGGTGATATCTCCCGGCAGGTTTCCGAACCAGGGGATCCGACCCCCCAGAACGAACACCACGCCCAGGACCAGGAGGGCAATCCCGATAAAAATCAAGGCCTTTCCAAACTCAGCCATAACGACTCCTCCGCTCCACATCATCAAAACAAACTGGGCTGTTTCTTCAACACGCCGCTTGCCCGGCCGGCGGGGTTGCGGCCGAAGTGCTCGTAGGCGAGAGCGGTGGCAACTCGGCCCCGCGGGGTGCGCTGTAGCAGCCCGGCTTGAATTAGGAACGGCTCGTAAACGTCCTCAATGGTGTCTTTTTCCTCGCCGATCGCCGCGGCCAGGGTTTCCACGCCCACCGGGCCGCCGGAAAATTTGTCCAGCATCGTCAGGAGGAGCATGGAATCCATTTTGTCGAGACCTTTGGGATCGATCTCGAGCAAGCGCAGGGCTTCGTCGGTCACTCGCTTGGTGATCCGTCCTTCTCCGTGCACCTGCGCAAAGTCGCGCACGCGGCGGAGGAGCCGGTTGGCGATGCGCGGCGTCCCGCGCGCGCGTGAGGCGATTTCGGCGATACCGGCTTGCTCCGCTTCGACACCGAGAATCGCGGCCGAGCGTTTGAGAATTTGGCCCAGCGCTTCCGGGGGATAAAAATCCAGGCGGAAGATAAGACCGAATCGATCGCGCAACGGCGAGGTCAGGAGACCGGAGCGGGTCGTTGCGCCGATCAGGGTAAAGGGCTTGAGATCGAGCTTGATCGAGCGCGCCGCCGGGCCTTGGCCGATCATGATGTCGATTTGATAGTCCTCCATCGCCGGATAGAGTACCTCTTCGACGATGTGGTTGAGCCGGTGAATCTCGTCGATGAACAAGATGTCGCCGTGCTCCAGATTCGTCAGGATCGCGGCCAAATCGCCCGGTCTTTCGACAACCGGTCCCGAGGTGGCCTTGATGTTCACTCCCATTTCGCGCGCGATGATGTAGGCGAGGGAGGTCTTGCCCAGCCCCGGCGGCCCGTGAAACAGAATGTGGTCGAGCACGTCGTTGCGCGAACGGGCGGCGGCGATTGCGACCCGGAGGTTTTCCTTGATCTGCTCCTGACCCACATACTCTTCGAATCCGCGGGGCCGCAGATTCGCCTCGTATCTGAGATCGTCCTCGCTGCCGGATGACGCCAGCGAACGCGAACCCGCGGTTTCCCCTCTGCCGGATCGTCTCGTCATAACGGCACACCCCCGAAACTTGCGGCCATATCGTTTGCCCTAGCAGGCCCGATCCCGCTTCGGCTATCGACTCAAGCGACGCAGCGCCCCGCGGATGATTTCTTGTAAACTCTCATCGCCCGAGCGAATGACGTCGCGTAGGGCCTTCTCGACGTCCGCCTTACGATACCCGAGGTTGACCAGAGCCGAAACCGCGTCCTCGCTCAGCCGTGCCCCATTGACTCCGGGCGCCGCCGCGGCGGGAGCTTCCAAAGCGGCGAACTTGTCGCGCAATTCGACGAGCATCCGTTCGGCAAGCTTTTTCCCAACCCCCGGAATCGACACGAGCCGCGCTTGGTCGCCGTCTTTGATCGCCTGGGTCAACTCGTCGGCGGGAATGCCCGAAAGGATATTGATCGCGAGCCTCGGCCCGATCCCCGCCACGTTGATGAGCAACAGAAAAATCCGTTTTTCGGCGAGCTCGTGAAAGCCGTAGAGTTGCAGCGCGTCTTCTCGCAAATGCGTATGGATATGAAAACTGGTCCGCTGCCCGATTTCCGGCAGGCGATAAAACACATTCAGCGGGATGAACACCTGGTACCCGACGCCTCCGACATCGACCACCACTTCCCCCGGAAGCTTATGAGCCAAAATGCCGCTGATGTGCGCGATCACGCCGGAGTTTCTCCGCGCCAGAACCGTTTAGACCAGCCGAATCACTGCGCAACACGCCTGCCGACCGGATACCCCTCCTGGCCGAACCGCTGCGCGCGAAAGCTGAAGAGCGGCTCAGACGGAATCCGAAGGGACTTATGACCGGTCGCGCCGTCGCGCCCCGAGAGGGCGCGCGAGCGCCCGGGCCACGCGCGACTCGAACGCCTGGCGATGCAGGTGACAAATCGCCGCAGCCAAAGCGTCGGCCGGGTCGGTTCCCAGCTCGGCAGGAATCGAAAGCAACGACGCAACCATCATCTGTACTTGCTCCTTCGTGGCGTGCCCGTAACCGACGACCGCCATCTTGATTTCAGCGGCGCTGTATTCGTAAGCCTTGACCTGATTGAGGGCAGCGGCAAGGAGCGCCACGCCGCGGGCCTGTCCCAGCTTGAGCGTGCTCTGAGCGTTTCGGGCGAAGAAGACTCGCTCCAGGCTGATGCCGTCGGGACTGTAAACCGAGAGCGCTTCCGTCAGCCCCCGATAAATCCTTTGCAAACGCGTTTCCTGAGATTCGGCCGCGCTCGAGACGATCGTTCCATGCGCAACGTAACGCAAACACCCGCCCGCCGCCTCCACGACTCCCCACCCGGTGACGATCGAACCCGGATCGACCCCGAGAATCCTTCGAGCACGCGCCGAGACGTTAGCGGCGTCTCGCCCCGGAGCCACACCCATCAGCCCGCTTTTTCCAGGTACTCGCTTGGGATGTCGAAATTGGCGGCGACGTTTTGCACGTCATCGTGGTCTTCGAGTTCTTCGGTAAGTTTGAGGACCGCTTCGGCGTATTTCGGCTCCACGGTCACCGTGCTCTTGGGAACCATCGTCACCTGAGCGCTCGCGATCGGTATCTTTTCCTTCTCGAGCTTCTCCTTGACCCGTTCGAAGTCCTCGGGCTGCGTCACGACCTCGAATACTCCCTGGTCGGAGCGGACGTCTTCCGCCCCGACGTCGAGCACGAGAGCCACCAGGCGGTCCTCGTCGATGTGAGCGCTGTCGATCGTGATCAGGCCCTTCTTGTCGAACATCCATGCAACGCAACCGGTTTCGCCGAGACTGCCACCGTGCTTGGCGAATAGCCGCCGAATTTCTGACACCGTTCGGTTTTTATTATCGGTCAGTACCTGGGCGAGGATCGCAGCTCCCCCGGGGCCGTATCCTTCGTATTGAACTTCTTCGTAAGCGACGCCTTCCAGCTCGCCTGTGCCTTTTTTGATCGCTCGTTCGATGTTTTCTCCCGGCATGCTGTTGGCGCGCGCCGCTGCCACGGCCGTTCTCAGCCTCGGGTTCGCGTTGATGTCACCCCCGCCCATGCGTGCGGCGACGGTGATTTCCTTGATGAGCTTGGTGAAGAGCTTGCCCTTTTTTGCATCCTTTGCGGCTTTTTTATGTTTGATCGTGCTCCATTTCGAATGACCCGACATGATCGTCTCTCCCCCGACCGGCTGCGTCCAAACTAGCACAAAGAGGATTCCCCGTAAACGGTTCGTCCCGCTGGTTTGCGATCGCCGCTCACCCCTCACCTTGTTCCTTAGGGCACGGAGAGATTAGTTTACCAATCGTACTGCCGCTCGATCCTAGAAAACCGTGGCCGGAGAAATTAGTCGTTGCAATTGACGGGCGCCGCCGAAACGCGTACATTTGGCGCCGGATCGATCCCGCCCGTCAGAGTACGTTCCGCATGCGCCGAGAAAACGACTCAACCCATGGCCACCGAAACCCCAGAGGCAGGTCTCAAACTTATCTTTGCGCGGCGCTGCTGCCCGTCGATTTCCCATACCGCGGTCTCCTGCTCATCGCCGTCATGCTGACCGCCGCCTGTTCCATCCCGCCGGCGCGCGTGAAACTCCCGACGGTCGGGCCCCGCCCGGCGCAGGTCGGCGTCGCCTCGTGGTACGGCCCGGGCTTTCACGGCCAGCCGACCGCGAGCGGCGCGATCTACGACCAACACGATCTCACGGCTGCGCATCCGACGTTGCCGCTCGGCACCCGCGTCATGGTCACGAACCTCGACAACGGTCGCTCGGTCCAAGTGACGATTAACGATCGCGGTCCGTTCGTGAAAGGGCGGATCATCGACCTCTCTTACGCCGCCGGCCGGGCGATTGGCCTGATCGGCCCCGGCACGGCCTTGGTGCGCGTCGAAGTCATCGATGCCGCGGGTCATGCGCTGCGCGCGATTCCCGAGGCTCTCGATTACACGCTGCAACTCGGCTCGTTCACGAAAGTGGAAAATGCCGAACAGTTTCGAAACCGCCTCGCCCCTGTGGTTGCGGATATCGCCATCGTTCCGCTCCGGGTAGGAGACACCACATACTACAGAGTGCAGTCGGGCACGTTTTCGAACCGTTCGGCGGCCGAGGAGCGCGCGCGCCAAATCGACGCGCTCGGCGTGCCGATTCTTATCACGGAGAAAACGCCGCCATTGGAACCGCGGTGAGCCACCGGACCGGGCCATTCGGTATTGGAGCGTTCAGCCGCTCCACACCTCTCGGCTAACCCCGATCGTCCCAAGCCCGGCGTCGGACAGTGGCTCCGCTTGTTGAGTTTCGACGGCGCGACAACCCGCCGCCAGCGCTTGAACGGTTGGAACGACTGGAACCGCTGGAACGGTTTGAACGACTTGAACGGTTGGAACGACTGAAACGGTTTGAACGACTGTTAAACGACTACCGCTCGACCAGCAGATAGCGGTCGCCCTCGCGGCGCACCCGGCCTTCGGTGATCAACTTTTCAAGATGCGCCTGAACTGAAAACTCGGCGACGTTTTTCAGCGCAGGGGCGACGTCGACGTAAATCGCCTCTGTGATGTCGCCGATCGTCTGGCGGTCCTGACGGAGCGCTTTCAGCACCTGTCGTTCACGCATCAGCCGGTGCTCGATGTATTCTCGAATTTTCGCCTGCGCTTTTCCCACGAGGGGCCCGTGCCCGGGGAGAATCAAGCTG
Organism: Candidatus Eiseniibacteriota bacterium; assembly: GCA_035559295.1. Classification (GTDB taxonomy): domain Bacteria; phylum Desulfobacterota; class Binatia; order UBA9968; family UBA9968; genus DATMBL01. The sequence continues at coordinate 5,225 of DATMBL010000190.1, forward strand.
ATCTCGAAGCCGAGGAGCCGCTCGAGCGAGCGCAGGTAATCGGTCATGTTGCCGTCGGGCGGCCGGATCACCGCGGTGCCGCGGCCGAGAATATGGTCGCCACTGAACAGCACCCGATCCCCGCCATCGTAAAAGCAACAGTGGCCCGACTCGTGTCCCGGAGTGTGCAGCACCCGTAGCTCGCCTTCGCCAAACGAGATGCTCTCCCCATCACCGTAGAGGAAATCCTCTCCGCCCAAATAGCCGGCGCGCGAGCGGTGAATGCCGAGTTTGGCGCCGCATCTTTTCTTGAGCGCCAGCGCGCCGCCGCAATGATCGCTATGGATATGGGTTAGCAGGATCTTGTCGATGCGCTTCGCCCCCATCGCCTCCGCCTGTTCGATGATGCCGTCGAGATTCGAGCTCGCGCCGAGCGCCACATCGATAACGATTGCGCGCTCGCGGCCCACGACGTACTGGTTGGTTCCTTCGAGCGTCATGATTCCGGGATTGTTGGCGGTGTGCAGGCGTATGTGGTTAGGCGCCGGCATCGGGGGAGCCTCCGCGGCTTCGCTCTTGAAACGAGCTGAACCCAAGGGATCGAGCAGCCACGCGAGCGAGGTCCCGCCGAACCACGCCAGCGCTTCTCTTCGCGTCATGAGCAGAGCATAGAGATCGTGCAGAAGCCACCGCGCAGAACTCGATTCAGCTCCGCAGCAGCTGCCTGAGCACGTATTCCAGGATGCCGCCGTGACGGTAGTAGTCGAGTTCCGCGGGCGTATCGATGCGGCACGTAACGGTAAACTCTTTCGCACCGTCATCCCCGGCGGCTCGAACCTGGATGTCCTGCCGCAGTTTGAGCCCGGGGCCAATCCCGAGAATGTCGAATGTCTCGAACCCCGTTAACCCGAGAGATTCGCGGTTTTCGCCCGGCTTGAACTGGAGCGGAATGATGCCCATGCCGATGAGATTGCTGCGGTGAATGCGTTCGAAACTCTCCGCAATCACCGCCTTGATGCCGAGAAGCCGCGGCCCCTTCGCTGCCCAATCGCGCGAGGAGCCGGTGCCATACTCCTTGCCGGCGATGACAATCAGCGGCACGCCTTCGCTTTGATACTGCATCGCGGCATCGTAAATCGACATCTGCTTCCTGTCCGGGAGATGAACCGTGACGCCGCCTTCGGTCCCGGGCGCGAGCATGTTCTTCAGGCGCACGTTGGCGAAAGTGCCGCGCACCATCACTTCATGGTTTCCGCGCCGGGCCCCGTACTGGTTGAAATCCTTCGGCAGCACGTCGTTCTGCATGAGATAGCGCGCCGCCGGACCGTTTCTTTCAATTGAACCGGCCGGGGAGATGTGATCCGTGGTCACCGAATCACCGAGCGACACCAGGACCCGGGCGCCTTTGATTTCCGTCGGATCGGCGGGCATCGCCGAGATCCCCTCGAAGTAGGGCGCGTGGCGAACGTACGTCGAGTGATCGTCCCAGGCGAATAATTCCCCTTCCGGGACCGGCATCGCCTTCCAGCGCTCATCGCCTTCGGTAGCCCGGCTGTATTCCTTTTTGAACAATTCGGGCTTTACGAACTTGCGCATCACATCCTGGATCTCCTCGGGGGTCGGCCAAATGTCCCGAAGATAAACCGGCCTCGCCTCCGTGTCCTGGCCAAGCGCTTCGTGGTAGAGGTCCACATCCATCGTTCCGGCGAGCGCATAGGCAACGACCAACGGCGGCGATGCCAGATAGTTCGCGCGCACGCTCGGGTGAATACGGCCCTCGAAGTTTCGGTTTCCCGACAGGACGGCGACGGCGACCAGATCGCCCTGCTGAATCGCCTGGCTCACAGGCTCAGGCAGCGGGCCGCTGTTGCCGATACAGGTCGTGCAACCGTAGCCCACTAGGTGGAATCCCAATTGCTCCAGGTCGCGCAGTAAACCGCTATCCCTCAAGTATTCGGTAACGACTTTAGAGCCGGGCGCGAGGCTGGTCTTGACCCAGGGTTTGGTCTTGAGGCCTTTTGTAACCGCTTTCTTCGCCAACAGTCCTGCGCCGATCAAGACCGAAGGGTTCGAGGTGTTCGTACAGCTCGTGATCGCGGAAATCACCACCGAACCGTGACCCAAAGATACACGCGTGCCGTTCAACTGCACATCGACGCGCGTATTCGGATCGCCGGACTTCAAAAGGGACGGGAGGGCGGTCCGGAATGATTTTTTGCTTTCGGTCAAAGGCACGCGATCCTGCGGGCGGCGCGGCCCGGCAAGGCTCGGAACGACCGTGGCCAAATCCAACTCCAGGGTATCGGTAAATACCGGATCGGGCGACGCGTCGGTACGGAACATCCCCTGCTCTTTGGCGTAGCGTTCGACTAAATCAACGAGATCGCGATCGCGGCCGGTCAGTTCTAGGTATCGGAGCGTCTCGTCGTCGATTGGAAAATAACCGATCGTAGCTCCGTATTCGGGGGCCATGTTACCGATCGTTGCGCGGTCCGCGAGAGACAGACTCGATAGCCCCGAGCCGTAGAATTCGACGAATTTTTCGACCACGCCTTTTTTACGCAGCATCTGAACGACCGTGAGCACGAGATCGGTCGCCGTCGCCCCCTCGGGCAGCTTGCCGTAGAGCTTGAAGCCGATGACGTCCGGAATCAGCATGATTATCGGCTGTCCCAGGAGCGCCGCCTCCGCCTCGATGCCTCCCACTCCCCAACCGACGACCCCGAGGCCGTTGATCATGGGGGTGTGCGAATCCATTCCGACGACGGTGTCGGGGTAAGCGAACGTCACCCCGTCCTTCGTCGCGCGAAAGACCACCGTCGCAAGGTACTCGAGATTGACTTGGTGGCAGATCCCGGTATCCGGAGGGATCAGGCGAAAATTGTCGAACGCCTTCTGGCCCCACCGCAGGAACGCGTAGCGCTCGGCGTTGCGCTCGAATTCGATCTGCGAGTTTTTGTGAAGCGCTTCGGCGCTGCCGAAATAGTCCACTTGGACCGAGTGATCGATTACCAGATCAACAGGAGCAACAGGGTTGATCTTTTTTGGGTCTCCCCCGAGGCGCTTCATCGCTTCCCGCATCGCCGCAAGATCGACCACGGCCGGCACGCCGGTGAGGTCCTGCATTAAGACGCGCGCCGGCATGAACGCGATTTCCTTGTCCTGCGGGACCTGGGGATTCCAGTTCGCGAGCGCTTCGATATCGGTTCTTTGGACGTGACGGTTATCTTCCTGCCGCAGGAGATTTTCGAGCAAGACTTTCAAGGAGACCGGCAGTCGCGAAACGTTTTTGAAGCCGGCTTTCTCCAAGCGATCGAGCCGGAAGATCTCGTAACTCGCACTCCCGGCTTGTAAGGTTTGGCGGGTGCCGAAACTATCGACGTGCTGCTCAGCCATGGGGGCGCTCCTGTGATCCAGATTTCGTCTAATTTTTAGCCAGGGGAGCGCAATAAAGCAATCTGGCGCGGCGCCTCGACGATCGGCGGCTCGCCCAGCCGCCCGTTAACCCTTCTTGCCGTAGATTTTGTCGATGAAGCCTTCCTTTTCAAGCTCGCGCACGACGCTGTCGTCGATAAGGCTATCGACGGTTACTTTGGCTCCCGGGTTCGGCTTCAACGCTTCGTCGAGCTGGATCTTCATGCCCTCGCGGGTCGTATACGGGACGCGTTCGAGGATCTTGACGGTCGAGGCGTACGAGCTATCGAGATAAGCCTTGTTTGCGCCACGGAGATGCTTGGCAACGATTTTCTGCGTGCCTTCCTTGTTGGTCTTGAAAAAGTGCGCCGCTTCGATGAGCGCCATCATGATCCTCTTCACCGTCGGTCGCTTCTTGGCGAGAAAACTCTTAGTCGTGACGGCGCAGATGAACGGCAGCGGATAAGGCTTGGGCAAATCACCCATATCGGCAAGCACCCGGTGAGGCAAGCCCCCCGGAATCAAGTGAACGTTTCCAGGTGGCGAAGGAAACCCGGCGATCACTCCCCGACTGAAGCCCGCCGCTCGCTCCGAGGCCCCGCCCACCTGCAGGATCCTGACGTCTTCCATCGGCTTCAAGCCCAATCCCTTGAGGAGCTCGCGCGCTGCGACGTCTGAAACGCTGCCAAACCGGCTGATGCCGATCGACTTGCCTTTGAGATCCTCGGCCGACTTGATGCTGTCGAGCACCACCAGCTCATAGGCAAGGACATTGATGAAGCACCCGACGCTCACGGTTTCGGCGCCGCGCACGGCTGCATTGGCAACGCCGCTTCCGGCGGCGTTGCCCACATGCACATCGCCCGCCATAATCGCCGCAATCCCCACCGTTGTGCTGCCGATGTAAATGACTTCGGCATCGAGACCGTGCTTTTTGTAAAAACCGGCGTCGTCCGCTACCGTCCAGATCGCATTCAGAGTGTCGGTCGAGCTGTAAGAAATCCGAACTCGTTCTTGGCTCCGCACATCCATGGGAGCGCCCAGGATCCACAAAGCGCCCATCAACAGCGGGAAAATCGATCTCATCTCAATACCTCCGCTGGACGTTAAAACCCGGCTTTCTCGCCGTCGGCCGACCCTACCCTGTTTGTTCTGCGCCAGTCAATACGCTCCGGCCGCCGGGCGCCTCTGTTCGCGATATCGGCGCGCTTTCGTTCGCCGTTGTTCGACCCCGGTTTGTTTGCTAGTCAGTCGATAGAATGGCGACGGTTGTGCAACGATACTCTCCGGCACAGGCCGAGCCTGCCATCGCGCTGCTCGCCGAAGCGTTTGTCAGCAGCCCGCTTCATGTTTCCGCTTTCGGGCCGAACCGCATCGATCTCAATCGACTGTTTTTCCGCATCGGTCTACGCCACATGTTCTCCGGGCAAGCCTTTGTCGCGCTCAGAGACGGGGAACTTCAGGGCTACATGCATTTCAATGCGTCTCCCTTCTGCCTGCCTTTGCCTGAAGAGGTGCCGATCGCCGCCGCAACGATCTTGAAACCCCTCGGGCAGGCACTCCCCCGGATCATCCCGTGGTTTTCCCGTTGGTGCCGCCTCGATCCTGCGGAACCGCACGTGCATTTGGGTCCGATCGGGGTTTTGCCACAGGCCCAACGCCGGGGGATCGGTTCGGCGCTCATGCGCCGTTACATCGATCACTTGGAGCACGAGCGTGCCGCGGCCTATCTCGAAACCGATCGGCTAGAAAACGTCGAGTTCTACGAAAAGTATGGGTTCGCCGTGCAGCGGCATGAAAGAGTAATTGGCGCTCCGGTGTGGTACATGTGGCGGCCTGCCGACCGCTAGGCCGTCTCCGGGTCGCTGGCAGTCGGTCGCCCGACGCCGTTACACTACCATATATATGGTTACGGGCCAGCCGGGCATTCGGCCTGGCAGGCGCCTCGAAGCCCTTCTTGGAGCGCCTGGCGCAGGCCCGGTAGTCTTCAGCGCCCTGGATCGGCAGGAGGCGGCGGGTTGGCCGGGCGCAGCTGGTTTAACGGCGAATCGGGCGGGAGAATCGGCATCGGCAAATTGCGCTGCTGGCAGGTGTGGATCAGCATCATCGCCATCGACACCGAGCTCACGATCGCCGTCATGGTGATAAACGGCGTCCAGAAAGCGTTCCAGCGCTCCCGGCGGCGCTCCTCTCTGATCTCCTCTTCGGTTTTCGGCGGCTCGAGCTTCACGGGGGGGTTTTAACTCACTAGAAATATACCTCAAGGCGGCGCGCGAACAACCCCTCGAGCGCAGCGGCTGCGTCTTGCGGGTTCACGGCGGAAACGCCTCTTCCAGCTCAGTCGCGCGCCGGCCCTACCAGAGGACGAATACCGATTACGCTGAAAAAAAGCTCCTGTATCGTTGCGTCGTGCGTCCGCCTGACCTCCCGAAAAGACCGTGACATCAAGAGATAAACCGAAAGCCGAGCCAAAGAAGAGACCGCAAAAAGCGCGAGCAGCGAAAAGCCGAAAACGGGCGGCAAGTGGGCCGCCAACAATCCGCCGAGAGATGCACCTGCAAAGATCGCCGTGCCGTTGATCACATTGAAATAAGCGATACAGCGCACGCGTTTTGGCGGCGTGACGGCATCATAGATGAAGTTTCCTGTCGCCAGTGTAACCCCGCTCCACGTAAACCCGGCCCAAATCTGAACCGCCATGAGGTAGAGGGGATGATGCGAAACCAGCCAAAAAGCCGGAATCAAAGCAGCGAAGAGCGATGCGAGCCGGAGCACGCGCACGTTGCCGACGAGATCGGCGTGCCGGCCCCACAGCGGTAGCGCGATCAGGGCGGCCAACGAAGACCCGACCTGTAACGCCATGTAAGTGAGGTAATCGAACCCGAGATCGCGCAGCATGAAAACCGCAAAAAAAGGCGCGGAGAGATACGTAGCGAAATTCAAAGAAGCGGCAAACGCGACGAACTTAAGAAAATTGCTTTCCTTAAAGCGCGCCACAAACATGAGAAACGTGAAATCGCTAGCGGGGTCGGCTTTGTGCGGCGGCTCGCCCATACGATGGATGAAGTAAGCGGAGAAGTAACGCGCGAGCGCCGCAAAGAAGAACAAAAGCGAAAATCCCAGGCGGTATGAATAGTCTCGAAAAACACTCAGAAGCAGCCCCGAGCCGAGGATGCTGCCGATCGTGACTCCGCCGACGAGGCGATTGCGCCAACCGAAGTACCGGCCCCGTTTGCTCGCGGGAACATAGTCGCTCATCAGGCTGCCCCACGCGGGTCCGGCCAATCCGCCTGAGACCGCCGCCAAAATCAAACACGCGAGCAGCAGCTCGACCTTCCACGGCGTTGGCGTCCACGGGAGCACGGCTATACAGCCGATCACTGTGGCCTGCCCCAGCACCAACCGTACGAGCAGTTTTATGCGGCCGCCAACCAAATAAATCACGCGGACGGCCAAGAACTGCGACAGCGAAGCCAGGAGGTTTGGGAGGGCGCTAACCAGCCCGATCTGCTGTACGCTCGCGCCCAAAAACAGCGCCAGCGGGATTGCATAATGTTCGGTCACGCCGCCCATCAGGGCGGCACATGCGCCGTCCTTCAAAGAAGCGTTGAGGCTGTCTCGGACGGCGACTCTTTTTCTCTTCATGCTTCGGGGAAAGCCAATAGTGAAGCATTTTCGACTCGAATACCAGCCCGCCTGCGACGAGCGCGCAACGTAGGAGCGGCTGAGTTCGTCTTCGGTATGAACGTTGGCGGCCAATGAATCGTCTAACGAAACAAGCAAACCCGAATGCACCCTGGTATTCGCGCCACATGAAGCTGAACCGTTTCACTCCTGAGACAAAATCCTACAGCTAGGACGGGTTAAAGGCGCAGCGGAGCGCTCTTCCCAAAACCTTTCGGTGGCGCAAGGTTTATGGAAGCGTGGTCTTGCTTTTGCAGCCGACCAGCGACTGTTACTCTATGATCAATCTAAAAATTTTTTTTATTCTGATACTCACGGCTCAATCTGTATTTGCAAACGATCGCTTTGACTATCAGCACGTCGTCAGCGCAGCGCAGAAGCTAGCCGCGGCGCCGTATGCGGCGCCAGCCAAAATTCCCGATTTTCTTCGCAATCTGACTTACGATGCGTTCAGAGATATCCGCTTCAAGCCCGAGCGTACGCTGTGGGCCGGCCCCGCAAGCCGTTTTGGCATTCAGTTGATCCACTTAGGCCTCTACTTTCATAACCCCGTTGCGATCAACATCGTCGATGCAAAAGGCGTCCAACGGTTGCCGTTCTCCAGCGATCTTTTCACCTACGGGCGTAACACTTTCAAAGACCAGATCCCGCCCGACCTGGGGTTCGCCGGCTTCCGCATCACGTATCCGCTGAACGACCCGAAAGCACAGAACCATGTGTTGGTATTCGCCGGCGCGAGCTACTTTCGTGGCGTGGCGCGCAATCAAGTTTTTGGGCTTTCCGCCCGGGGCTTGGCAATCGATACCGGCCTACCGACCGGGGAGGAGTTTCCCTATTTCCGGGAGTTTTGGCTGGAGAAACCCGACGCCAAAGCCCGAAAGATTCGCCTCCACGCGTTATTGGACAGCGAAAGCGTCACCGGAGCGTATCGTTTCGACGTTTATCCTGGAGATCAGACCATAACTGATGTGACGGTTACGCTTTTCGAACGGAAGCGCCCAAAGTTATTGGGATGGGCACCGCTTACCAGCATGTTTTTTTATGGCGAGTCCAAGGCGCGTCCGGCCGGACACTGGCGGCCGGAAGTGCACGACTCCGATGGATTACTGCTATGGAGCGGAAGCGGTGAGTGGCTCTGGCGGCCGTTGATCAATCCGGAACGGCTCTTGATCAACTCCTTTGAAGTCGAAGGGCTTAAGGGGTTCGGCCTGCTCCAGCGCGACCGAGACTTCGCCCACTACGAAGATCTCGAGGCGCGGTACGATTTGCGTCCAAACGCCTGGATCGTGCCGAAGGGTGATTGGGGGAAGGGAGAGGTTCGTCTCGTGCAAATCCCGACGAAAAACGAGGTCAACGACAACATCGTTGCTTTCTGGGTGCCGCGCGGGCTTCCGCCGAGCGGTAAGCCCATTGAATTCTCATACCGGATCTACTTTCATTCTCGGGAGCCGGGTGGGCTCGATCGCGGCCGGACACTGGCAACTTGGGTGGGGGACGGCGAGGAGAAGGGCAGCAAGCGGGTGATTATCGACTTCGCCGGCCGCAGCCTGGCGGCTCTGCCGGAAGGGGCTCCCGTTCAAGGCGTCATCACCGTCGGCGCGGACGGAAAACTCATTCAGCAAAACGTTCAAAAGAACCCTGTTACGGGCGGTTGGCGGCTCGCCTTTCAAGTGATTCCACCCAAAGGCAAACCGCTCGAGCTGCGGGCTTTTCTGCAGCACGATAAAGCCGCTTTGACCGAGACGTGGAGTTATCTCCTGACGGAAACCTGATCCTTATGCTTGACGCACCATTTCCAACGATTCAACGCAACCTCGGTATCGACGGTCCCGCGCAAGGCGCCGTCTCGAAGCGCGATCGCGAATGCGCCGAAACCTGGCTGCTTCATTTTCTGGAGCTGCATGGCGTGGCGGCCCCCCAACGAATCTCCATTGCCGCAGAGGTGATCGCCGGAGCGGCGTCGCGCGGCGATCCTGCGCGGTTCATGCTGGAGGTCGCCGGCGAAGCCCGCCGCGCTCTGTCGGGCCGGAGTCGTTACTTTGGCCCCCCGATGCGGCGGCGCTCCATGAAGCCTCACGCGCTCGATTACCTGTCGTGGGACGCGCTCGGGCGTGGTATCTTCGAACGGCTCCAGGGTAAAGAACGCCTCGAACTTTCATTCAAATGAGAAGACAACTGCTGCTTCCCGCATGGCGCGAAGCTGCCCGGGGGCGCCGGACTGCCCTGTGCTTGCTCGTTACCGCCCAGACGGTTATCGGCGTTGGTTCGATCGTCGAGACTCTTCCCTACCAGGGTTACGCGCGCTTCGAGTTTGCGCTGATCATTCTGTTCGCACTCCTATTCGCCTGGATTTCGCTCGGGTTTTGGACCGCGGTCGTCGGCTTTTTTGTATTGTGGCACGCCCGCGACCCTTTTGACCTGACCGGGGCCGCGGACCCGGAAGAAAGCGGCATCAGGGGCCGCACGGCGGTGTTGATGCCCATCTATAATGAAGATGTGGACCGCGCCTTTGCCGGTTTGCAGGCGACTTACAGCTCGCTCAAGAAGACCGGCCGACTCGAGCACTTCGATTTTTTTATTCTGAGCGACAGCCAGGAGATCGACAAGTGGATCGAGGAAGAGATCGCCTGGAACGCGCTGTGCCGCGCGGTCGATGGGTACGATCGCATCTTTTACCGCCACCGCCGGCAAAACATCAGGCGCAAGAGCGGCAACATTGCTGATTTCTGCCGCCGTTGGGGATCGAACTACGATCACATGGTGGTGCTGGACGCCGATAGTGCGATGGAAGGGGACACTATCGTGCGGCTGGTGCGGTTGATGGAACGCCATCCCCGAGCCGGCCTGATCCAAACGGTCTCGCTTGCTGCAAACCAGACTTCTTTGCTCGGCCGAATTCAACAGTTTGCAAACCAAGTCTACACGCCGCTGTTCGCCGCGGGCATGCATTTCTGGAGCTTGGGCGAAAGCCCCTATTGGGGTCACAACGCGATCATTCGGGTCGAAGCGTTCATGAAACATTGCGCCCTGCCGCGCCTGCCCGGCAGTCCCCCGCTCGGAGGAGAAATTTTAAGCCACGATTTCGTGGAGGCCGCGTTGCTGGGGCGCGCCGGATGGGAAACCTGGCTCGCGTACACGCTTCCGGGCAGCTACGAAGAAACACCGCCCACGCTGCACGACGAGTTGAAGCGCGATCAGCGCTGGTGCCAGGGCAACTTGCAACATGCTCGGCTGCTTTTGGCTCGGGGGATACGGCCGGGACATCGTGCCGTGTTCGCGACCGGCATCGTCACTTACGTTTCGGCTCTGCTTTGGCTCGTGTTTCTTTTGCTGAGCACCGGCGAGCTGGCACTGCAGGCGCTTTTCGAGCGGGACTATTTTTCCGGGGGCCCGAGCCTCTTCCCGATATGGCCGAGATGGCGGCCCGACGTCGCCGTGGCATTGCTGGGCACCACCTTGTTCATGCTCTTTGCGCCGAAGTTCCTGGCTCTGGCTTTGATCGTAAAAACAGGCGCGCAGCGATCGTTCGGGGGCGGCGCCGCTCTCGGCGCGAGCGTGGTTCTGGAAGCTTTGACCTCGGCGTTGCTCGCCCCGATTCGGATGTTCTATCATAGTCGTTTTGTTCTAAGCGCGCTGCTCGGCAGATCGATCCGCTGGAGCGCTCAACGGCGCGGTGAGGGACAAATCGGTTATATCGAAGCGATCCGCCAGCAGGCATGGCTCACCTGCCTTGCAATGGCTTGGGCGGCCGGCATCTATTGGATCAACCCCTTAGCCCTATGGCTGTTGGCGCCGGTTTTGCTCGGAGCGATACTGGCGATCCCGATCGCCGTTTACTCCAGTCGTTCCACTCTCGGCCTTGCCGCCCGGCGGTGCGGGCTTTTCCTCATTCCGGAAGAAATCGGCGCGAAGGAGAGTATCGTTACCCACAAGCAGAACCTGCTCGCAAGCCGCAAACGAAACGCTTCGCCGTTTGAGTCTCTCGACGGCCTCGAGCGCGTTCTGCGCGACCCTCACGCGAACGCGATTCACGTCGCGCTCCTGCGCAGAGCACTGGGAGGGGTCTCCGTAACGATCCGCCAGCTTCAAGAAAAGGTGCTCTGTGAAGGAACGGAGAGCTTGAGCCCGGTCGAGAAGAAAAGACTCTTGCTAAACCCCACCGCTCTCGTGGAGCTTCATTTGATGATAACTCGAGAAGCTTCGGGCCCGCCGGCCTCTACTAGGAGCTTTGAGCTTTGAGTGTTGAGCGTTGAGTTCCAACCCCGCTTCCCCACTCAAAGCTCAACGCTTGTCTCTCAACGCTAAATTCAACGCCCGTACACCTCGACGGTTGCGTTCCCTTCGCGGCGGCTCGTACTCTGATAATTGAAATCGATGCTCTTGATCGTCCGGCGCTCGCCTGGAAGATCGATGACGCGCGTTTTCGAGTTCTCATCGAAACGATGCCTTAAATTCGGGCTGAACGTTTCGTCGTTGCCGAACGTCACGCGCATGTTGTTGATCTCGACCGGCGCGCCTTCGACGCGAACCTGTAGCTGCTTGAACTTCCCCTCCCGTCGGCTGACGTCGATCCGATCACGCTCGCGCTCCAAACTGACCCGTTGGCGGCCGAGCAGCTCCCACTTCGGCCCTTCTGCCGCTAACGCGCCTGCGGCGGCAAAGACCAACGAAAGCGAAACGAAACTAAAAAGTTTTAAAAAAGGCTTCATTCGAACCTCCGATCCTGACCCCTTAGACGTATGCGAGCGCAAACCACCTACCGGCCACCCTCAGGAGCAAGAGCCGGTCCAACGTAAATAGAAGCGGTTTGCAGGCATGTGCTGGCGAAACGAAATTTTGTGTTATCGAAAGGTTAGGAGCGGGGTCCAACAATCTCCCGTTCGCGTCCGGCTCCCTGGCGAAGCTTCCGGGCCGGTCGTATTTCTCAGAAATGGAACGCGCCGGAATCTCCATCTTCCGGCTCTCAAGACGTCAGAGGGGCGCCGGTTGCTCCGGCGCCCCTCTTGCCCTACGCGAAAACAGGCGAAGTTTACTTGCCGACCTTCACGGTTTTGGCCTCGCCTCCCTCATGGTCCACCGTGACACTCTGCCCTTCTTTCAGATCAGAGCGGCTCTTCACGCCTTCGAGCTTGGTCCGGCTGCCGCTGATCTTGACGTTGACCTCTTTCCCGTCTTTGGTTTTCACGGTGATCTCACGCCCTTCATCGCCCACCTTCGAGATCGTGCCCTTGACCTCATCGGCGACGGCAGGGATTGCGAGCATCGCCGCCAACGCAAAGGTGGCAAGGAAGCTCATCAGTCTCCTCAGCATCGACTTCACCTCCTTTCAACCAAACATCGGACTACGGCCCTGAAACTATCGCTTTTCCCGGACTTGTCAAGACGCGGCTTCGAACTGCGGTGTTACCGACACTGGCGGCAGTCCCCCTCGCGTTACCCCCTCGAGAAGATCAGCGAGCCGGGAGCGGTCCCGCGGCGTTGAGCTTCTTGAATAGCTCGATGATCTCCGGGTCGCGCGGAAGATCTTTGAGCAAGGCGTCCATTTCATCGGGGAAAATCGGAGTCGGATCCTCGCCCATGAATTTGTTGTACTCCTTGAAGAAGTCGGGATCGCGAAACGCTTTGGCCATCGCCTCGCGCAAAACCGCCACCGGCTCGCGCGGCGTACCCGGCGGCAGAAGGAACGGCGAGCCGAACTGCCGGAACGCACGGATCATCGCCAAAAGTCGACGCTCGCTTTCGTTCTTGGCAAACTGATCGATCTCCGCAAGCTTCTCAAAACCGGGTTGCTTTAGGCCTCGGGGCGTCGCCATGATCGCATGCAGATCGATTAGCCCCTTCGCCAGCCAGTCGGCGTTGCGTTTCAACAGAATATCGGCATTGTTGATGCGCCCGTCGAGTTCGCCCCGTATCAGAGCGACATCCAGCTCCGTTCCGGAGTAACCGACAACGAACTTCGGATCTTTGAAATCCATGAGATAAGCGAACAACCGGCCGACGAAATAGTTCGAGTGGCCGACCGCTTGGGCGCCGATGCGGATTCCCGGCGTAGACCGAAGCATCGAGAGGTTGCTCAGTCCGGCGTCGCGCCGGGTGAGAAAAACCCAGTGATAGGTGCTGTGGGGCGAGCCGAGATAAATAAACTTCGCAATATCGTAAAGAACTCCCTTTTCGCCGAGCACGGCGTTCGGCACCAAGCCGCCGCCTACCCGGCCGACGGTGAGGCCATCCGGTTTGACGTTCTTGAAAAGATGATTCGCGGCTTTGGTGCCGCCGCCTCCCGGCATGTATTCGGAGACGACGGCCGGCTCTCCAGGGATATGTTTTTTCAAAAACGGCAAGACGGCGCGCGTCATCATGTCCGAACTGCCGCCGGGTTCGGTCGCCTGGATCACCGTGATCGTTTTTCCCTGGTAAAAAGGCGCCTGAGCCAGGCCGCTTCCTTGGAGCGCGAGCGACCACACGACGGTTGCAGCCGCCACACGAGCGCCCACGCTCGCGATTGGCTGTTCTGCGCGCATGCTGAACCTCCTTTCGAGGGTCACACCCTCTACGGAGCGGATTGCGCAAGCTGCCGACCTAAGCGCGAACCTGCACGATGATTTCTGTTTCCACCGGGGCGTCCCGGCTCAACGAGGCGACCCCCAGCGCGGCCCGCGTGTGTTGCCCCTTTTCGCCCCAGAGCTGAACGAGCAAATCGGACTCGCCGTTGATCACCTTGGGCATGTCACTGAACTCCGGCGTCACGTTCACATAACCGACAACCTTTACGATCCGCTCGACCTTGTCGAGATCGCCGAGCGCCGCTTTGATAATCGCCAGGTGATTGAGCGCGCAGTTACGCGCCATTTCGTAAGCCTGTTCGAGAGTGACCTGCCCGCCGACCTTGCCCGAGTATTTAAGAACCCCGTTGATGCGACCGATATTGCCGCCGACGAACAACAGACTGCCGACTCGAACGTAGCCGATGTAGTTTGCCGCCGGAACAGGCGGCTCGGGAAGTTCGAAGCCCAGCTCCTTCAACTTTCGCTCGATTTCCATTCGTTGTTCCGGCTGAAAGGCTTCTGTCGGCCCCTCTCCGGGGCCGGCATCGTGCTCCCATATCAGTGAGCCCGCCGATCGTCAAGAACTCCCGCGCGGCGCCCGCTCCGCTTTTGTGGGCGCCTGGACCCTCCGTGTTTGATTTGATAAGAGCTAGACTGCCCGATGCCAAAGGTGCTTGTCGTCGAAAACCGCGTCGAGGTTCAAGTGCTGCTCAAAACGCGCTTTGCGGCGGATTGTATCCGCGTGGACGCCATACCACCGAACACCGGCAACGCAACCAACGCCGGCGCGTACGACGTTCTGATCTGGAACGTGAGCGGCTCGGTCTCGGAGCAGTCCAAAGGGCTCGAACTGCTTGATCTCCTCGCCAAGGATTCGAACAAGGCCTACATCATCGTCGTCAGCGATCAGCATGGCGGTTTCCTCCCGCTCGACCGCCTCAAGAGTTACGCCCACCGCACGCTGACGCGCCCTGTCGATGAAGATGAGATCTGCGCGTTGGTGTCTCAGGCCGTGCAGCAACAGGCGTCGCGTAGCGAGCACGGCGTCATCGAGATGCCGATTCCGGCCGAGTTCGAGGGCATGCTGGGTATCAGTTTGCCGATGCGGGAAGTCTTTCAACGAATCATCGAGGCGGCTTCCGAAGACATCGCGGTGTTGATCACCGGCGAGACGGGCACTGGAAAGGACATGGTGGCGTCGGCGATTCACAAGAGAAGCGCGCGAAAACACGGTCCTTACGTCACCGTCAACACCGGCGCCATGCCCGTCGAACTGATCGCGAGCGAACTGTTCGGGCACGAGAAGGGGGCCTACACGGGAGCCTTCGAGGCCTGTCGTGGGCGTTTCGAAGAAGCGAATACCGGGACGATTTTTCTCGACGAGATCAGCACGATCAGCGAAAAGGCTCAGGTCAGCCTGCTGCGCGTGCTCGAAACCAAGACGTTTCGCCGTGTCGGCGGGGAAAGA
>DATMBL010000191.1:0-24755 GCA_035559295.1 Candidatus Eiseniibacteriota bacterium
GAGGTCAGAGCGAATCTCAGACGGTCGATGAAACATGGGCCGCCTCAGGGCAAAAAGCGAGGGTTGCCAAGCCGACGACTGCGGCGTGCGCGTGTCGCATCCGGCCGTCTACCGGCAACCGCGGTTCGAAGGACGCCTCGAGGCACAGGCCCGTTGCCACCGCCCCCGAACCGTGGCCTTAGCCTTGCTTTGTGCTGCTTTCTTTGCGGGCGACGAGCCAGTTGTAGAGGGATGCGACGAAGTAGCCGAGCAGGAAACCGCAGACAAACGCGTACGCGAAGCCGATCAAGCTGCCCAGGAAGGTCACGCGGTAGCCGATAAAAAATTGACCGAGCAAGGCGAGGTGCGGGCCGACCACCGCGCCGCCTTTCAACACCAGCCAGTTGGTCGCGATGAAAACACAAAGCCCGGCCATGAGGCCGATGACGACCCCGTGCACGATGGCGTTGAGCCTCATGACGCGGGTCAGTACGACTTCTTCGAGCGAACGCGGCTCCTTAGCCATAACGTGTTAAGAGTTCAAGGTTCGATGGTCAAAGTTCAATGTTCCAGGATTACCACGGAGACGCGGAGCTTCGACAGAAAGGACAGAAGACCTTTTCACCACGGAGAGCACGAAGTTCACTTCGAACCTTGAACTTCATCCTATATATACTGCAGCAGGCGTTTCAGGAGTTGGCGCTCGGCTTGCCGCCGCATCAGAGCCATGGTGATGAACATGGTGAGGTTTCTTAAAAACGCGAACAGCCAGCCGCCGGCGAATCCCGATAGAAACCCGTAGCCCAGACCGAGAAAGGCGCCGTAGGGCGTCACTTTATAACCCGGGAAATACTGGCCGAGTAACTGCAGGTTGGGGCCGACCGGGTCTCCTCCCTTCAACAGAAGTATGAGGGTGGCGAGGAACAGGGAGACGGCGCCGGCCGCGCCGAGCGCCGCGCCGAAAGCGAACCGGTCGAGCTTTGGAAAAACCGCCGGCAGCGTCTCTTCGAGAGCTTCCGTAATCCTTTGCACCGGGTCTTTACCGCCGGTTTTCACTTCTTCCAGATATTCCTGATCGGCGTTGACGGTCCATAGATCGTTTTTCTCGCCGAACAGCAGATTCCGTACCGCAAGCATGCCCGTGAGCATCGCATGGTCCTGGTTGTTGTACCGATGGAGCCCGTTTCTGCCGACTGACTGGAAGTTCTCGAGCTTGCCTGCGAATTCGCGGACCTTCTCCAGGTATTCCCGATAATCGGAATCGTACATCGGATACGCCTTGGGCGCGCGGATGACGCACCCATCTTCGACATCTTCGTAAGAAGCGAGTCCGATACGGCTCAACTCCCGCTTGGCCATTTCGATCAGCTCCCGGTCTGGCGTAACCCAGAGATCGTCTCCCTCGGTGCAGAAGTACTCCAGTCCCAGGCTCGTCTTGCTGAGGTCCGGGACCATTGCCGGACTCCAGTTCTTGAAATTCTGAATGCGCCCGACCTTAACGTTTGGATCGTGGATATAGATCCAGTTGTCCGGGAACAGGTGCTCCTTTTTCACAATCAAGCAAACCGTCAAGAAGTCACGGTAGTTCAAGCGGTTTGCCGCCTCCAGGATGTCGGCCGGCGGCGGCGGATCCATTTTTTTCAAGACTTCGGTGATCGGCATGCTCGAGATAAAATAGTTGCCGCGAACCGTCTCCCGGTGCCCGTTGTTCGCCAACACCACGCTCTCGATTCGATTGCCGGTGCGCCGGATAACGCTCACGTCGCTGTTCAAGCGCACCTCGCCGCCGCGTTCCTCGATCCGCTGCTTGACGAGGTTCCACATCATGCCCGGGCCGAGGCGCGGATACTCGAAGGCGTCGATCAACGTCTTGATCGTTTTCTTGGGTTTGAAGAACATGTTCAATACCGCAGTCCGGAGCGACAGGTCCTTGATCCGCTGCGCGGCCCATTCCGCTTTGAGCTCGGAGCAGGGAATGCCCCAGACCTTCTCGGTGTACGTTTTGAAAAAGGTTTCGAACAGTCTCTTGCCGAAACGATTGGTGACCCACTGTTCGAAGGTATCTTCCTTGCGATGAGGAAAGATTTGCCATCGGATATAGCTCAGGGCGATCAGGCAGCTTTCGAACAGTCCTAGACCTTTGAGCGCGTTCAGAGGCTTGAGCGGGTAATCGAAATATTTGCCGTTGTAATAAATCCGCGAAAGCCGCGGGCGGCGCAGAAACTCGTTGCCGAGCAACTCCCGCCACATCCGATTAACCTCTTCGACCTTGGTGAAAAAGCGATGCCCGCCGATATCGAAGTGATAGCCTTTGTAATTCTCCGTGCGCGCGAGGCCGCCGACTTTGTCGTATTTTTCGATCACCAGCGGGCGAACGTTATGCTTCGTGAGCTCGTAAGCGGTCGTGAGGCCCGCCGGGCCGCCGCCGAGAACCACGACCTGATTATTCGCGGGCTGGCCGTTGTTCATCGGCTCCGGGGCTTGTTCGTCGTTCACTTTCAAAGCGGGAGGGAGCTGGGTCATGGCTTCTCCTTGGGCGGTTTTCGGTGGCCGTAACATTTCTGCGCCCGCTCGAGGTATACCTTCAGCTGTTCGGCCCACGCGCGGGCGCAATGTTCGCGCAGGACCTCCTGGTGGTTACCCGGCGCGGTGTGGAATCTAAAACCGCCGCCCGCGAGCGCCGCCCATCGCTCGGGGTGGTTCGTTGAGCGAGCCGCGTTAAAGACGATGAGCTCGCCCGGGTATTTCTTCGGCAGGTAATTTTCCATGGCGCGCCCGTAAACGCCGAGTATGTAAAAGCTTCTCAAAGAAGAAGGGATGGGGCGCCCGAGGGCCAGGTAAGTCCGGCAGACGGCTTGCCTTGCCACCCGCTTGATGATCGCCGGGCACTGTTTCAGTTTGGCGCCGGATCGCTCGATCAGATAGGTCAGTCGTTCTTTCGGCCCGCGCGCCTTCAACGCTTGCGAATGGCGCGATACCCTGCCGGCGATCGAGCTTGCCGGCGGCGTTCGAGGGCCGGCATCCAGCGGTTTACAATCGTCGAGATCGACCGGATCGAGCATTACGAGCAGACCTACGGGCTCGTTGGCTGCGCGCAATCGGTGAGCAATCTCGAACCCTACGAGGCCGCCAAAACAGTAGCCGCCGATGAAATACGGCCCGCGCGGCTGAACCGTTCGGATTTCGTTCAAGTAGTGCGCGGCGATCGTTTCCACGCTCGTGTACTCGAGCCCGGTGCCGTCCAGTCCTTGATGCATGACGCCGTAGACCGGCTGGTCGGCACCGAGATAGCGCGCGAGAAAAGCATCACTGGCTTCTCCGTGGATCCAGAAAAACGGAGGCTTGGAGCCGTGCGGCTGGATTGCAAACAGCGACGTCCAGGAATCCGATTTGAGTTCGCGTCCGAGAAGACCCGCGAGCTCTTCGATCGTCGGCGCTTGAAAAAGCGTCGAGAGACGCACGGGTTTCCCGAGGGTTTTCTCGATCTGGGTGATGACGCGGACGGCGATCAACGAGTGGCCGCCGATGTCGAAGAAGTTGTCGTGAATGCCCACGCGTTCGACTTTCAAGACGTCCTGCCAAATCTTCGCCAGTTGCTTTTCGATCTCGGTTCGCGGAGCCGTGAAAGTCCGATCGAGGTCCATTCGGGACGGGTCCGGGGGCGGAAGGGCTTGGCGGTCGATTTTGCCGTTCGGGGTGAGCGGCAGGACGTCGAGAAACACGAATGCCGAAGGCACCATGTAGTGCGGCAGCTTCGTATTCAGGAAATTTCGCAGTTCCGCGCCGTTGCCGGCGTGGCCCCGGTGGGGCACGACGTAAGCGACGAGCCGTTTCTCGCCCGGCGCATCTTCGCGCGCGACCACGACGGTCTCGCTTACGGCGGCATACTGCCGGAGCACGGACTCGATCTCTTCCGTTTCGATGCGCAGGCCCCGGATCTTCACCTGATGATCGATGCGCCCGACGAACTCCAAGCTGCCGTCGGGGCGAAAGCGCGCGAGATCGCCGGTTCGATACAAGCGCAGGCTGCGGTCGCTGAAGGGGTTCGGAACGAATTTTTCAGCGGTCAGATCCGGACGCGCGCGGTAGCCTCGGGCCACGCCCGCGCCGCCGATCAACAGTTCGCCCGGGATACCTGCGGGCGCGAGGTTGAAATCGCGATCGACGATGTAGAGCTCGACGTTGGGGAGCGCCCGGCCGATCGGAAGCTCTCCGGTTCCCCCGTCGTCGTCGAGGTTGCAGATCGTGGCGGCGATCGTCGCTTCCGTCGGGCCATAGCTGTTGCAGAGCCGAATACGATTCCCGATTCGCTCGCGCCACTGAGCAAAGCGCTCCGGCAGGGCTCTCTCGCCGCCGATGACGGCGAGCCGGATGGAGTCCGGCATTTTCGCTTCTTCGAAATAGAGCGCTTTGCTCAGCTCGTGCCAATAGGCGGTGGGCAGATCCAGAACCGTAATGCCCCATTGATCGCACGCCGCGAGAAAATCCGCGGGCGAGCTCAGCATCGCGTCGTTACGTAACACGAGAGCGGCGCCGCGCGAAAGCGAGCAGAAGATCTCTTCCACCGCGGTGTCAAAACTGATCGAGGAAAACTGCAGGACGCGATCCGCGGGCGCGAGGCCGAAGAATTCCGCGGCGTGGGTGACGTAGTTGACCAGGCCGCCGTGCGTGACCTCAACGCCTTTCGGCCTGCCGGTCGAGCCCGAGGTATAGATGACACAGGCGATATCGCCGGGCGTGATTTCGATCGCTGGATTATCCGCGGCTTCGCCCGCGATCGCCTGCCAATCGGGATCCAACGATACCGTGAGGCCGAGATGCGCGGGGATCTTGCTCGCGGAGTGTCGGTCGGTCACCAGCACGGGAGCGGCGATATCTTCGAGCATGAAGGCCAGGCGATCGGGCGGATAGGCGGGGTCCAGCGGCACGTAAGCCGCGCCGCTCTTGAGAATCCCCACAACCGCAACAATCATCTCGAGCGAGCGTTCCATGCAGAGGGCAACCGGGACGCCGGGCGCGACGCCGAGCTTAATCAAATGACGGGCGAGTTGGTTGGCGCGGCGGTCGAGTTCGCCGTATCTCAGCTGCTGTTCGCCTGAAACGACCGCGACCGCCTCCGGTGCAAGCTCCGCCTGCATTTCAAACAGGCCGTGGATGGTCTGACGGCCCGCCTCTTTGCCTCCCGTGCCGTTCCAGGCGATCAGCTGCTGGCGTTCCGCGTCGCTCAACAACGGCAGCTCCGAAAGCCGCCGGTTCGGGCCCGCGGCGATCCCGTGCAGCAGGACCTGCAGGTGGCCCAACATTCTGGAGATCGTCGCGTCATCGAAGAGGTCGGTGCTGTATTCGATCGTTGCGAGCACGCCTCCCGAGTCGGGACGCGTGATCAGCGTCAAATCAACGAGCGAGGTTCCGTTGTGGACTTCAACGGGGGTTACGCGAATATCGGGGAGATCGAGTTTCTCGGCGGGCAGGTTCTCGTGCGCGAACATCACCTGGAACAGCGGCGAGGTGCCGAGAGTGCGTTCCGGGTGCAATTCCTCGACGAGTCTCTCGAACGGCAGGTCCTGCTGCGCGTACGCGCTCAGGCAAACTTCCCGCGTCCGGCGAAGCAATTCGACAAAGGTCGGATCGCCCGAAAGGTCGCCGCGCAGCACCAGCGTGTTGACGAAACAACCGATGAGCGGCTCGATTTCCGGCCGGATCCGGCCGGCGATCGGGGAGCCGACCGTGATATCATGCTGGCCCGTGTAACGGTATAGCAGGGTTTGGAAGGCGGCCAGCAAGACCATGAACAAGGTCGCGCCTTCAGCGCGCCCGAGCGCGGTGAGTTGTCGCACCAGAGCGGCCTGAAGCATGGCGGATTGGATTGCGCCGGCATAGCTTTTGACCGGAGGTCTCGGACGATCGGTGGGGAGCTCCAGCGGCGCAATGCCCGCGAGTTGCTTCTTCCAGTACGAGATCTCGCGCTCGAGGATCTCACCTTGGAACCATTGGTGCTGCCAAACAACGTAATCCGAAAACTCAACCGGCAGCGCAGGAAGCGAAGGGGGCTTTCCCTCGCGATACTGGCGATAGAGCAAGCTGAGTTCGCGAAACAAAATTTCGATCGACCAGCCGTCGGAAGCGATATGGTGCGTCACTAGGATCAACACATGCTCGGCGGCAGCGAGCCGGATCACGAGCGCGCGGATCATCAGGTCGCGCGAGAGATCAAACGGTCTCGCGATCTCGGCATTTAACACTTGCTGCAGTTCCGCCTCGCGATCCGGGGAATCCGCGAGATCGATGACCGGCACATCCAGAGCCGGCGCATCGCTGACGATTTGAGTCGGGACCCCGTCGTTGCCGACCATGACGGTCCGCAGGACGGAGTGACGTTCGACGATCGCCTGAAGCGCGCGTTTTAGCGCAGCGATCTCGAGCTTGCCGTGCAACCGGACCGCCGCCGGAATGTTGAAGAGAGCGCTTCCGGGAAGGAGCTGGTCGATGAACCAGAAGATCTGCTGGCTGATTGAAAGCGGCACAGGTCCGTCGGCCGGGCTGCGCGGACGGATGCCGAACGACGGGCGGGCAGCGGCCTTCTCCCGAAGTCGCTGTTCGAGAAGCGCCCGCTTTTCCGGCGGCAGGTTCGCGATCCGATCAGCAAGCGTTTTCATCGTATGATCACACCACGAAGCATACGAAAGGCACGAGTAGCAAAACGAAAATGATAAGATTTTGTCGCGCCAAGCTCGCAAAGCGAGAAACAATCGCTTTAAACTTGGCGTTCTTTGCGCGCTTTGCGCGAGATGATCTTTGTGGTCTTCGCGAGAAAAAGCATCTTCGTGGACTTCGTGACGTCTTTCGAAATTGGCACCCTCACCCTTCCCTCTCCCATGAAGGGCGAGGGTTTGGGAAGGCAACATGGTATTTGATTCCCTCTCCATCGGGAGAGGGTTTAGGGTGAGGGCGATTTTTATTATCTGGAGGCGAGCGCAAGCTCATGTCACACTTTGCGGTGGAAAATCATTTAACTTGCTTTGGGAGATCCTTGCCGAAGATTTTCATCTGTTGGATCTCCTCGTCGGGCAGTTTTTCCAATTCCTCGATGATGCCCGTCAGGAAATCCTCTTCGGTTTGGCTCTCAATGACCACCGCGGCGAGCCCCGCGACGGTCGGATACTCGAAAAGCCGGCGCAGCGACAGTTCGATGTGAAAGAGATTCGAAATGCGGGCGAGCACCTGAGCGGCGTTTAGCGAGTCGCCGCCGATATCGAAGAAATTGTCGTGAATGCCCACGCGGTCGAGTCTCAGGATTTCCGCCCACATGGCGGCGAGCGTTTCTTCGATGGGCGAGCGCGGAGCGGTATAATCGTCATCCAAATTCGCTTTTGCGTAGTCGGGAGCGGGCAGGGCGTTGCGGTCGATCTTGCCGTTCACCGTCAGCGGAAGCCGGTTCAGCAACACGAAAGCCGAAGGCACCATGTAATGCGGCAACCGCCCGTTGAGGAAGTTTCGCAACTCGGTGCTCGTGACGCCGCTTTGACCGCGGGGCACGACGTAGGCGACGAGCCGCTTCTCAGGTGATTTCGAATTGCGAATTGCGAATTGCGAATTTTCTCTTTCTCCTTCCATAATCCGCAATTCGCGATCGGCATTTCCCGTTTCTTCCCGCGCGACCACGACGGTCTCCCACACGCCGGGATGGTGTCGCAGCACCGCCTCGATCTCCTCCGTCTCGATCCGAAAGCCTCGGATCTTGACTTGGTGGTCGATGCGGCCGGCGAATGTGAGATCGCCGCCAACGTTCCGGACGGCGAGATCGCCGGTTCTGTAGAGTCGGCTGCCGGCAACATCGCTGAACGGGTTGGGGATGAACTTTTCCGCAGTTAATTCAGGTCGGTTGAGATATCCGCGCGCGAGGCACGCGCCTCCGATCAAGAGTTCGCCGGGAACCCCAGGCTCGACCGGATGGAGATCCTGATCGACGATATGGACCTCGACGTTGGGAATGGGACGCCCGATGGAGACTTCGCCGCGGGGCGCGCCACCGCTAAGCTCGCACATTGTGGCGGCGATCGTCGCCTCGGTCGGTCCGTATGCGTTGCAGAGCCGCACGCGGTCGCCGACCCGCTCGAGCCATTGATCGAGCCGCTCGGGGAGCGCCCTTTCGCCGCCGATGACAACCAACCGGACGGCATCCGGGAGCCGCAGGTTGTCGTAATAAATCGCTTGCGTCAGCTCGTGCCAATAGGCGGTGGGCAGATCCAGAACCGTAATGCCCCATTGATCGCACGCCGCGAGAAAATCCGCGGGCGAGCTCAGCATGACGTCGCTGCGCAACACGAGGGTGGCGCCGCGTGAAAGCGGGCAGAAGATCTCTTCCACGGAAGCGTCGAAGCTGACCGAGGAAAATTGAAGGACCCGGTCGGCCGAACCAAGACCGAAGAACTCGGAGGCATGGACGATGTAGTTCGCTAAGGGACCATGGGTGACCTCCACACCCTTCGGCCGGCCGGTTGAGCCAGAAGTGTAAATGACGTAGGCGACGTCATCTGCACCGGGCTCGATGCCCGGGTGTTCAGCGGCGCCGCGATCCACGGCTTCTCCCATTCCATCGAGATCGATGCGTTTGCCCTGAAACCCCGAGATCCGCCCGGACAGCTTGCTGTGAGTCAGCAAAACCGAGGCGTCTATATCTTCCAGCACCATGTCCAGCCAAGCCGAGGGATAGCCGGGATCCAAAGGTACGTACGCCGCGCCGCTTTTCAGCACGCCCAGTATGCCGACCACTATCTCGGGTGATCTCTCGACCGAAAGTCCCACGCGCATTCCCGGGCGCACGCCTATCGCCTTCAATCGCTGCGCCAGGTTAGCCGCTTGCTCGTCGAGCTCGCGGTATGTCACGGTCTGCTCCGCGCACACCACGGCGATCGCGTCAGGCGTCAAAGCAGCCTGCTTCGCGACAAGTTCGTGGACCAGTTGCGGATCGGCGCCGGAAACGGGTTTGCCGGCCAGTGCCGCGCACAGAATCGCCGCGGCGTCTTCGGCCGAAAACCGAACCCTGGTCGATTCTTCCGTCGCGGCGGGAACCAACATCTCCGTGGCCGCGAAGCAATAGCGTAAAAACTGCTCCAGCTCGGTTTTGCCGAAAAAAACAATCTGCTGCAGATCGCTTTCCGCCATGAGCCTTCCGGAAAAATACGCGGCGGTCACCGCCGCGAAGATCTGGAAGAGCGGAATCGCGTAGCTAGGCCGCAGGGTTATGGGTCGAGGTCGAGATCTCATAGCCGGTGAGCAGAGACTAAGGATTAGCGGGCAGTAAGGACTCAGCGGAAGACGATAGAGAGAGCCCTTCGTCGCGCCGGTTGCCGATTCGCAGCACGGCTTCGTTTCGGCCGACAAATGCCAGATCTACCGTCGTACCGTGGGGTAACGCCGCCAGCGCTTCGTCAACAGAGCGCCTGGCGACGATGACGTAGGTAAAGCCTCGTTCAACGTAAAAACGCCAAAAATCGGAATTCCAGCGGGCCGGTGCCCGGCAGCGACAGCGGTCCCAGAGCCAACGAAACTCGTCGGCCGATTCCGCGTTCAGAAGTATATCGGGTCTGAGTAGATGCGAGTATCCATACCATCCGGCTATACGCTCGCCGTGTTTAATATGTTTATTGAGCCAGTCCCTTAACTCGTGTCCGGGAATCCCGTTGTATCGGGCCCGGCCGTCATCGATTGCGGCCACGTAGCGGACGGCATAAACAACGGCTCGGCTATGAAAAAGAAAGAAAAACAGCAACGTCAACAGTGTCGTCACCACCAATACACGCGCCGGGCGGAATATGCGCAAGTCCTTCTCAGCCGCGATGACCGCCGTGCTCAACAAAACTGCGCACAAGCCGAGAGGCACAAGTAGCCACCGGATAAGCGGAAATAAATTGTTTAAAAAAGTCCACCACGAGACGATGCCGATAAAACCGGCCGCGCCCAACAAAGCGCCTGCGCGCACGAGGGGCGATCGAAAGTAAAGAAGAATAAGAGGAAATAACCCGATAAACAAGGGCGACAACCGACCAACCATTCCCGGGCGCAGCCCCAAGGTCCAAACGTACGGGTAGGTGAACAGCTCGACCAAGGAGGCGCCGTTCCTCGATGATCCGGCATAAATCGAACTGGCGCTCTTGATCCATGTAGTGCCGAACGAAAAAGCTCCCTGACAACCCACGACCGGGGCGAGAGGACACCCGATGAGCAGCCAGTTTTTCAGCAACATGGGCGCGACCGCGACAGCTGCGGCTGTCACCGCAATCCATCCTGCCGTTAAATACCGCCTGACGAGAAACATGGAACGTACGCCGCCGCCTTTCGTCCCGATTTCGTCGTAGATGATGGTTGCGCCAACCAGGATCAAAGCCGGCGCGAGAATCACATTTGTAAACCGACTCGCAACCGCCCAACCTGCGCAGAGCCCGGCCATCATCATAGCTCGGACCCCGAATAGCCGGAACAGCAGCAGCCAGAAAAACGCGGCGACGCCATATTGCGCCGCTGCATTATCGGTTTTTCCCGCGCCCATGAGATCCAAGAAAGCGGGAGTGCTCAGCATGATTGCAACGGCGACGATCGAGACCCGGTAGTTGGAAGTCGCCGTATACGCAAGCAGTCCGATGCCGGAGAGATAGCTCACGGCGCAGAGATAATCCCAGACGTTGACGGCGGTCTCGTTCGCGATCGCAAACAAGGCGGCCCAGTGCATTTCGATCTGTAGCGGTTGAAGCCCGTAATAAGGAAAAAGAAACGGCTGCAATTCGAGCTTTTTCTGCAACGCGACGATGTGCGGTGTCACGAGGTAAAATTCCAATGCATCGTCGGTGTTCGTGGGTAGAAGCGCGATGAACCCTCTGAGTAGCAGAATCAAAATGACGCTCGCGACAACCCAGTGGTACAACGTCCATTTGCGTGCGCACACGAAGCGTCTCGATTTAGCGACGAGACGCAACTCGCCGGCGCTGCCGCGTCCGGCGATAATGATAGCGAGAGCCGCTAGCCAACCCGCGACACAAACCATCCAGACGAATGACGACTGAAAAGCGCCCGCAAGGCCGAGAGCCAGCCAAAGCGCGCCGAGGATGCCTTGCCCGGTGACAAACCCGAGCCACCCGATCACCGGTCGGGAAAGCTTTGTCGAACTCCCCTCGGCAGACCGCCACGTCAGAACCGGGCGCAAAGCGAGCGTGCCGATTGCGGCGACGGCAATCGCATACGCCAGCGACACCGCCACACCGAAGAAAATCTGTGCCGTCTGCAAAGGCATTAGCCTGACCCCACACCGAGCAAGCGGAGCGCGCGGTCGAGCCATTGTGAAACCGGCGTGCGAACACGGCTGGTGACCATCAGCACGACAAACGCCAGCGTTACGGCTTGAAGCCAAATAACCGTTAGAAGAAGGTAAACGCTCTTCGACCGGTCTCTGCGTCGCTGACGGGCCCTTGCGGATATGAGCGAGTTGCGTTTCGAAGTCACAAGCCGCCCGCCCGTTGTTTGGTCGAGAGAAACGCCTGCCAGTGGCGAAGACTTAGCGTTTTTAAGAGGTAACATTGGAAGTGTCAAAACTCTCGGTGCCCAGGCTTGGTTTTGGGAACGGATGAAGCCAACACGCACATCCCCGCCGATCGTCCGAGGTGAAATGCGGTCCACACATAAAGATAACTGACCCCGCTATACAGATAATACAAAAGGTGCAACGGTACGCAGGCGATTGCAAAGAGAAATCCGTTTTGGCGCGCAAAAAAAAGATAAAGCTTTCGATTGAGCAGGAGAACCCCGGCAAGCGCCGCGAGGGTGAGCAAAGCGCTACCGGGCCACAGAAACGACAATACGATGCCGGCGGCAGCGGTCACGGTTAGAAGAAATCCCAGGCGCTGGTGCCACCTAAGGTTTAGATCGTCCGGAAGGCTTTTGGTTTCGAGAATCAAGCGAGACCACGGAAGCGCCCGTCCGACGACATCGGTTCGAAGCATCGAGCCGAACGTCCAACGTTTGAGGTGTGTCGCTTGGAGGCTTTTTTCCAGGAGGATGGGGTAACCGGCGCGCCGGAGGCGGTAGCCGAGTTCGATGTCTTCGATCGACGGCCAACGGAACCGCCCTTCGTCGAAGCCGCCAACGGCCTCGAACACCCCGCGTCTTATGGCGCCGCACCCGGCCCAAAAAGTCGAAGCTTCGGTGTTTCCGTTTTGATGGACGAAGTGGTGCAGCAAGTTCCGATACTGGGAAATTAGTCCGGATGCTCTGGGACAGGCGTCATAGGATCCGAAAACGGCCGCCAGATCCGGCCGGGGGGCGAACGCCTGCTCGAGCCGATCCAGCGCGTCGGGCGCGAGGACGACGTCGGAATCGACGAAAAACAGGATGTCGCCGGATGCATGGCGCGCGCCGGTATTGCGCGCGACTGCCGGACCCGAATTCTTCGGCAAATTGACGACACGGACACCAAACCGCTCTGCGACCGCGGCGCTATCGTCGGTAGACGCGTCATTCACGACAATGATCTCGGTGTCCGCGCGCGCGACTCGCTCTAGCGCGGACAAACACTCGCCGAGGTTCTTGCTGTCGTTGTAAACGGGAACGATGACCGAGATCATGTGTTTATTTACCACAGAGACGCAGAGCAAGAAGAGAGTTTAACCACCGAACGCACAGAACACAAAAGGTTCTTTCAGAACTTTGTGACCTTTGTGTTCTTTGCGGTCAATTTCTTATTTCTCCGCGTACTCGGCGTCTCTGTGGTAAGATGAATTCGCAATTCAACCATCCATCTTCTTGCGGAGGCTGAGCGGCCTCATATCGGTCCACACTTCTTTGATATAGGCGAGACACTCCGCTTTCGAGCCGGTTTTGCCGACCTCTCGCCAGCCGAGAGGCGGTTCTCGGTCCGCAAACCAAATCGAATACTGTTCCTCATGGTTCACGACGACCTTATAGACTCTGCTATCTTCTTCTTCCATATTTCACCTCGAATTCTGTGTGAGATTAATTGTGTACCGGAGCGCAGAGAGAAGAATTAACCACAAAGAACGCAAAGAGCTCAAAGTTCACAAAGGTTAAGAAAAACCTTTTGTGTCCTTTATGACTCTATGTGGTTAATAATCTCTGCCTTTTCTCTGCGTGCTCGGCGTCTCTGCGGTAAAATCCATTCTCTTGAATTTCCTTCGTGATCTCTCTCTGTGAAATCACTGGTTTTTTTCATCGATGCCGACGTTCAGGTTCTGGCGCAGCCAGCGGTCGAGCATTTTCTTGTTGAAGCGCCACTGGCTTCCGACTTTGTAAGCCGGAAGCTTTCCCTGAGTGACCAACCGGTAGACCGTGAATTTGTCGATCTTCAGGTAGTCGGCGACTTGTTTGACGGTGAGAAGGGGTTCAGCCATAAGTTCCTCCAGGTAGATTCAGGACGTTGAGGCCAGGCTACAACGCGAACGGTGAAGCGGAGCGGGTACGAAATGCGCTCGAAGTGTCGTTCAGAAGCCTAATGCGTGTTCAGGCGGCACGGTCAGAGCGATGCGGCAGTGTCGGCTCACCGGGTTGCTGAGACGAGTGTTCGAATCGGAGCCGCACCTCGCCGTAACTCGACTCCAGATAAGCGAGAAGCGTCCAGATAAAGACGAGCAAGCCCGCTATCTCGAGTGTTTCCTCGACGTTGGCGATCAACTTGTAAGAGAGATTGTCGAAACCATGTCTTTCGCCGTAATAGCCGCCGATCATGTCGAACCCAAGAGCACCGCCGACATACAAGGCAGCGGCAGCGCCGACGGCGAAACGGGTCCGGCGCGGAAGATGGAGAAAGAATCTTAAAAACAGCAAAGCGAAGATTCCGGTTAATACGGCAGCGGGAATGACCCACGCGAAATAGAAGATCCCGGTGGGTTCATAACCGAGAAAGTCGATAGTGCAACCGGTCATGAACTCATGAATTTGCGTCGCCTCGTCTATCGCGAGATACCCGAACACCGCTGACAAAACGAGCCAGTGCCACGAATATGGCGCCCGGGATTGTCGTTCTAAAACGCCTACCAACAAAAGCAAAAAGGCTGAGATAGTGAGCAGGGCTATGGCAAACGACGTCGGCACGTTGCTTTCGTTGTCCATGTCGAACAAACGGACCAGGCCAAAAACGGTATCGTGCCCCGTAAGAAACTTAGTTAGCTGACCGGCGACGCTTGCCCCCAATAGAAAAGCCGTGACCGTGGCTAGAGCGCGGACGAGGACCGAACGATTCAGTACGACCACTCGCATCTTTTCCCTACGTCCGGCCATGAGAGTAATGGTGGGAAGGCCGTAGCCTTTTACAACGCCGCTAAAGGCTTCGGAAATCGGAGCGGTGTTCGTGTCGGATCGGGGAGTCGAGGATGGGGCCTTACTTACGCTCGCCGGATTGCGGCTCTTGCGGCCGCAACGGGTTTCTTGGCAACGTCGCCGAGTTCGAAACCCTCGCCCAACTGCGCATCGACCGGCCGAAAGGTCGGCACCAGCTCGCCGAGAATATGGAGCAGCTTCTCCAACTTATCTTCGATCGCGGCGCGCTCGAGTTTCAGGATCCTGTCCACGATCAGTCCAAGCGGCGGCAACCCGGCGGAACGGACGACGAAGATTTTATCCGTGGGGGACGACTCTTTGGTCTCGTCCGGGCCGACCAGCTCTTCAGTGAGCTTTTCGCCGGGACGAAGACCGATGAAACTGATCGGGATATCTTTTTCCGGGACGTACCCGCAAATGCGGATCAACTGCCGGGCCATGTTGACGACCTTGATCTGCTCTCCCATTTCGAGGACGAAAATTTCTCCGCCCGTCGCCAACGTCGCCGCTCGTAGAACCAGCTGGACCGCCTCCGGAATCGTCATGAAGTAACGCGCCACCTCGGGGTGCGTGATGGTCACCGGACCGCCCTGCTGGATCTGCTGGAGGAAAAGCGGGACGACGCTGCCGTTGCTCCCGAGCACGTTGCCGAACCGCACCGCGGAAAAGATCGTTCCGCCCTGACGGCCCTCGCGCGCGAGCGCCTGCAGGTACATCTCGCCGACGCGTTTGGTCGCGCCCATCACATTCGTAGGATTGACCGCTTTGTCCGTGGAAATCAGGATGAACCGCTCGACCTTGTACTCCAGGGCGACCTGAGTCAAACGATACGTGCCGGTGATGTTGTTGAGCACGGCCTCCTTCGGGTAATGCTCCATCATCGGAACATGTTTGTACGCCGCGGCGTGAAAGACGATCTGGGGATGAAAACGCGAAAAGAGATCCTGCAACGTGGAAAGGTGCTTGACATCGCCCAGGACGGGCATTCGGATGAGCGCAGGTGTTGTCCGACAGAGTTCCATGTCGATTGCGTAGAGAGCGTTCTCGCTTTTCTCGAGCATGACCAGCATTTCGGGCCCATAGTGCGCGATTTGCCGGCAAAGCTCGGATCCGATCGAGCCGCCGGCGCCGGTGACCAAAACGCGCTTGCCCGTAATCCACTGGCGCACGATTTCCAATTCGAGCCCGACCGAGGCGCGGTCCAGGAGGTCTTCGAACGAAACGTCCCGCATCTGGCTCAGCGTCAGCGTCCCGTTGCCGTGACCGTTGAGGTTGGGGAGCGTTTTGATCGGGATCTTGAACGATTCGAGCGCTCTTACCAGATCGCGCAAGAGCGCGCCTCCCGAACCGCTGATCGCGATCAAAATCTCGTCCGGCTTGGCGGCCGTGACGATGTCGGCGATGTCCTTGCGCGAACCCAGCACCTTGACGCCGTGAATGCGCTGGCCGATCTTGTTCTCGTCGTCGTCCACGAACCCGACGAGACGGCAATCGTATCGTTGGCTGTTGTTCGTGATGTCGCGCGCGATCAATTCACCGGCATCGCCGGCGCCGTAAATGAGGAGCCGTTTGGTCGGGGATCTCGCGATCAGGCCCAGGAACAGCCTGCGGAAGAGCCGGACTCCGCCCATCAAGACGATCAGCAAAATCGCATCGAGAATGAAAATGGAGCGCGGATACGCGACCAGGCCGAAGCCCCAGCGCATGACGGTGGCGAATATCATGCTGCTGATGACCACGCCGAAGATGATGCTGCGGAGATCCCAAATCCCGGTGTAGCGCCACAAGCCTTCGTAAAGCCGGAACGGAATGAAAGTGAGACCCCGGATGAAAATGAGCCAGGGAAGCGTCTCGAGGAACAGCTGCATGTGCTCGGCATCGATGACCCCGTCGAACCTCAGCCAGAACGCCATGAAGTTGGCCGCGACGATCAAGACCATATGGATCGCGACCACCAACGGTCGACGGGAGCGAAGCACAAAACCCTGAAGCGAAGCGAGGGAAATTGACATTCTATACTCCTGGGATGCCGGTGATTCGAAAGAAAAACTCTCTTTAGGACCGTGTGTGCGTTATCAATCTTGTTGCCGGAAGCGGGCTAACAAAAGCAAAAAGTAAGCCGGTCGACTTTCCGGCCTTGGGTGTTGGACGTTAGATCGTGGGAAGAGTTACGAGCTGTACCTTATTGGATTCTCTCGGCCGTAGTGAAAACCCTGCAGTAACACGGAACATGGAGCAAAACCGCAAAGCGCAAAACGCGAAGAGCAGAGGTTGGCGCTCTCGGCGCGAGGTACTCTTGTTTTCTCTGCGTTCTCGACGCCTCTGCGGTTGAAGAGCAAGCAGCACGGAGCGAAGAAGACTCGGGTCTCCAGTCTCCGGTTTCCGGTCACCGCCGGCGATTCCGCAATTCGCAATTCAGCCCGCTGCGCCAAAGAAACACGCTTCCTGCTCCGCTCTGAGCTTGTCGCAGAGCCGGCCTTCCGGCAGCTCGACGTCGTCGTACTTCAGGACCCGGTCCTTGGGGATATCACGCTTGAGCAAACATCCCTCGGCGACTCCGATCGGCAACAACCGTTCGCGCCGCGCCACGTCGCTATTTTCGCACAGGCCGTAGGTCATGTAGTAGCCCATGCCGTCCAATCGCTCGCCCGCGCTGAGGTCGATCTTCGCTGCCGCGACGACCTCCACGAGCGGGGCGCCCAGCGGCGTGATCGCCGCATCATGGAACAGAACGGCTCGGGCGACCGTGTTGGGAACCTCGAAGTGGCAGAGATGGTACGGCGTGTAAAAACAATAGAATGGTCCCGGCCCGAGCTTGTAAAGGTTGAGATAATGGCGCTGTACCGGGTCGTCGTGCCGCCCAATGACGAACACGCCCGGGCTGGGGACGGCGCCGACCACGTAATCGACGATCCCCGGCCCGGCGCTGATCTCCTCGAGAGGGTACCAGTGCACCGCATCTTGAATCGGACTGCCGGTAGCGACGGTCGGCCCGTACATGCCGCGTTTTGCGACCCCCATGCCGGTCGCGTTCGCCACGATCGCCTGCTCGAAGGAAATCTTGGTTCCGTCCGCGAAGGACGTAACCATATGGGGTTTTTGCTTCCACTGTCGCGCGAAACCCTCCTGAGTGGTCGGATTTCGATACGGATCGTGGAGCCCTTTGATGTTGCCGCAGAGAACGGGGCGGACCCCGATCCCCTTCACGAACCTGTACAGATTCATGATCACACCGGGCTGATCGCCGTCGCAGTTGGTCAGCACGACTCCCGCTTTATCGGCGTAGCGTTTGAGAATCGGTCCGACGGTGCCATCGAGCTCGGCGTTCATCAAAATCACGTGTTTCGAATGTTGCAGAGCGCGGAGTACGACCTGCGCGCCGAGCTCGACGGTTCCGGTGACCTCAATGATCGCGTCGATGCCCTCGGCTTCGCACAAGAGAAACGGATCCTCGGTAACTGCCTGCTGCCCGTGCTTGACCGCGCGCTCCAGCTCGGCCCGGTTTTCGACGACGCGTGCCTCGGGAACTCCGGCTTCGAGGAACGCCCTTTTGGCGCCATCGACGTGGCGGTTCGAAATCGCGACCAGCTTCATGCCCGTAACGGCCGTGAAGATCTGTAGCGCGATGCCGCGTCCCATGAAACCCGCGCCCACCATACCGACGCGTATCGGGTTACCTTCCGCTTCCCGCTTCCGCAAGGCGTTATCCACAATGATCATCAGTAACTCCGATGCGAAGACTCACCACGAAGGACACGAAGGGGATTCAGAAATAAAACCTTCTTGAACCTTCGTGTCCTTCGTGGGGCAGTATTCCTGCTCCATGCTCCGTGCTGCGTTAGGCGAAGTCTGGCCAGGTTCGGTCTTTTTCCGACAGCGACGTGACCTCCAGGGGCCACTGGATGCCAAACGCCGGGTCGTTGTAGCGCACGCCGCGTTCGGCTCCCGGTGTGTAGAATTGCGAGACTTGATAGATCACCTCGGCATCGTCTTCGAGCGTTTGGAAGCCGTGCGCGAAGCCCTCCGGCACGTAAATCATGCGATGGTTTGCCGCGCTCAGCTCGACTCCGATCCATCGCCGGTAGGTCCTCGAGTCGGGCCGCAAATCGATAATGACGTCGTAGATTGCGCCGCGCGTGCATCGCAGGATCTTCACCTCGGCATAAGGCGCAACCTGGTAATGCATACCGCGGATCGTTCCGCGGCGGCGGCTGAACGAGACATTGCACTGCACCAACCGGTCATTCAGCCCCCGCGCTTCGAACTCGCGCTTGCACCACGTCCGGGCGAAAAAACCGCGATCGTCCGCATGCTTTTCCGGGTCGATCGTATAAGCCCCGGGCAGTTTGGTCTCGGTGAAAATCACGCCGCGCTCCAGAAAAACTCGCCGTCGAGTTGATGGGTTTCGATGAGGTATTGGATCTGCTTCAGCCGGGTGAACATCCGGGA
This sequence comes from Candidatus Eiseniibacteriota bacterium, assembly GCA_035559295.1. Classification (GTDB taxonomy): domain Bacteria; phylum Desulfobacterota; class Binatia; order UBA9968; family UBA9968; genus DATMBL01. The sequence goes on from DATMBL010000191.1 coordinate 18,751, forward strand.
TTCGAAGGCCGAGCGCGTCAAGCCAATGCGCTTGAATACCGTCAGCAGCTGCTCCGCACCTTTTACGGGATCCCAGCGGCAACGAAACCCCGGCAGCTTTGTCTTGATCTTATCGAACGAGACCCGGTAACTCCGATTGTCGCCGTCGCTCGAGCCGAATTCAACCGTGCATCCGGGGAACGTTCCGGCTACGATTTCTGCGATTTCCTTGACTTGGTAGTTGGCTTTCGTGTCGCCGACATTGAAAATCTGATCGTGCACGGCGTCCCGAGGCGCTTCGAGGCAACAGGCCATGGCCTCGCAAATGTCGAGCACGTGAACCAGCGGGCGCCACGGCGTGCCGTCGCTCGTCATCTTGATCTGGCGCTGCGTCCAGGCCCAGCCGGCGAGGTTGTTCAGCACGAGGTCGAAGCGCATTCTTGCGGATGCGCCGTAGGCTGTCGCGTTCCTCAGGAACGTCGGCGAAAAGCCGTCATCGGCCAACCGCTGCAGGTCGCGCTCCATTCTGAGCTTGCATTCGGCGTACGCGGTTTGCGGATTGGTTTCGGACGTCTCGGTCTTGTAGTCGCCGGAACCGGTGCCGTAAACGCTGCAAGAGGAGCTGTAGATGAACCGCGCAACGCCGGCCTCTTTGCATTTTTTCGCGAATCCGAAACCTCCCTGGTGATTGAGCCGGTACGTGATTTCCGGATTGAGCTGCCCGAGTGGGTCGTTCGACAGTTCGGCTAGATGCACGACCGCGTCAAAACCTTCGAGGTCATCGACTTCAATCAACCGCACGTCCTTGTTGATGCAACTCGGAAATTGTTTGAAGCCGTTGTTGTAAAGCCACCCCTCGCGGTAGAAACCCGTATCGAGACCGACCACGTCGTGGCCTCGCGCGATGAGATACGGCCCGAGTTGCGAGCCGATGTATCCGTCGGACCCGGTCACCAAAACTTTCATATATCCTCCGCAAGCAACACAATTTCACCACAGAGACCACGAAGGTTAACCACAAAGAATACAAAGATCGCCTCGCGCCAAGAGCGCCAAGCGCGCAAAGGAAAAGAAATTTCGCGCTGATGGCGCGAAAGAAACTTGGTCTTCATCTTGGCGGCCTTTGCGGTCTTTGCGCGAGATATTCCGATTTTTGGTTGCGGCGCAGCCGCGCTGTGCTCTTCGCGGCGAACACGTATTCTCCTCGCGTGCTCGGCGCCGCTGCGGTGAGAATGCTAGCAAACCGCCGTCAGCCCCAGATCGCCCAGGGCGCCTTTCCCGAAGCCCAAAGCTCTTCCAGGTAATTTTTTTCCTTCAAGGTGTCCATGCACGACCAGAAGCCGTAGTGACGGTAGCCCATGAGCTGGCCTTCGTGCGCCAGTCGCTCGACCGGTTCGCGCTCGAGCACGGTATTGTCGTCGTCGATGTAGTCGATGACTTTTGCGTTGAACACGAAAAAGCCGCCGTTGATCCAGCCTTCGCTCGTCTGGGGTTTCTCGTAGAATTCCGTTACCCGGTCGTCTTTGAAAGCGATCCGGCCGAATCGAGCGGGGGACCGGACGGTCGTCACCGTGGCGAGCTTGCCGTGCGATCGGTGAAACTTGAGGAGGTCGCCGATGTGAATGTCGCCGACGCCGTCGCCGTAGGTCAACATGAAGGTTTCGTCGTCCTTGAGCCAGGGGCGAAGGCGTTTCAATCGGCCGCCGGTCTGCGTGTTCAATCCGGTGTCGATCAAGTGGACTTTCCAGCTGGGCTGGTTGCCTCCGTGAATCACGGTTTTTCCGGCGCGCAAGTCGATCGAGAGGTCGTTGTTGAGCGCGTAGAAGTTGAGGAAATAATCCTTGATGACTTCCGCTTTATACCCCAAGGCCAGCACGAACTCGGAAATCCCGTGGGCGCCGTAGATGTTCATGATGTGCCAGAGAATGGGCTTGCCGCCGACCTCGACCATGGGCTTGGGCCGGAGCGTGGTTTCTTCCGATAGGCGCGAGCCGAGCCCGCCCGCCAAAATAATCACTTTCATGTGAACTCCTTAGTTCGACTTCGGGAAAAATCACTCACCGCGAAGGACACGAAGAACACGAAGTATGATAAAACTTGCTCGCGCCAAGAGCGTCAAGCTCGCAAAGCGAGAAACAATCTTTTGAAACTTTGCGTCCTTTGCGGCCTTTGCGCGAGATAATCTCTGTTTTTCCTTCGTGAACTTCGTGATCTCTGTGGTGAGGTTATTTCTGTTTTTCGAAGACGAAGAGTTTGGCGAGGGTTTTTACAATGAGAGCGAGATCGAAAAACAGAGAAGACTGTCGAATGTACTCCTTCGCCAGCCGGATCTTTTCCGGGAGAATCTTGCTCACGTATTCGGCCTCGGGGTCTTCCGCCCGCGCGAGCAGGGCGGATTCATCCCGGTATCGGAGCGAAGCCAGATCGGTGATGCCGGGCCGGACGGTTAGAATCTCCTCGTAGTCGGCGCGAAATCGCTCGACGTAGCGGGGCACCTCGGGGCGCGGGCCGACGAAGCTCATATCGCCTTTGAGCACGTTGATCAGTTGGGGCAACTCGTCGAGCTTGGTTTTGCGCAGAAGACGGCCGACGGGAGTGATCCTGGGATCATCGTCCGCTGTAACGAGCGGTCCGACCTTGTCGGCATCGGCTATCATCGTCCGGAATTTGAGAATGTCGAAGCGGCGAAAGCGCCTACCGACTCTCTGTTGCCGGTAAAGGACGGGGCCCGGCGACGAAAGCTTCACCGCAGCGGCCACGGCCAGAAGCAGGGGAGAGAGGAGCAGAAGCCCGGAGGCGGCTACCACGATATCGAACATCCTCTTGATCACCGGCTTGTGTGAAAACTAAAGTGTTCACCACGAAGCACACGAAGGCCACGAAGGGATTAACCACAAAGAACACAAAGGGCACAAAGTTTATAGAGTTGTCGTCGCGCTTCGCGCGTTAATGAGAACTGGTTGTCATTATATTCTATGAATTGGTTTTCTCCGCGTCTCTGCGGTCAGTCTGCGACTCCAAGGTGGAAGCGCAAACGGACAGTTCGCGCGTAGTTTGTCACCGGCGATGGGCGCTGACGACATCTCTAACGGCGTCTGTAACGCGATCGACATCTCGAGGCGTCATTTTGGGATAAATCGGAAGGGAAACGATCCTTTGGTACGCCGCTGTGGCCCGTGGAAAATCCGCGGCACTATATCCCAGCACGTCGCGATAAAATGGATGCAGGTGGAGCGGGATGAAGTGCACCGAGGTCCCGATGCCTTTTTCTTTCAAGGCTTCGATGAAACGGTTCCTGTCGATTGTGATGCGCTCGAGGCCGAGTTGAATGATGTAGAGATGGCGGGCGTGTTGCAGCGACGGGCGAACCGCAGGCCTGACGATCTCGGGCAAGTCGGCGAACGCCTCGTCGTAGCGCGCGGCGATGTTTTCGCGCGCGCGCCAGAATCGGTCGCATTTTTTTAGTTGCTCGATACCCAGCGCGGCCGCGAGGTCGGTTAAATTGTATTTGAAACCGGGAGCATGGACCTCGTAGTACCAGGAGCCCTCGCTCGTATATCTTTTCCACGCGTCCTTGCTGATGCCGTGCAAGCTCATCATGCGCATGCGCTCGGCCCATGCCGCGTTGTCCGTCGTCGCCATGCCGCCTTCCGCGGTCGTAATCGTCTTCGTCGCGTAAAACGAAAAGCAGGTGATGTCGCCGACCGTGCCGATCTTTTTTCCACGGTAGCGCGCCGGCAGGGCGTGCGCCGCATCTTCGATGACCGCGAGGTTGCGCGCTCGGGCGAGCTCGAGAATCGGATCGAGATCACAGGGCTGTCCCGCGATGTGAACGGGAATGATCGCTTTCGTCCTGGGGGAAAGCTTCGGTTCGATCGCCCGAGGATCGATATTCAGAGTATCGGCCTCGCAATCGACCAGAACCGGGCGCGCCTTGAAGTAAAGCACGACCTCGGCGGTCGCGGTGAAGGTCAGGGTCGGGACGATGACTTCATCGCCTTCCTTGAGACCGATGGCATCGAGCGCGAGATGCAGCGCGGCGGTCCCCGAGTTGAGCGCCACGGCGTGCGCCGCCCCGGTATAGGCGGCGAAATCCTGCTCGAACTGCCTGACCTTCGCTCCGGTGGTCAGCCAGCCGGACTCGAGGACTTCAAGGACGGCGCGCTTCTCCTCGTCGCCGATCTCGGGGACGTGGAAAGGGAGAAAGGGGCTGGTCATTAGGATCACTCACCACGAAGGACACGAAGAGCACGAAGGGAAACCCGAGAATCGAGGATTGCGATCTTCTATCCTCTATCTTCGACCTCGGAATCTCTGTGAGCTTCGTGCTGTCCGTGGTAAAACCTTCGTCTCTTTCCCTGTGTACTCAGCGTCTCTGCGGTGAAAACCGCGCAGGGCTCCGCCGGGGCCGTCAGCCCCGTGGTGGGCGGCGGTTGGTTGGGTCCAGCCGATGAGCAACTTGCAGGCCATCGGGGTCAAGCCCCGTTTGCATCCGTTAACTTGTTTAGAAATCGGTTGTTTCTTTACTCGATCAAACGGCCGAGTCTCTCGGGAGTGAAGGCAAGCCCGCCCGATTCCCCGTATGCACTCGCCTTCAGGACAAATCGCCCCTTTAGATCACAGCCTTAGGAATGAGTATGTTCCGAAACTGCCGGTTTGGCTCTCTGCGGCGCCGTTACTAGAATTAACGCAAGTTCCCTGTCTATACAATCGCGGAGTTCTTGCGCCAAATCTTCGACCGCAGGCTCACGGAGAATATCGTAGTGGGTACAAGCCAAATGGCGAACTTGCAATTTCCCCGACGTAAGCCGCCGCCACGGCGCGCTGGGATCTTCGATGGACGTTTCGAGCGTTTCCTGGCTGAGAAAGAGCACGACGTTTCCCGCGAACGGTTGTGGGACGTACGTTCTTCCTGCTTGATAGTGGATCAGGGTTAGGTCTCGCAGCTGTAGGACCGATGGCAGCGAAACGCCGCATGCTTTGCAGAGATCGCCGATTACGCGGAGAAGCCAGAGATGAACCATAATTTTGAGGTTACGAAGCCGGCGCGTGAAATACTGCATTCGACGTTCGGGTCTCATCTTTAGGAGCGCTCGAACGTGGACGGCAATCTTCTGCTGGAGCCAGGGAAATAGCTTTACGGGCGGCAGTTCAGCCTGTAGCGCGGGAGGGTATCGCCTGACGAACGACTCGAACATTGCCACGAGACCGATCTTTTCTCCTCGCTCGCTCAGCCGCCGGGCGATTTCGAACGCGATCTGTCCTCCGAAACAGAATCCGCCCAGGAAGTATGGCCCCCTGGCCTGAATTTTCTGGATCTCCCTGATGTAGTGGCCGGCCATTTCTTCAACCGTGGTATGCACCGGGGCCTTGCCGTCAATTCCTTGCGCCTGGATACCGTAAAACGGTTGATCGGCGCCCAAATGCCGGGCGAGATTCCGGTAAAGGAGGACCTCACCGCCGGGATTATGGATGCAGAAGAAGGGCGGCCGTGAGCCTTGCGGTTGAATAGCGACGACGCATGGTGCCGGGCCATGCGGGATCCCATTTTCCAAAACGGCGGCGAGCTTTTCGATCGTGGGCGCTTCGAACAACGTCGCGAGCGGCAACGTTTTACCGTACTTCTGTGCGATCCGGCTAAAAACTCGTGCCGCGGAAAGTGAATCCCCGCCCAAAGCGAAAAAGTTATCGCGTATGCCAGGCCGCCTTATTCCAAGCACGTCGGCCCAAATCGTGGCCAGCGCGAGCTCTACAGCGGTTCGTGGAGGCGCGAAGGAACCGTCGAGCCGGGAACGCAACGTCTCCGCCAGGCCGATCCGTTGGATCTTGCCGCTCGGCCCTTTCGGGAGTTCGTCGACGATCAAGATCTGGCTCGGCACCTTGAAGTCGGCCACACGGGCTGCAACGAACTGGCGGATCTCTTCCTCGCCGGCTGCCCGCCCGGACGCCAACACGACGGCCGCGGCGATATCTTCTCCCAGGGTCTCGTGGGGCACGGCGAACGCGACCGCCTGCGCTACGGCGGG
>DATMBL010000192.1:0-3613 GCA_035559295.1 Candidatus Eiseniibacteriota bacterium
CGTGGGACAAGCGGCGGCCAAGCGGATGGTTCCCGCCGGCAAGGGTACCATTCTTTTTACCGGAGCATCGGCGAGCATCAAAGGGTTTGCCAATTCCGCGGCTTTCGCGATGGGAAAGATGGGTCTCAGCGGGCTGGTGCAAAGTATGGCGCGCGAGCTCCAGCCGCAGAACATCCACGTGGCTCAGGTCGTCATCGACGGCGGCATTTATGATCCGACCCGGCCGCCCGACGTGCTCGCTTCGCGCGGCCCCGACGGCTGGTTGGACCCGGATGCGATCGCGCAGACCTACCTCCACCTTCACCGCCAGCATCGGAGCGCCTGGGCATCGTACGTCGAACTCCGGCCGTGGTCGGAGAAGTTTTAGTTCGGAATCTCGGATCGCGGGTTCGCTGTCGTACCCTCTTGACGCTCACCGTCTTCGTCTCGTTCCAGCCCGATCTCGATATCGGTATGGCCCGGGAAACTCGCCCTTCATCGCTCCGATTCCGAAGGCTTACCGCTGCCAGCTAGATTTCCCGGAGAAACCCCAACAGCCCGAAAAAAACGCAACGTCTACGGCGGCTTTGCTTCAACCGGTAAGCCGGCGTCTTGCCAGGCTTTCCATCCGCCGAGCAGGGCGCGCGCGCGCCTCCAGCCCGCGTTTTGCAGCTGTCGCGCCACACGGGCGCTGGTGGCCTCATCCGGTCAAGCGCAAAAAACCACGACCCATGTATTACGGGGCACCTCGAGCGCTTTGAGGCGCTCGAGGGCGTGCTCCGGAAGGACTCTGATCGCGCCCACCGCCATCAAATCACTGCCATCGAAGCTGCGTTCCGCGCGCGCGTCGATGACGAGCGCCGGCTCGCCCGAGCGCTGAACCTCCCTCAACTGGGGCACGGTCATAAGCAAGTCGCGCGGTTTGTTCTCCCCCGCAATTTCGGCCGGCGCGGAGCCGTTTTGCGAAATATCGACGGCAGAGTCCGCGGCAACACCCGACGACGACGGCTCTTGTCGCTTCAGGAACATCAACGACCCGCCGTGCAAGGCAACCGACAGCAGCACGATCAAACAACAAATGAAGAACCAATCCTGGCTGTCCTCGATCCCGGCAAAGACCGGCACAACGATCAATAAGAGTGAACTCAAGCCGCGCGGCCCGAACCACGCGATCAGGATCCGGTTGCGCAAATCGAGGCCGCTACCGGCGAGCGAAGCGAAGTAGACAATCGGTCGGATCAGCAAAACCGTCGCCGCAAACAATACCACGGGCCACCGAAGCAGCGCGAATCCGCCCCAGATCAAGGAAGCGCCGAAGAGAACGAAAGTAAAAAGCAGGGCCATCTCGGCGGTCGTCTGGCCGTACTCCAAAAAACAATCGCAGAGCTCCACGTCGAGTGCGGCGATCGTCAAACCCGCCGCGAACGCTGCGAGAAATCCGCTCCCGTGCACCGCCTCGGCTGCGGCATAGGCCGTAAACGCCACTCCCAAAGAGTATAAAGACTCGTAGTCGCGCCGGACGCCGATCTCCCTCCTGATCATCTCGAGCGCGGCAACGGCCAAGAGCCCCGCTCCAATGCCGGCCCCGGGACCCAAGAGGAAAAGATCGATGCCGAGACGCGCCCATTCGGCACGTGTGGGAAAACTCGCCTGAGCGGCAAACGGCATCGCAATGAGGATGATCGGCAGCAATACCGCATCGTTAAGCCCGCTCTCCAAACGCAGCGCCAGCCGGGCCGGCGCGGGCAGCCCGGGCCGCCGGAGAAGCCCCCGCAGCATCACCGGATCGGTCGAAGCGAGCGCTGCGCCCAGGATCGCGGCGGCAGGAGCGGCAAGCCCCAGGAAAAAACGCGCGGCGAGCGCGATCAGCGCCGCCGATACGACCGTGCCCGGCCCCAAGACGCGAAACGCGAGGGCGCCGTGCCGCCTCACTTCGGTAAAACTGAGGCTCACCGCGTCGGTGAAAAGAACCAAAACCAAGCTGAGCGTAGCGACGACGCGAAGGATGGGAGAATCGAGTCCGACATCGAGCAGTTCCAGACCGGCCGGCCCGAGCGCGGCCCCAAGCGCGAGAAAGACGCCGACCTGCGGCACGTCGCTGCGGTCGATCCAACCGGAGAGAAGCGCCGCGATGAGGATTACGGTGCCGACCAACGCCAGCGTCAGCAGGAACAAGTCGATATTGAAGGCTTCCATCGCGCGCGTCGATGCCGGTTCGGCTTGCCCGCACCATACACCGGCGCGTTCCGCAGGCACAACCGGGCGACGCCCGCGGGGCGGACCGCTTCGGAGAAATCCAACGGCCGCCCATCGCGCGCGCAGGGCGAGAGCATCGTCTTTGAAGGCGACTATCGGCCCGGAAAGGCCTCGGCTCACGTCGCGTCACGCTCGCCCCGCCGGCCCTGGGATCTGGAGAAGGCGAACCTTACGCGCAACACGCGCTCGCGTCGCTGCTCTTCCTCCAAATGGCGCGCCCGCGCCCTCAACAGGTCGGTAAGTGAAACCATGCCGGCGAGCTTTCGCGAATTGTGCTTTTCCAAAACCGGAAGTCTCGTGAAGCCGGTCTCGGCCATGCGGTAAACCACGATCCGGAGCGGCTCGTCCGCAAAGGCCACCACGGGATCGCTTCGGACCACGTCGGCAAGCGTCCGATCCGCACCGTTCCCTTGGGCCCCAGCGATCCAGTTCTGGAGGTCGTTGTAAGTCGCCACACCGCAAAACCAATTGCGCTCGTCGAGCACCGGAAACAGGCGCTGGTTTCGGTAACCGTCGCCCGCGATTCCATCCATGAGGTCCTTCAAACGCAGCCCCTTCGGCAGCGCCACAACTTTCGTGCGCATTACTTCCCGCACAAAGAGGACCTCCAGCGGATCGACGGCATACTCCCGGCTTAAATGAAACCCTCGACGACTCACCTTTTCGGTCAAGATCGAGCGGCGCATTGTAAGCGCGGTAAAGCCGTAAGCGAAAACAGTCGCTACCAGCAGCGGCAGAAGCAGTTCGAGATCGTGCGTGAGCTCTAACGAAAACACCACTGCGGTAAGCGGCGACCGCATGACACCGCCGAGAATCGCGCCCATGCTGACGAGCGGCCAGAAGCCGGCGCCTTCTCCGGGCAAGAAAAACGCCTCCAAACCGCCAAGCGCCGCTCCCATCATTAGGAGCGGCGCCAGCACCCCGCCGGAGGTACCGGAGCCGAGTGATACCACCCAAATAAGCGCCTTTACCACGAGAACTCCCGCGAAGGTCTCTGGCGACGAATCGCCCTGCAGCAGCGCTTCGATCGTCTCGTAGCCGACTCCCAAAGCCTGCGGGTAAACCAATCCGCCGATACCGACCCCGACCGCGCCGATGGCAGGCCACCACATCCAATGTATCGGCAGCGAGTAAAAGGCGTCCTCGGCCGCGTAGACCGCGCGCGTGAGCACGGCCGAAAAGAGGCCGGCCAGCAGGCCGGCGACGATACAGCCGGCGAAGACTTCGGTGCCAAAAACAAGGGCGTGGCGCGGGACGGAAAATACCGGCCCGAACCCGATGATTGCCGGCCGAAGCGCGGCGGCCGTAGCGCTCGCGAGCGCAACCGGAATGAGGCTTCGCGGCTTCCATTCGAAAAGCAGAAGCTCCACGGCAAGAA
>DATMBL010000193.1:0-15704 GCA_035559295.1 Candidatus Eiseniibacteriota bacterium
CGGGCGACGGCACCTACGATATCCCCAAGGTGGCTGAGGCGAGTTTGGATCTGCCGATCCAAGTCGTCTCCGGATACAAGGGAACCGCACCGATTCGGTTGGCTTTTAACGCGGGCGAAGTCGGCGGCCTCAGCAACTCATGGCAGTCCTTTCGCGCAACCTGGAAACAGGAGCTCGATTCCCGTGAACTGATCATTCTCCTGCAGGTGAGCGACAAGCCCCATCCGGAACTTCCCAAAGTTCCCTTGGCTGTAAATTTGGCCAAAAATGAAGAGGCTCGAAAGCTTATCCACGCAATGGCTCAAGCTCACGGTGCCGCGGTTCGTCCGTATGTTCTACCTCCTGGCACGCCGAAGGACCGTGTGGAGATTCTACGGAGGGCGTTCATGGAGGCGTTGAAAGATCCGGCATTGCTCAGCGAAGCGGCAAAGGCCAATCTGGAGATTAACCCGGGATCGGGTGAAGAGCTGGAGCGAAACGTGAGGGCGCTACTGCGCCTCGAGGCGCCGTTGGTTGCACGCCTTAAAGAGATACTGAAGTGACGTCTTGATCGTGCGAACCGGTTTCGTAAGACAGCCCTTCGATGGCGGGTTCAAGCTTTATCTTCAATAACCCACGAGTCGAGCGGATTGTTTCCGGCCGGGGATCCATCGCAAAACTGCCCGAAGAGGTCGAGAGGCTCGGCGGAACCCGCGCCTTTTTGGTAACCTCGCCATCGGTGGCCAAAACCCGTTTGCTCCACGCTGTCAAGGCTGCACTGGGCGTGAAATGCGTTGCGGTTTTCGAACAGGTAAAGCCGCATTCACCGACGGTTTCCATCGAGACGGCAACCGAGCAAGCTCGGGTTCACGACATCGACCTCCTGATAAGTGTCGGCGGGGGCAGCGCTATCGATACGGCCAAAGGCGTCGCGGCATTGCTCGCCGAAGGAGGGCCGTTGCCCCGTTTGGCCGTTCGGTTTACGCCACCCGACAAAAAAGAGATCCCGCCAATGCCTGCGCCTAAGGCCCCGCACATCGCGATCCCGACGACATTCTCAGGCGGCGAATACAGCTATTCGGTAGGGATCAGCGAAGGCGGCAGGAAGTTGATCGTCGCCGATCCAAAGCTTTCGCCCCGCACGGTTCTGCTCGATCCCGAGGCGCCGGCGACCGCACCGCGAAGACTGCTGGCGGCTTCCGGTATGAACGCGCTGGCTCACTGCGTCGAGGCGGTTTATTCGACCGAAAGCCAGCCGTTAACCGAAGCGTACTGTCTCAAGGCGATCGGCTTGATCGCTCGTTACCTGCCGCGAGCGGTGGAGGCGTCACAGGATCTCGAATCCATGAGTTACGTTCAGGTGGCCGCTTGCCTTTCCGGGATGGGCGTCTATAGCGCATGGACCGGAATTCATCATGCCGTCGTTCATGCGATCGGCGGTCGGTACCAAGTACCGCACGCGGAGGTCCATGCTCTCATGCTCCCGCACGCGATGCGCTGGAATCTCGATGCGGTCGCGCAAGCATACACGCAGATGGCCCGGGAAATGGGCCTCCAGGCGGGCAGTGATCATGAGCTTGCCGCATCCGTTCCCGAGCGCGTTTTCGAGATGAATCGACGTATGGGACTGCCGCTCAAGCTGCGCGAGCTGGGCGTTCCGCGTGACGGTCTACGACAGCTCGCTACCGATGCCCTGGCGGATTACAGTATGTATACCAACCCCAAGCCCGTGCACGCAGCGGAGCAGGTTCTTGAACTCCTGGAGCAGGCTTGGTGATTGCGTCCAACCATGACGCCAGGCGAGGCCTTGACAATCGTCGAGCGCTGCGCGCGCGACGAGGAAATCGATCGGTTCCTGATAGAGCTGCTGCGCTTTCCCACGCCCCAGACGGACGCGCTTGAGGCCGATCCCCAGGTCAAAAAATGTATCGCGACACTGATCGCTCCCCGACTCGGGAAATGGACCGGAAACCCCGGATCGATCGATCGCATGGGCAATTTGATCTGGCGCCTGGGCGGCGGCCCCGGCGGTTTTCTGCTGATGGGCTATGCCATGACTTATCCCGCGGCCTCGATGAAGGATCCGTTTTCCGGCGCGCTCGTCGACGGTCAGCCGTGGGGCATTGCAGGTCCCTGCGCGATCGGCCGAGGCGCGTGCGAGCAAAAAGGCGCATTAGCCGCTATGCTTTATGCGGCTGCGATCGTTCAGCGGGCCGAGCTGTCGTTGCGCGCGCCGCTTGTCTTGGCGGTTAGTCTCGCAGGTGAGACCGGTCGCCACAACGCAGCACAGTTCATATTGGAAAACGACAACATCGGGGCGCGCGCAGCGATCGTCGGTCTTGGAACCGGCAATCGGATCTGCCTGGGCAACAAAGGCAGAATCGACATCGAGATCATCGTACACGGCAAGTCCGCGCACAGCAGCATGCCTTCGCAGGGAATCAACGCAGTGGATGGTTTTCGGCGCGTTATGGAACGGCTGGAGCGATTGCCGCTTCGGACGCGCCATCGCGGTCTCGGTGATGCCACCCTCACGGTTACGCATGTCAGAACTGAGCCGGCAATAAGCCACACGATCCCGGATCGGTGTCATATCATGGTGGATAGGCGGCTTTTGCCCGGTGAAGATCCGGATGCAGCGGTTCGGCAAATCCGAAACGCGCTCGAGGGAATCGTGGGATTTAAAATCGAAGTATCGCCGGGCGCTTTGATGTACCCATCCGAGGTGGCCGGAGACTGCGCGCTTGCAGAGACCCTGGCTCGTGCTTACCGCGAGGTAACCAATGGAGAGCCGGAATTCTGCTATGCATCAGCCGCTCTCGATGCGGGATTACTCAATCATGCCGGCCTCGAAACCCTGATGTTCGGGCCCGGCGACCTGCGGCTCGCTCACACCGATCACGATCTCGTCGCTTTGGCGGACGTGCGCAAAGCCGCCAAGATTTACGCCGCGGCGGCGCTCCAGCTACTCGCCTAGATAGTATCTACCCGGTACGTTGTTCAGCGCCGCGTCCATACCTACACGGCCATCGCCAGGGATCGGAACGTTTGCCGCCAGCGCGTATCGAATCTCCACAACCCCGCCGCCGCTGCGTGCCCGAAGGCTTCCGTCAGCTCGCTTCGGGTGATGCGCCGGCCGATTTCCCGGTATTTGTCGTCGGCGGCGGCCTTCCACGCCGGGAAGTACTGGTCCATGATGTTGACGTAGGTGTCCCGCGAAAGCGCCGCGGCGAGATAACGAAAGATCTCGCGGCTGTCTTCCAGCATTCCGGGCATCACCAGGTGGCGCACGAGCACGCCGCGCGTCGCCAAACCTTCTTCATCGACGATCAGCGGACCGACTTGCTCGTGCATCGCCCGGATGACGGAGCGAGCCGCCACGGGATAGTCGGGCGCGAGCAAATATTTCCGGCAATGCTCGGGATTCCATAGCTTGAAATCCGGCATGTAGATATCGATCACGCCGTCCATGAGCTCGATGCTGTGCAGGCTGTCATAAGCACTGGTGTTATACACGAGCGGCAGGCGCAGCCCGCGTTCGATCGCGTGAGGCAGGGCTTCGAGGATCTGCGGCACGACATGCTCCGGGGTGACGAAGTTAATGTTATGACAGCCGCTTCGCTGTAGCTCGACCATCATTGCGGCCAATTCCGTGGGATTCACTTCATCGCCTTCACCCTTTTGGCTGGTTTCATAGTTCTGGCAAAAGACACATCGGAGGTTGCACCAGCCGAAAAAGATCGTGCCCGAACCGCGCCAGCCGCGAAGCACGTCCTCCTCGCCGAAATGCGCGAAAAACGAGGAGACGCGCGCATAGCGCGCAACTTTGCAGACCGCGTAGTTTTGATACCGGTCCACCTCACAGCTCCGCGGGCACAGAGTGCACGCGCGCAAGCACTCCAGAGCTTCGTCGATCTTCGGCTTGAGCGTCCCCTCTTCGTGGCTACGGAGATATGCCGGCGTAAACTCACGGCGGCGCGATAAAAACCTGCCGCCGCCGTCGACCTCTCTCGGCATCTTACGGCCAAATGCCATATGGACTTCCTCCGCTACTCCAGCTTCCATTTTCGAGTATCGAGGCTTTGTACCAGCCTATAGACAGAACCGTCGTCCCCTCGGACTTTGAAATAACGATAATCCGGCGTCACGCCGCGATCGATTATCGAGACGATTGCAACGAGCCGCGGCCCAACTGAAAAGCGCCGGGGGGTCTCGTCCGCACGATACCCCGCGTAACAATCCACCTCGATTTCATTCCCGGCTCTGTTCATGGCGGTGCCCCTGGCCAACCCGGCTTGGGTCGGCTAAGCTACGATCTGTTTCCATATTACCATGCGTCTACGATATGCATACCGATCCTCTCGTTCAATTCCGAAAGTGGTTTGACGAGGCGCGCACGGCCGAGCCTGCGCTTTACGAGGCGATGACGCTTGCGACAGCAACGGCCGACGGTAAGCCGTCGGCGCGCATGGTCTTGCTGAAGTCGTTCGATGAGGATGGGTTTGTATTTTATACGAATCTCGAAAGCCGTAAGGCCGCGGAGCTCGCGGAAAACCCCCGGGCCGCATTGTTGTTTCACTGGAAATCCCTCGGCCGGCAGGTTCGGATCGAGGGCACGGTGGAAGCGATTTCCCGGGCAACGTCGGAGCGTTATTTCGCGACGCGGCCGCGCAACAGTCGCCTTGCCGCCTGGGCTTCGCCCCAGAGCCGGGCGATTCCGGATCGCGCTTTTCTCGAGCGTCGGGTCGCCGAGGTCGATCGAAGCTTCGCTCATGGCGACGTGCCGCTGCCGCCGTTTTGGGGCGGGTATCGCGTTCGGCCCGACCGAATCGAGTTCTGGGTGAACCGCGACGACCGCCTCCACGACCGGTTCTTGTACGTGCTCAAAAGGCAGGGAGGCTGGGCACGATCCCGCCTTGCGCCGTAAAATGAGCTTAGGAACTCTGCGTCGCAGACATCGCGAGAGCGGAACCGAGTCGCTCGATTGAAAGGATTCGCCGAGCTGCTATCGTTGACCTACGGCCGGGTTCGCGGCCGCACGGACGGCGGAGCCGATACTGGAGCAAAGGGATTCAGCATGAAAGCGGATGTAGAAAAGAAGATCCCCGCCAGGATCGCGGCGGCGTTTGCCGACCTGGCGGCTGGAGCATCGAACGAAGGCCGAAACCGAATTCTCATGCTCGCGGAGGAGTTCGTAAAGGCCGTCTGGGTCGCGAAGATCTATCGCTCTCTGCCGCGCGCCGAGACCAAGATCGAGAATTACTTCCTCGACCAGGAGCTGGAGCGGTTCCTCGATGAGGCGGTTGAGGAGAGCCACGAAAGACTTGCGGCAATAGCGGCGGCTGTAAGAGGGAATTGGAACGGCTAAGCCGAATCATTCAACCGGTCCTGCAGCATGATTCGGAGCCCAACCGCAACGGCGCTTGTTACGAAAGACTCTCGTTCGAAGCCGTTCAGCACTACGGCTCGGTATACCACTTGGTATGCCGATCCACGGGCAGGCGCTTGGCCATCGTTTTCTGCTCGGAGTACCCCAGAAAGATGCACGCCACCGGCCGCTCCTTCTCCGTGAGTCCAAGAACCGGACCGACGAAGTTCTGGTCGATCCAGGTGCCTGTGCTGGGGTAACTGCCCAGGCCTCGCGCGGTTGCGGCGACCAGCAGGTTCTCGATCGCGCACCAGCACGCCGCGTAGTTTTCCTGGTCCACGATTTTGTTGTCATCGCCCACCATGGAAACGATGATCACGACCGGAGACGAAAAACACTTCTCTCGGGCGAAGCGAAGTTCGTCCTCGCTCGGTTGCATCCCTTTTTTCTCCGCCGCCCAACGGACCGCCGCTTGTCGGGCCGGGACCAATCGTTCGCGCCCCGCTCCGGTGAATACGTGAAAACGCCAGGGATGGGTCAGTTTGTGATTGGGCGCCCAGTGGGCGGCATCGAGCAACTCCTCGATCCACTCCCGAGGAATCTCGGTGGGAAGGTACTCCTTCACCGAGCGGCGCGTTCTAATTGCGGTCAACGCATCCGCGAGAGGGCGCTCGGTTGTATCTGCCATGATCCTACCTCCTAGTCTAATCCCGATGATCTATACGTATGTATAGAAAATTCAAAGGCCAGGCAACATTTAGAACGACTGGAACATCTGTAACGCCTGGAACGATTGAAACGGCGCCTTGCCGCCTTGAACTTGGAACTTCGAACTTTGAACGAGCGGTGATCCGGTCATATGGCTTGCAAGTACTACGCGGGAGGACTAGATTCGCGGCTAGTCAATCCTAAAAGGAGACGCAAATGGAAATCGCTCTTTACTACGCTCCGAACACCTGCGCGATCGCTCCTTATATCACGCTCACCGAAGCGGGCGCCAACTTCGAGGTCCGGCCGCTTAATTATCGAAAGCGGCAGAATTTCTCGCCCGAGTACCTGAAGATCAACCCGAAGCACAAAGTGCCGACCCTGGTCGTCGATGGCAAGATCCTGACCGAAAACGTCGCGATTCATCAATGGGTTCACCGGACGTTTCCCGCCGCGAAGATCCTGCCTGCCGACCCGTGGGCCGAGTTGCAGGCGATCGCTCTCCATGCCTGGTGCGCAAGCGGGATCCATCCTTACCTCAGCCGGATCAACAACCCGGCCAAGGTATGCGACGTCCCGGGCGGCCCCGAGAGCGTCGTCAAGATCGCGACCGAAGCGCTGTTCGAGAACTTCCGGATCGCCGACGATATGCTGGCCGGGCGTGAGTACTTTTTCAACCATTTCACCGCGCCCGACGCGCATTTTTTCTGGTGCTGCCGCCGCGCCACCCAGTTGGGGGTGGAGCTTTCAGGGTTTCCCAACGTTCTGGCGCATTTCAGGCGTATGCAGGAGCGCGCGAGCGTCAAGAAACTCCTCTCCTACGAGGAAGAAGTGAATGAACGGTTTGCCAAGTCGGCTTAGAGGAACCCTCGGCGAGCCAGCGCGGTTACGTCGCACAAAAAGCCGCGAAGATCCCGCGCAAAGACGCAAAGCAAAGCTCCACCACAGAGAGCACGAAGTTCACGAAGGGGAATTCAAACTAGAAATTCTTTAACTTCGTGGTCTTCGTGTCCTTCGTGGTGCAGTATTCGACTTAGCCCTTTGCTCTTGGCCTTTGCGCGCCTGGCGTTCTTGGCGCGAGCAACACTTTTCGTTTCTGTGCCGAGCTCGCTGCTCAACCGCGGATGCTGAGGTGGCCGCCCAGCGCGCGCGCCGCAAGCGCGCCGGTCACGACCAGAACGACAATCATCGTCGCCACGACCGTGGCCTTTTCCAACTCCGCGCCCGCGGTAAAGTCGAGCATGAGAAGCGAAAGCGTTCGCGTCTGCCCCGTCGCCAGTAGCACCACGGTGCTGATGTTTCGAGCAGCGGAGATAAACTCGAGGAGACCCACGACGATCAAGCACGGCAGCAAGAGCGGCAACGTGATCTTTCGATAGGTGTAAAACCAGGAAGCGCCGGCGACCGTCGATGCTTCTTCCAGTTCGTCTCCCAGCTGCATCATAAAGCTCTTGATCACCTGCACGGCGAGCGGCATGCCGCTGATCACCATCGCCGCGATCAACGCCCCCATCGTGCCGTATATCGGAACCACGTTGTGGATCAAGAGAAACGTCCACAGAAGCGCCATTCCCAGGAGAATCCCCGGGATCGACCAGGGCAGCCATGAGATGAAATCCAGCGCGGCGCGCCCTTTGAAGCGCGACTTGACGATAACGTACGCGATCAGCGAACTCATGAGCACCCCGAGCGCCGCGCTCGACAGGCCGAGGACCAGAGTATTTTTCAACGAGCGCAGCAGGATCGGATCATGCAGCACTTGGATCCAGTTATCGAGCGTGAACGGCTCTTTGATCGTGAAGAAGCCGAAGAGTTTCATGAAGGTTCCGATGAAGAGGAAAATCGTCGGCAGGGCGGTAATGCTCAGCGCAAGGCCAAGCACGAGGGCAAACGCAACCCATTTGAAGCGGCCGAGCGACACGGGCCGCGTGCTGAACCCCTTGCCGGTGACCGTGGCAAACGAACGCCGTCCGAGAAACAGTCGCTGCGCCGCAACGAGCAAGAGCAAAACGAGCAGAAAGAACGTTCCCAGCGCGGTCGCCGGCGGATAGCCGGGAGGCTCGTGCGTCACAAAGCTGTGGATTTTGGTGGAAAACACGTGCAACCCGATCGGGACGCCGAGGATCAATTCGATCTCAAACGCTTCGAGGGACCGTATGACGCCGAGGATCGTCGCGACCAGGATCGCCGGCATCATGATCGGCACAACGATGCGGCGCAGCGTGACCCAAGGACTTGCGCCCGAGGTGCGCGAAGACTCCTCCAGTGCGGCATCGAGGTTGCGAAACGCCGGCGTGAGCAGCATGACTTTGATCGATATGCCGGTCGCCGCCAGGTGAGCCCAGATGATTCCCCAGTAAGAGTAGATGTTGAAGGGCGGCTCGCTGACGACGCCGACGCTCAACAGGAGCTGGTTCAAAAGGCCGTATTTGGGATCCAAGAGAAGGATCCATCCCAACGTAGACGGTAACGCAGGCAAGAAGAACGCCAGCCAAAAAAGAAACTCCAGGGTTCCGCGCATCGGCAGGTCGGTCCTGGCGATGAGCCAGGCAAGAGCGATTCCCAAGACGGTGGCGATGAGTTGCCGCACAATCGCCAGCGAAAAACTGTTGTAGATCGCTTCGAGGATTCCGCCGCTGGTAAGCGCAATCTTCCACCCATCCAATCCATAGACCACTTCCCCGCCCGGCCTGCCGATCTGAAAACTGTTCAGAAGGAGCAAAAACAGCGGCGTTAAAACGAGAAACGCGATAAAACACAGGAGCAAAGTCAAAAGGAAGGACTGCCCGTTTAAAGCGAGCGAGAAACCGCGAGGTCGGCTCGCAGCCAATTCCGTTCCGTTCATCAGGTCCGACCTTTTCAGGCGAGAAACGCCCCACGGCATACCAAACCAAGCCGACCGGACACCGCCAACAGGGTTACTCTAGCCGATCGGGGCACGCAAAAAGGGCAAAAACGATGGTACACCATGGCCCCGGGGCCCGCAGCCCACAGCAGCAGTGGCGGCAGAGAAGCAGAAGTATCGCGCCGCGCGTTACCGGGAAACCCGAGCAGGCAGTCCGGCTGGAGCCGCGGACTCGCGAATATCACCAGACGGTCCTGATAGCGGTTGCCTACTTTCGGATAAAGCGGTTGGTGTAAACACTGTCGGGCGCGACCTTGGCGGCGACGTCGAAGAACTCGTTCGTGATTCTGACCGTTTTCTCCATCACGTCGGGTTTCATGTAGCCGAATCCCGAGGTCAGCGACTCCGCGGGAATGAACACTTCCTCCACGCCGTTTTTGATCTGAACCCTGGTCAGCTCCGGGTCCAATTCCGGTTTGACCTTCAGGAGGATCCTCAGGGCTTCATCCTGGTGGTCGCGCGTGTAGCGTAGACCTTCCATGGTGCCCTCGACATAAGCCGCAATCATCTCGGGCCGGCGCTTGAGATCCTCTTCCCGCACCACGAGCGCGCTGCCATAAATATCGAGCCCCGCATCCCGCATGTGCATGCGTTTCAATCGAACGCCCTGTCGTGCTGCAGCCAGCTCTGCCACCTCGTCGTTGGAAGCACGGAACATGGTGATGAAGTCGGCCTTCTTGGCGAGCAGCGCGGCCGGCTGCAGAGGCGGCGCAGTTTCCTCGACCTTGATGGATTTGAAGTTTATGTGGTTGATACGGGCAAGGGCCGGAAGCAAGAACCATTGCGCCTGCCCGGGACTGATGGCCCACGACTTCCCTTCGAGGTCTTTGAGAGTTTCGATGGCGCTGTCCTCGCGCCACAGAATCGTGACCGCTAGGTAACCGAGCTGCGCCACAACGACGATCGGCGTTCCTCTGGAGCGACCGACGATCGCGGTCGAGACGTTGGCGAAGCCGACGTCAGCCCCGCCCGCCGCGATCGTCCGGATCGTGTCCGCCGAACCACTGCCGGGTTGGATCGTGACGTTCAGTCCCCGTTTCGCGTAAAAGCCCTTCTCCCGCGCGACAAACCACGGCGCGTGGTTGCCGCCGACGATGAAATCCAGCCGGACCGTGAGCGGAATTTCTTTGGCTCGTTCAGCCGCCTCGAGACAACCGGGGAAAAAAACGAAGGTAGCGGCGATGGCGAGCGCAACCAGGAGAGACGCGGCCGCCGTGAGCTTCATGACGTTTCTCCCTTCCGTTAGCGCCTTGAGCTTTCAGGCGCCCTCGTAGATGACGATGCCCATGGGCGTGGGATTGAAACCGTTGCACGGATTGCGTTCTTGCGGGCAGTTGGAAACCGCCACAAGCAGGTCCATTTCAGCCCTGAGATCGTAAAAGTCGCCTGCGCGACTGGTCGGTTCTCTGATCTCCATCAACCCGTCCGGCCCCACCTCCACCCGCATGAACGGAACGAAGGCGTTGGGAATCTGTCGACGGTCGAATCCGTACGGCGCCAGCGCCATGGCGAAGTTGTCACGACAGTTTCGCGTGCCGGACACGCCGTACCGGATCCGGTTCAGTTCCTCGCTGCACATCGGCCCGTAGGCGTAGCTTTCTTCGTTGGAATAGCCTGTGATCGTCATCATCCGATTACAGACAACCGAATAAAGCACGTCTCCACGCCGGAGCTCGCGCCGCTTGTTCAGGAGCAGGCTATTGCCCATGTTGAGATGCTCGGTGAGATCATGCTCGTTGAAGCACACCAGGTCGGGGACCTGTTTGCCTTCGATATCGACGAACCGAAGCGTCTGGTGGCGTCGCATCGTGAATGCAGCATACTCCCGTGCCGGAATGACCCATTCCTTCACGATCGTCCCCGGCACGGGATGGGCTCGCATCACGCCCTCGTCCGCCATATCTCAAGCCTCTCGTCGATCGAATTTTCGTTTCACGATCCGCGGATTCGCGATGGCGCCGGGTCGGCCGCCTTTCCGATCGAATCTCCTCTCCCCGGATGCGGCTCGATCCGCGTGTAAAAGGGTCCGTCCGAAAGCATCGCGCCGCATCCGCGGCCACGGTCGACACCGCAATGGCCGGTCGTTACGCGGGCGGCGCCGGTCAGAGACTGATTACCCGATCAACGTCGACGACCAGCTGCGCTGCGTCCTTCGGCGTCGTCCACTTCGAATTCAACCATTTGAGATCTTCGTCGGTGACCCCACGGGCCTTGCCGCAAAGCCCTCAGGTGTGGACGGGCACCTGATTGTCAATGACGAATTGCGCGAGTTCTTTAAGCGGCGGCAGTCCCACGGGGAGAACACTTTCGGCCACGACCCGACGAGCCAAGACACTCGCGTCGCCGGCAAGCAAAATCTCCGGCCGGTGCCCCGCTTCAACGGCGCCTTTGGCCATCGTAAAGGCAACTCCGGCGCGAGTCGGGTCTTCCGATCCGTGCGTCGAAATAATCAGAATCCGCGCCATGATCGCTTCCTCCTTTCTTGGTCGCGCTTCAAGCTCGTTGCTACTGCAAAACGCAGCACCCCGCAAGTCCGCTCTCCGGCCCTGATCCGGCGACGTCCGGTAAGGAATGCGCGGGGGCGCGGCGCGCCATCGGGCAACACGCCGAGGTGAACGCCCAAAACCGGCGCTTCCACATCGGCGCCGGGCCTGGAAACAAAAACGCCTCGAGCCACGGCGCGCCTTAAAGCCGGGAGATGGCGCAAGACAGGAGACGCTTTACCCGCTCCACCGTGGGGGTTGAGAGATGCTGCGGCGTCTCGACACGCATGATTCTGGCCACGGGTTTGAAGCCGTCGACCTTGAGTTGATCCAGAACCCGGTCTTGGATTTCCCTCCGAACCATAAAATGGGGCAGGAGGCCGATGCCAACTCCGGCTTGGACCAGTTCCTTGACGCCGTCGAAATTACTGATACGAGCCGCGACCTCATAACCGGACAGGTGATGCCTGGCGAGTATTCGGTTGATCATTTCCGTGTACTCCGTGCCCCTGGGGCCGACGACGAAAGGAGCGGCGGCAAGCGCCGAGATTTTCAGCCTCCTTTTCTTCGCAAGCGGATGCTTTGGCGAGACGATCAAACACAGTCTCTCCGTTTTGAGATGTTCACATGAAAGATCGGATGGCGATTTATCCGACAGGACCAGCCCAAAATCAACCTCGCCGCGCCGAACCGATTCGAATACCAGCGACCGGCCTTGCGTCGACAGGCTGATCTCCAACTTCGGGGATCGTCGCAGCAGCCGGCTCAGTAGGCCCGGCAGGATATAGGTGCCGACGGAGGTGCTGGCGCCGATCTTCACCTCTCCCGCAATGCCGCGCGAGAGCTCCGATACGTAACGCTCGAATCGATCCGCTCTGTTGAGAATGTCCGTCGCAAACTCGAGAAAACACCGCCCGGCCTCGGTGAGAAGCAGCGGTCGCTTCGAGCGATCGAAGAGCTTTACGCCCAAGTCGCTTTCCAGCCGGGCGATTTGCGTGCTGATCGCCGATTGGGATCTCCCTAGCTTTTCGGCCGCCGGGCTGAAGCCCTTGACTCGGCAAACCTGCACAAAACACGCGAGCGTCGCCGAAGAAAACTTCATTTAAAAAATTGATGTTCGTATCAAAAAAACATGGATTGACAGATACTATCCATTTGGATAAGCGAGAACGCAAGACCCGAAGGCGAGCGATCTCGCGGCCAGCGACGGTCTTGGCACCGACACCGGCCGGGCGATCGCTTCGCAAAGGAGTTGTCGCATGTTCGGATACCGCGCCCGGATCGGATACATCTCTCCCTCGGTGATCGAGCTCAACGCCTACGATTTTTACCGCATCGTTCCCAAGGGCGTCGGGCTGATCGCCGTGGCGTGCATGGTGGAGGGCTGGAAGGAAGACGCTTATCAGAAAGCGCTTGCACAAGTGGAGGCCTGCGCACGGGAACTCGGGCGGCGATCTTGCGATTTTATCATCCACGGCGGCGCGCCTCTGGTCTTGAGTCAAGGCAAGGGATTCGAGAACAAGCTTCTCGCCCAGCTTCAGGAGATCACCGGTGTTCCGTGCACCACCAGTATCGTGGCGGCGATGGACGCCTGCCGCGACCTTTCGGCGACGCGATTGGCGGTCGTCGATCCGTACCCGCCCGATCTCAATGCCAAGATGACCAGCTATCTGAAAGCGTGGGGCTTCGAAGTTGCGTCGCTCGTAAGCCTCGGAACCTCCTTCACCGAATCGAGCATCGCGTCGATTGGGGATATTTATCGGGCGGCCAAACGAGCCGTCAAAGAAGCCCCGCAAGCGCAAGCCGCGTTCATCCCTTGCGCCAATTTCCCCGTCGTCGATGTCATCGAAGCGATCGAAACCGATTTCGGGCTCCCGGTAGTCACCAATATAACCTCCCAGCTCTACGCGGCGTTCAAGGCCATCGGCATGCGCGAAAAGATCGCCGGCTACGGAAAGCTAATGCGGCTATTGTAAACGGCACCGCCGCGCCACAAGGAGCAGGTCATGGCGAAGATAAGAGCCGTGGTGGTCGAAGGAAATCGAGAGAGCGGCTTCAAACGCGTTCAGGTTCTGTTCGGCACGAACTATTTCCTGGAGATCGTCGATAGCGACGGTCGCATCAGTTTTCTTTTGGGCGCGCACCACACCGGATTTAAAGCCGACGCATCCCATCCCCAGGGGGAGCTGGAGCGATACATCAGGGAAATTCAGGAGCGACACCCGGAGAGCGCCTTCGAGCAGGAATAACGTCGAGCTCAGCGTGAGCACAAACGGCGTGTTCGTCCGGCGCGCACGACGGATTGAAATCGGGCGCGACGTTCAACCCAGACCTGCTGCAAATAAAATGCGCACGACGCTGAGCGCAAAATGAGGAGGCACGTATGGCGCGGATTCGCCACTTGGCCATCGTAACGGAAAATCGCGAAAGGCTCGTCAAGTTTTACACCACCGCGTTCGGCATGAAGGTCGTCGATGGCGTGGGTCCGGCGATTTATCTGTCGGACGGTTACCTCAACTTGGCGATCATTCAAAAACGGCCGCACTACAAGGAAGGACTGTATCATCTGGGGTTCGAAGTGGAGGACATCGAGGCGTTGAAACCGCTGTGCAAGGAGCTCGGTGCCGCAAGCGAAATCCAGAAGCGACCGCCCAACCGCGAGGCGGAGTATCGGGTTCACGACCCCGACGGAAATCCAATCGATCTGTCACAACACGGCTGGCCGGTATGATGGCGGCGAGGTGCCGGAACGAGCAAGCCCCAGGAGTCAACGCGCTTCCCGGCGCTCGCGTGGCGCGATGAGAGGGGCGGGTTTAACGAGAGTCCACCGATGGCAAGCTCTCATCGACCGGTTGTAATGGGCGCGCGGGGCATGGTGGCGAGCGGCCACCCGCTGGCCTCCGACGCGGCGCTCGACATCTTGAAAGCCGGCGGTACGGCAATCGACGCGGCGCTCTGCGCGTCCGCCGTCCTCTTCGTCGTCAAGTCCTATCACTGCGGCCTGGGCGGCGATCTATTCGCCATCTTCTACACCGCCGCGGAAGGCAACGTGCTCGTCCTGAACGGCAGCGGGCGAGCGCCAAACAATCTCCGGCGCCAGTCATTTGCGACGGGTATCCCGCATCGCGGAATTTTGGCGGCAAGCATACCGGGGGCCGCGGACGCTTGGCTGGCAGCGGCCGACAGGCTTGGAAGCCGCAAGGCGAGCGACCTCCTCCAGGCGGCCATTCACTACGCGCACAGCGGTTTTCCGGTTTTTCCTCATCTCCGCCATGTGATCCGCGCGTCGCACAAGACGCTTGGAGCCGACCCCGCCTGGTCCAGGATCTTTCTCCCGGACGGGAAGATACCGGAAATCGGCGATGTATTTGTGCAAAAGGATTTGGCCTGTACTTTGGACGCGCTGGCGCGCGGCGGCCGAGACGCATTCTATGGAGGCGAGATCGCCCGTTCCATCGTTCTCGCCTCGGAGCGCCACGGCGGCTGCTTCACTCAGGAAGATCTCGCCCAGCACCGGTCGCGATGGGAGGAGCCGCTCTCCACCACGTATCGCGAATACGAAGTCTGTGTGCCACCGCCGAATTCCTACGGATTGCTTCTGTTGCTGCAACTCAAATTCTTGTCGGATTACAACCTGGCAACGCGCGACCACAATAGCCCGGAGACCGTCGCATTGCAGCTCCGAGCCAATGAGGAAGCTTGTCGCGCCGGTGATTTTTGGGTCGGGGATCCCGATCAGTATCGCCACGAGGCGCTCGCGGAATTTCTGCGGCGCTTTCCTCATGACGCAAGCGCAACCACCCCTGGGGAAAGAGCCCCGGGGGGCCGGAGCACCACCTACGTCGCGGCGGCGGATCGCTACGGCAATTGGGCGTCGCTGATACAAAGCGTGCATCAAAGCTTCGGCTGCGGGGTTGTCGTCGATCGTACTGGGATCGTCCTGAATAACCGCATGTCCGGATTCAATCTCATCTCCGGCCATCCCAACGAGCTGGCTCCAGGCAAGCTTCCCGGGCACACGCTCAGCCCTGCGTTGATTCTAAAGGACGGCCGACCCGTGCTCGCGATCGGAACGCCCGGAGGGCTCGGCCAGACCCAGTTTCTCGCGCAAGTGATATGCAACCTTTTCGATTTCGGCCTGAACGTTCAGGAGGCGATTGAAGCGCCGCGCTGGCACAGCGACTCCCCGGGGCATGTCGAGCTGGAAAGCCGATTTTCGAGCGCAGTCGCCGAGTGCCTATCCCGTCATGGGTACGACGTA
>DATMBL010000194.1:0-6100 GCA_035559295.1 Candidatus Eiseniibacteriota bacterium
CCCGACACGCCGATCGGAAGACTGGTGGTCGCCGCGCTCACAGAACGCGGAGCGCTGCCTCTCGATGCGCTCGTCCAACGCGTTGCCGGCGAGCTTTACCGCGAACACTGCCGCAATGGTGCGGCGATCCTCGACATCGGCCTGTTCGGCAGCAAGCTCTTCGTTAACGACGTCCTCGCCGAGATCGAAGCGCGAGACGGAAGTTTGTGGCGGATCACAAGCGAGGCGCGATCGTGAATTCGCCGCAGTCCGTGCCGGCCACATTGACATTGCGCTCGGTCCTCCGCCTCCAGGCGCTCCTACTCGGCGGGTTTACCCTGGCGGGCGCAGTGCTGATCGGCTTCATGAGAATAGTCTCTCCCGGTTCGCCGTTCTCGTCTTTCGACCTCGCGTTCGATACGATTTTCTCCGCAAGATTTCTCTATTTTTTGGGCGCCGGCTTTGCCGCCCAGGTAGTCGATGGCGCGCTCGGAATGGCGTACGGCGTGACCTCGACTTCGTTGCTCTTGAGCGCCGGGGTAACGCCCGCGGTGGCGAGCGCGAGCGTGCACGTCGCCGAACTATGCACCACGATGGCGTCCGGAATCTCGCACTGGCGCTTCGGCAACGTCCGACGAGATCTGTTTCTGAAGCTCGCGCTTCCGGGAGCCGCCGGCGCCGCTCTGGGCGCTTACGTCTTGACTTCATTCGACGGCAATTTAATTCGGCCCTATGTGGCGGCTTATCTGCTCGTCATGGGCGTTCTGATCCTGGTCAAGAGCGTCGGGAAAGCCTTTTTTGCGGGAAGGTTGAAGCACGTTCGCTGCGTCGCCCTGTTCGGCGGCTTTGTTGACGCCTCGGGCGGCGGCGGCTGGGGTCCCGTCGTGACCTCGACCCTTCTCGGCACCGGTTACCAAGCGCGTGCGACGATCGGAACCGTCAACGCGGTCGAGTTCGTGGTCGCGTTGACGGCAGCCGGGATCTTTACGCTTTTTGTCGGCATTACGGGCTGGCAGGTGGTGCTCGGGCTGATCGCCGGAGGACTGCTTGCCGCCCCGATGGGCGCTTACGCGTGCCGTAACGTCAGTCACAGAACCTGCATGATCCTTGTCGCCTTGCTGATTATCTTCCTGAGCGCGCGGACCCTCATCCGTTCTCTTTGAAACGGGCGCGGCCGGCGGCTGAGCGTTCTCGGCAGTGCCGCCCGTGCCGAACCTGCTTCCCAGGTCGATCTTGGCCGACAGGCGCGACCGCTCCTGGCAATGCCGCGGCGAGCCGCGCGCTTCAGGGTGCTTTACGAAGACAAGAACGCCGTGGTATTTGTCCCTTCCACAACAAGTTCATAACGTGTATAAGCGGGGAAATCGCAATGAAAATAGTTTTTTCTCTTTTGGTCCTTCTCCTCGCGCTGGCCCGCGAAGGCGCGGCGCAAGCGCCGTATTATCAGGGCAAGACGGTGAGAATCGTAGTCGGTTATCTCTCCGGCGATACCCACGATCTCTGGGCGCGCGCGTACGCGCGAATCATGGGAAAGTATCTCCCTGGGAATCCTGAGATTCTGGTGCAGAATATGCCCGGCGCGGGCTCGATGATCGCCGCAAACCACGTGTACAACGTCGCCAAACCCGACGGGCTCACCCTCGGTTCGATCGCCCCCGGACTCTACCTTGCGCAGCTCACGGGCAACAAAGAAGTGAAGTTCGATTGGGCGAAGTTCACCTGGATCGGTACCCCCGAGCATAACGGCACGCTGCTGTTCATGCGTTCGGACGCGCCGTACAAATCGATCGAAGACATTCGCAATGCGAAGGAGCCGCCGAAATGCTCGGCAACCGGCGTGGGCACGAGCGGGCACATGATTCCGCGCCTGCTCGAGGAAACACTCGGTCTCAAGTTTCAGTTGGTTACGGGCTACCCGGGCGGCGCCGAGCAGGATCTGGCGCTCGAGCGCGGGGAAGTGCAATGCCGCGCGATCACGATCGCGGCTTTTTTCGGGCGCGAGCCGTTTCTCCGGTGGCATAAGGAGGGTTTTGTGCGAATTCTCATCCAGACCTCGCGCAAGCGCCATCCGAAGATACCGGAAGTTCCGACGCTGTGGGAGCAGATGGATAAAGACAAGGTCGCGGAGAGCGATCGCCGGCTTGCGACCGTCGCCCTGGGTTCGGGAGGGTTCGGCTCCTGGCCGATCGTGTCTACTCCGGGTCTTTCGCCGGAGCGCGCGAAAACGTTGCGTGCCGCGTACGCCAAAACTCTGCAAGATCCGGATCTCGTGGCCGAGGCGAAAAAGCGAGGGTGGGAACTTCGGCCGGTTTCAGGTGAAGAGCTGGAGGCGCTTGCCAGAGAAGTGACGGCCCAGCCTCCAGACGTCGTCGAACGGATGAAAGCGCTGATGGGGAAGTAGGCTGCGCGTACCGCAGACTTTCATCCGAAGAGCCTATGAAGAAGATCGCGCTGGCTGTGATTTTCGTGCTTGCTGCGGCTGTCGAGGCGTTTGCGCAAACGCCGTACTATAGCGGTAAGACGATCACGATCGTCGTCGGATATTTGTCGGGTGACGGCTATGACATCTGGGCTCGTTTACTGGCAAGCCATATGGCCAAGCACATCCCGGGCAACCCGAATGTTGTCGTGCAGAACATGCCGGGCGCGGGATCGATGATCGCCGCAAACTACGTCTACGGCGTGGCGAAGCCGGACGGTTTAACGATCGGCTCGATCGGGCCGTCGCTGTATCTGGACCAGCTCACGGGCAAAAAAGAGGTCAATTTCGATTGGGCCAAGTTCGGTTGGGTGGGATCGACGGAGAAGACGCCGTGGCTACTCTATATGAAAGCGGACACGCCGTATAAAACGATCGCGGACGTCCGCAAAGCGGCGGAACCGCCGAAGTGTTCTGCAACCGGAACCGGGACGAGCGGCCATTTCGTTCCGAAGCTGCTCGAAGAAGCCGTCGGCGCCAAGTTCTCTCTCGTGATGGGTTACAAGGGGGGAGCCGAGCAAGATCTCGCGTTTGAAAGAGGCGAAGTGGTGTGCCGGTCGCTGAGCATTCCGACCTTCTATGCGCGCGAGCCGTTTAATACATGGCGCAAGAATAACATGGTCCGGGTTCTGATGCAGACCGGGAGGACCCGAGATCCGCGAGCAGCCGATGTGCCGACGATTCACGAGCTGATGGACGAATACAAGACGCCCGAGGCGACGCGCGCGCTCGTGCGCGCCGTATTGGCTTCGGGCGACCTCGGCCGCCCTTTTATTGTGCCGCCCGGCGTGCCCGGCGAGCGGCTCAGAACGCTGCGCGAGGCCTTCCGGGAGACGATGCGCGACGAAGCGTTTTTGGCCGACGTCAAGCGGCGCAAGTTCGAAGCGGATCCAATCTTCGGGGAGGAGCTGGAGAAGATGGCGAAAGAGGCGGTGAATCAACCTCCGGACGTGATCGAGCGCATGAAGAAACTGCTCGGCGGTTGAGCCGGCTCTCGCAGACGCCGCATGGCCGATCCAAGCTGTCCGAAGTGCGGGAAGCAGTTCGTCAAACGCGTTCGCCGGGAGGGCTTGCGCGAACGGCTCGCCGGTTTGATTGCGATTTACCCGTTCAAATGCCAGCTCTGCGGCCACCGGTTCAGCGCCTTTCAGTGGGGCGTGCGCTACATCCGCGTCGATGACGATCGGAGACAATTCGAAAGGCTTTCGATCAACCTTCCAGGTACGATCTCTGTCTCAGGCAAGGAAGCGCCGGCCGTCATCATCGGTCTTTCGATGAACGGTTGCACGTTGGGTTTGAATACCGCGGTGGCGCCGGGAGACGTCATTCGCATCGCTGTGCAAATCTCGAAAGACGCGCCTCCGGTTGATATCGAAGCTGGGGTAGTGCGCCATGTCGGCGTGAATAGTGCCGGCATTGAGTTTGTAAAATTTGCCGAAGGCGAGCGAGAGCGATTGCGGATCTTTGTCCGTAGCCTGATCATGCGCGGCGATAAGAAAGGTTGAGCCGGCGTTAGGTTCGGCCCCACCGCTCAGCGTTACCCCGTCTCAACCTGTTTTGACCTTCGCGCGCGCCAACTGCAGGATAATCGCCGCGCCGAATAGCCCAAAACCGATCGTATCTTGAAGCCAACCCGGATACACGAGCACGAGGCCAGCGGTGATCATGAAGACGCGCTCGAGCCACGTCGTCTTCGTGAGAAGCCAGCCCGTGAGTCCCGCGGCCAGCGAAGTAAGCCCCACGGCCGCCGTTAGCGTTGTCCAGACAATGTTCTCCCAGGGGCCCTTGAGCAAGAGTCCCACTCCGTCGGGATGCAAAGTGAACATGAACGGCACGAGAAAAGCCGGGGCGGTGTATTTCCAGGCCATCATCGTTGTTTTGTACGGATCGCCTCCCGTAATGGCGGCGGCGGCGAATGGCGAGAGCGCGGTGGGCGGCGAGACTTCGGACAGAACCGCATAGTAGAACACGAACATGTGCGCGGCGTACTCCGGGACGCCCAACTTGATCATCGCCGGAGCGGTGATCACGGCGGCGATGATGTACGACGCGGTCACCGGCATCGCCAGCCCGAGTATCCAGAGGGCGACCCCGGTATAGGCGACGGTGAGAAACAGGCTGCCGCGCGCAAGCTCCAGAATGATGATCGAGAACTTCAGGCCGAGCCCGGTGAGCGTTACGACGCCGACGATAATCCCGGCGGTCGCGCAGGTCGCGGCGACCGAAAGAACATCGAAGCCGCCGTCGCGCAGCACGCGCCAGAGGCGAGGAGGGGTCAGGGCGGTTTCCTTTCGCAGGTAGCTCAGGGCAACGGCAAGCATCATCGCATAAACCACCGAGAGAATCGCCGTGTAGCCCCAGAGCATAAAGGCGATGATCGCCACCAGCGAGACGAAGTGATAGCCGTATTTTCGCGTGAGGCTCCAGGCGCTCTCGGCTTCTATGGCCACGGGTCGAGCGCCGAACTTATTTGCGTCGAGCTCTACCATGATAAAGATCGACCAGTAATAGAGCAGCGTTGGGATCGCCGCCATTGCGATCACTTCGAGGTAAGAGACTTTCAGGAACTCGGCGATGAGGAAAGCCGCGGCGCCGAGCACAGGCGGAGATATGATCGCGCCAATGCCGCCCGCCGAGAGTAAGCCGCCGGCCGACTCCTTGTCATACCCTGCTTTCGCGAGGAGCGGCGATGCCACGGACCCGAGTGTAATCGTTGTCGCCACGCCCGAGCCGGACGGTCCGCCCAGGAGAAAGGAAGCGAGCGTCACGGTTCGGCCCGCGCCTGAGCGCCTGCCGCCCGTCGCCGCGAGAGCGAAGTTAACGTAGAACTCGCCGGCTTTTGAGTGTTCAAGCACGGCGCCATAGATCGTGAACAGGATAATGAACGTCGCTGCAACATCGAGGGGCACGCCAAAAATTCCTTCGAGCGAGACGTACATATGGCCGACGAGCCGGTCCAAACCATAGCCCTGATGCGTCCAAGGCGGCGGCAGGTTTGCGCCGAGCCAGGCGTAAGCCAAGAACATGATCGCGACTGCGGGAAGGATCCAACCGGTCGTGCGCCGCGTGGCCTCCAGCACGAGCACAATCGTGAGCATGCCGAAAATTTGATCAGTGTCGTTGGGTAGCGCGGCACGATAGATGAACTCTTCGAAATCCCAGAGCGGGTACCCGATCACAAGCACGGCGAGGGCGATCAAGACCCAGTCGAACCACGGGACGGAGGTCAGGCCCCGTTTGCGTAGCGGCGGATAAAGAAGGAAGCTCAGCACGAGCGAAAAACCGAGGAAGACGAGGCGCAGCACTTGCGTGGTAACGGTTGCCCACGCCCAGTAAATGAACAACGCGGACATGGCTACCGCGATCGCTTCGGCAACCGATTGCAACGGCTGTCGAAGCCGGCGCCGCGGGCCTTCTTCCTGTTCGGCGATCTCTTTCGCGGCTTCGATGCGCGCGGGCTTGATACGCTCAACGGCCATTCGTCGTTCCAGGGCAACTCACGAGGTAAAGGCCGTGGCGACCGCCTGAGACATGGTCATACTCGAGCGGAAGACGGCGGCCGCCGATGTCAAGCACAAAAGAGGAATCGACGCTGACGCGGAAGTCGATTGCGGGAAGCACGACCGCGGCAGTGCGGACGAT
>DATMBL010000195.1:0-6007 GCA_035559295.1 Candidatus Eiseniibacteriota bacterium
TTTTCGCTCGGACACCGGGTGATCGAGACGGCCGAGATTCGTTTCGAGGAGAACCAAAGAACGCGGGCGCTGGACGACCTGATCGGCGGGTACATTCGCTCGTCGTATCCTTACAGGGCCTCGCCGCGCGAGCCGGTGATCTTCTACAGCGGCGAGCCCGAAAAGCTGGTTTTCATTTCCTCCTATTCACTTGCGATGGGCGGGCGAGGCATGGCGAAGATCAGCCTGTTCTGGGAGGCGGGCGGCTCGAGCGCGGGCGCGATCAAACTCGAAGAAGAGGTCCCGGTCCGGCTACAGGATCGAAACGAGCAGATGCAAAACGACCGGATTTATCCGGATTGGCTCGGGTCGGATCGCGAAATCGGCCAAAAGAGCAGCCTCGTTCTGCACGAAGGCGTCAGGCACTTTGGGATCGCTTATCTGGATCCGCAGGGCGAAGAGGAGCGCTGGGAGGAACGCTGGGATGCGAGGGAAAAACGGCGTCTCCCGCGGGCCGTGCGGCTCACTTATCGCACCGCGACCGGCGATGAAGTCCGGCGCGTTTTTCCGATCATGATGACGGTCCTCGGGCCGTGAGGTAGCGAGTGCAAGCTAAGCTGGCGGAGACATTGAACGAGCGCGGCGTCGCCCTCATCGTTGTCCTGTGGATTTTTATCTTTTTGTTCGCGGTCGCCTTCGATTTCAGTCTCACGGTGCGCGACGAAGCAAGCGCGGCCCACCGCTTCAACGACGAAACCCAAGGCTACTATCTGGCGCTGGCCGGCTTTCAACGCGGCCTCTACGACCTCATGCATCAAGCGGCGGGTGTCGATTTCGATGATCTCCGGGACCGAAGGGACCTGTTCGACGGCGAATGGCGCGAGGGAAAGTTAACGGGAGGCTCCTACCGGGTACGCTTCGTTGACGAGGGCGGGAAGATCAACATCAACCGCGCCGATGAAGCGACGCTGCACCGGATTTTTTTAAACCTCGGCATCGAAGAGCCGCGCCGGACGATTCTGGTCGATTCGATTTTGGACTGGCGCGATGCGGATGACTTGCATCGGGTAAACGGGGCCGAAAGCGAATACTATCGCTCGCTCCATCCGGCGTATACCGCAAAAAACGGGCCGTTTGAAACACTCGAGGATCTCCTCTGGGTTCGGGGGATGAACGCCGCGCTTTTTTACGGCGCTTCGGATGCGTTGCGCCGGGAAACGCCGGCGATTCCGTTCAGGCGGATCTTTACCGTTGACAGCGCCATCGATCGAATCAATCTGCGCACCGCTTCCGCCGAGGTGATTCATGCCTTGCTCGGTATGCCGCTCGATCAAGCGCGCGCTTTCATCGAGGAGCGGCGAAAGCTCTCGGGTAAGAGCATCGGGGACCTTTTGCGCCTTCTCGGCATCGGCGCGCAAGATGCGATGTTGAGAATGTTTGTTTTCAGCAATCCGACCGTCATCTCGGTCGAAGCCGAAGGGCGGCCGGGCGAATCGAGTTCCGGTCATCGCTTGAGAGGCGTTGTCCGTACCAGCGGCGCGCGCGGGTTCGAGTTGTTGCGCTGGACCGACCGGGACGTGGCCAGCGTGGAAAACTGACCGGAACCGGAGACGCATCATGTTCAAACCAAGGACGATGTTGGTACCCTCGCCGCGACCGGCGAACCTGAACGAGCGCTTGCGGCCCGCAATCAGCCGGCGCGCCCTGCAGAGCCTGGCTCGCGCGGATTTTCTTACGAGCGTCGGCCTGTGTCTTATGCGCGACCGGCTAATCATGGTGCGCCTGCGCAAGAACTTTCAAAGCATCACACTGCTCGAACAGGAGGTGCGTGAGCTCCCTGCCGAGCCGAAGCAGCAGGCGATCGCCGAATTGACCGGATGGATCACCGAAGACGTGCGCGAAATTGCGCTCAAAGCGGAAAACGATTCGCGCGAGCGCAGCCTGCGCGAAGCATTGCTCTCGTTGCTGCCGCATTTCAACCGCCGCACCGACCATTTTTGCCTGTCGATTTCCCAGGAGGAGGTCATCGTCCACCCGTTTTTCCTCCCGCAGGCCGCCGAATCGAACCTGGCGCAGGTCGTCGACTACGAAATCGAGAGACAGATGCCGTTCCGGCGCGAAGATCTGTTTTACGATTTTGTGCCGCTCGGGAGGACGGGGGACAAGATCGGCGTGTGCGTGTTCGCCATTCCCAAGAAAAACCTGGTCGGGGTGCTCGAGGTTTTGGCTTCTTTCGGCATTCGCCCCGGGTCGATCGAGGGTACCGCCGTTTCCCTGGCAAACCTGGTCGCGTTCTGCAAGGGAGAGGCGCCCGGTCCCGCGGCCGCCATCGGCGGCCTAAACGGCACCTGTGAAATCGTCGGCGTGCGCACGCAACCGAGCGGTTTGACAGAGGTCCACGAGATGGTTTTTTCCTACCGGCTCAAGGCGGGAGACTGGAGCGCTGGGCCCGCGAAAGAACTGCTCCTGGAGACCTTAAACGGGGCCCGTGAGCTTTACGGCTGGGGCGAGATCGACGAGATTCTTCGCTCGGCGAAAATCGATCCACCGGAATACGAAGACCTGTTGGTTTTGGCGAACCGGCGGCTCAAAGGAACCCAGGAGATCACGGACGCGCAACTGCTGCCCGCCGTGGGCGCGGCTCTCGGCGGTTTGAGAGAGGCCTCGTTCGCGGTTGATTTTTTACGCCGTGAAGGCGGGAATCGGAGCCGTGCAAGGGCGCTCTCGCGTCTCAACCTGGGGCTTGGCGCGTTGCTCGTGCTTGGCATGATCGGACTCGGTATCAGCTATCCGATCAAGGACGAGCTCCGATTGCGCCAGCTCCAGCGAGTCAACCAGAAGCTCGAACCCGCGGTGGCCGCGCTGCGGCACGAGGAGACGCAACTGCAGGGGCTGCGCAAGGAGTTGGACTTTCTCGCAGACCAGGAAGCGAAGACCGGTCAGGTGCTCCGCGTGCTCGATGAACTGACCAAGACCGTGCCGAGCAACGCGTACCTGTCGAATCTGCGCTTTCGAGGAGGCGTCGTTGAGATCCAGGGAAGCGCCGAGAACGCCTCGGGACTCATCCCGCTGCTCGAGCGCTCGCCTATGTTTGAAAATGTCGGCTTCAATGCGCCTTCCAATCGCGGCCGCGACAACCGCGAAACGTTCTCGCTCAAAGCCGAGTTGGAGAAACGAAAGGAGACGGCCAGATGAAGCATTTCTGGCAACGTCTTTCAAAGAGGGAACGCGGCTTGGTCCTTATAACGGCGGCGATCGTTGTGATCGCGCTCGTCCGTTATTTGTTGATCCTGCCCTTTTACCAGCGTTGGGACTGGGTGAGAAGTCAGCTCGAAGTTCAACCGCAGCTCTTAGAAAAGAACATGCGCTTCGTCTCTCAGCAAGAGAACCTGGCTGTGGCGCTGGATGCGGCCCAAAAGGAGATCAAGCTCCGAGAATCGAAGCTTTTGGCCGGCAATACCGCTTCGGTGAGCGCTTCCGATCTGCAAGAGACGGTGCAGGCGCTGGCGGCGAAGGAGGGCGCGCAAGTGATCACGACGCGCGTCCTGAATCCCGAGCCCGCGGGTTCGTTTTTGAAGATCGCCATACAAATGGAACTCGGCGGGCAAGTCGATCAGATCGCTAACTTTATTCGAACCCTGGACAGCTCCCCCAAGCTGCTGGTTGTCGAGGAAATCAACATCCGGTCGCTCTTCCGGCCGGTAAGCGTGCCCCAGCCCCAGCCCGTGGCGCAAACGGCGATACAAAACCTGCGCGTGAGCGTGACCGTTGCGGGCTTTATCCGTAATCCGTCTCGGGGCCCGGATAAAGCCGAACCGAAGCCGCCTCCGCAGTCTGACGAAGACGCGGGCATGGAATCCTAATCGTTGGGTATAAACGTTGGAGTCCGGCCGGAGAAGTTTTGTTCCGATCCCGCGAGAAGAGCGGGATCCGGGTTAAACGGGAACTTCGGTCGCGGTTCAGTACTCTAACCGACAATAAAATGGGGCTGAGCTCTGCCGAGAACCGGGGAGCTTGCGGCCGAAGAGAACCGTTCCCGTCTCCCGGGCGATCTATCTAATTTGGTTGACGTTTCTATCGACGCGGGCTAAAGTAAAGCCCTTTTCGCCTAGCGGCGCCGAAGTGGAGGATTAAGGCGATTCTTACCCGATCTTCACTGCTCAGCTTTATCCTAATTGCCGGAATCGCAATCGTTGCGGTGCAGATTTACCGAGTCTGGAGTGAAGGGCCGTGGGATCTGCCGGCGCCGAGTGACCGGGCGCCTCTTTATTTTGCGCGGAGTGCGCCGGAGCCCGCCCGGCAGCAACTTCCCGGAACCGAGACCATTGTCAGCCGTAACGTCTTTGATCCCGAACGAGGCGAGGGCCGGACCACCGAAGTGGCGGACAACTCGCGCTCCTACCAACGCGTAAGAAACATGGTTTTGCTTGGCACGGCGATCCTGGGCAGCAATCGGGTGGCAATCCTTCAGGACTCAAGCACCCCACGAACCGGTCCAACAGGCGCCGGAAGTTCCCCGGAGGTTATGCGCGTGAAACTCGGCGATACGATCGAAGGCTTCCGCTTATCTGAAATCGCCGACCGCAGAGTCGTCTTTACGAAGGGGCCCTCTCGGGTCGAGGTATTGCTCGACTACTTTCGCAAGGTCGAAGCGCCGGCGCCTCCCGCTCCGTCGCCCCAAGCCCCGGCTCAAGCCGTCGGCCCCAGACCCGTGGTCCCTCGCGTCGTGCCGCCGGTGCCGCGCAGGGACCGCTTGCCCCAGGGCGCTAACCCGGCGCCGGAATCGTAATCCTAAGGAGTGGTCGTGCTGCGAAGAGGCTTAAGCTGGCTTCTAGTCCTTAGTTATGCATCGGCTTGCACGACGGTTACGGAAAAAGCGCAACCGCCGCTCGCAGCCGTAGCAAGGTCGAAGAAGACGAATGCCCAATCTCCGGCTGCAAACGCGTTCGGCACAATTCGCGTGGCGGCCGGCGATCCGAGCGAGCCGCAACCCCGGCCCGATGGCGCAGTCGCGCCCCAACCTGCGCCACGGAGCCAACCCGTGCCGGGCCCGGAAGGCCAGCCTGCGCCTTCGCAACCGCAACCCGAACCCCCGCCACCGGCGCAGCCGGCGCCCCAGCGCGTTCCTGAAAGGCGATTGTTACCCGCACCGAGCGCGTCCAGCGGAAGCGGAGACCTCGTTTCGCTGAACTTCAGTCGCGCCGATCTAGTGGAGATCATCCATATCCTGGCGCAGCATCTCAAGCTCACCTACACGATCGACCCGGAGGTCAAAGGCACGGTGACGATCCACAGCGCCGAACCGCTTCGCCGGGAAGACCTCATGCCGATCTTCCACCAGGTGCTGCGGATGAACGGAGCCGTGGCGGTTCGAACCGGCAACGTTTATCGCATCATGCCGATCAAGGATGCCAAAGGTGTGGTGCGGCCTTCCGGCCCGAATCGCGAAGACGGATTGACGTTGCAAATCGTCCCGGTGCGCTTTTTCTCGGTCGCCGAGATGAAGCGACTCCTCACGCCGTTTCTCATGCCCGGCGGTGAAATCATCGAGTACCCGCGCGGCAATTTCTTGATCATCATGGATCTGCCCTCGAACGTTCAACGCCTGACGGAGATCGCGGAAATGATCGACGTGCAGGTGTTCGCGGGCACGCGGATGGAGATCTACCAACCCAAGGTCGCGAGCGCCGAAGAGCTGGCGGCGGAGATGACCAAGATCATGCAGTCGTTTGCTGCTTCGGCGCCGCAAGCGGAAACGTTCACGGCGCACTTTATCCCGCTCCCGAGAATCAACCAGCTGCTCGTGATCAGTCACAGCGAAGCCGCATGGACGTACGCCAAGCGATGGTTAGAGCGTATCGACGTGATCGCCGAAGGTCCGGGGAGGCGGATTTTCATCTACCCGGTCGAAAACGGCAAAGCGACGGAATTGGCCGACGTTTTGAGCCAGGCGCTCGGATTGCCCACAACCGGCAGACGAGAGACGACGAGAACGCTGCAAGAGCTCCATCGAGCGACTCCCGGCGGT
>DATMBL010000196.1:0-2754 GCA_035559295.1 Candidatus Eiseniibacteriota bacterium
GCTTTTATGTCGCTGTCGCTCAACCCGCCGCTGGTTTTGATCAGCGTCGACAAGGGCGCGACTTGCTATTCCTGTTTCGAGCCGCGAAACGCTTTCACGGTCAATTTTCTCGGCGAAGAACAAGAGGAGGTTTCACGCCGCTTCGCGACCAAAGGAGCCGACAAGTTCGCCGGCCTCAAGTGGCATGTGGGGAGCAACGGCGCCGCTATCATCGACGGCGCGATCGGCTACGTGGAGTGCAAGGTTGTTCAATGCCATGACGGGGGCGATCACACGATCGTGATTGGCGAGATTCTCAACATGGGCGCGGACGGCGGCCGGCCGCTGCTTTTTTTCAAAGGCCAATATCAGCGCTTGCCCGCCGACTAGGCGGCCGCACGGTCGGCGGCATAAAAAACCCGAAATCCAAGGCGCCTCTAAGCGCCGAGAGCCATGGCCGTGATGCACGGCAGGCCGCCGACGATCGTTCGGCTGTCGCCCGAGGGAGTGACGGCGACCACTTCGCCGTCGGCAGTGGCCACGAAGATGCCATTGCCGTCGAGCGCGGGACAAATATCCATCACGCCACCGGTCATCTTTTCCGTAAGCAGCTCCCAGTTCGCTCCGTCGGTCGATTTGAAAATGGCGGAATGGGCCCGCCCCGCGCGCGTCCAGGTGCGCGGCCGGTCGCGGGTGATGCCGAGATAAATATTTCCCTGCTCGTCTTCGGCGAGCGCGTTGCCGTAGGAGCGGTTTCCCTTCGGCGTGACTTTTTGCCAGTGCGCGCCTCCGTCGATGCTGCGCGACACGCCTTCGCCGCACGCCGCGACGACTAGACCCGGCTTGGTTCGGCACGGCAAGATTTGATGAATGTCAGGGTCGGTCAAGCCGTCATTGGCGGCTTGCCAGCTCTCTCCATCGTCATCGCTAACGAGAATTCCCGCCACTTCGATTCCGGCAAAAAGGCGCCCGCCATGCGCGCGAGCCAGCGCGCGGGTGCGCGGAGAAAAATCGGGATTGGGCGGAAAGCAGCCGCCGGCGGCTCCCCGGCGCACGCCTTTGAGCTCGCGCCAGCTTCCGCCGCCGGAAGTCTGGTAGAGCGCGGCCGGCATCGTGCCGACCAAGAGTCTTTCCGGCAGAGCGAGCATCGAAGATAGGGTCAAGCACGGAACGTTCGGGTCGGCGCGCAGCCACTCCTTGCCGCCGTCCTGGCTCACGAACATCCCGGAATGCGCGGTGCCGATGTAAAGCCGCGCGGGGTTGTCCGGATCGGCCTCGATGCACGACATCTGCCAGTAGGTGAGCGCGCGATCGGCCTCGACCCAATCTTCGCCGCGCCGCTCATAGCGATACCAGCCCGAATGAGTCGCCAAATGGAGCGCGCGTTGTTCGTAGCTCGGCATATCACCCCTCCGTCATCCAATCCTATACCGCGGAATCGCCCGTTTTGCCACACGGATTCGTGCTAGGATAAAGATAGTTGTCGCGCGGTTTATTTCAATCGCTGCTCTTTCGAGCTAAGCTGCTCCTTATCATGACGGAATCCGAACTCCGGCTGGCCTTGGCGCGGCCGGGAGATGCGGCGGTGATCGCCGATCTGTCGCGGCGGTTCATCGAGAACGGCCTTCGATGGAGCTGGACGCCGAATCGGGTCATGAAGAGCATTCGCGCGGCTAACGTGAACGTGCTCATGGCGCGCATCGGCGGTCAGGCGGCCGGCTTTGCGATCATGCGCTACGGCGACGAAAGCGCGCATCTGGACCTGCTCGCGGTCGCGCCGCCGTTTCGACGCACGGGGGTGGGCCGGCGGTTGGTTGAATGGCTCGAGAAGTGCGCCGTGACCGCGGGAATATTCCGCGTGAGTCTGGAGGTCCGAGCGGGCAACCGCGACGCGCAGCGGTTTTACGAGCGCATGGGCTATCGCGCCGAAGCGCGCCTTGCGGGCTATTACCAGGGCGTCGAAGACGCGCTCCGCATGAACCGCGATCTGACGCGCCGACCCTCGCGGCGCAGTCCCTGACCGCATTCGCGACCTGCCCCGCGCTTTTTTTGGCAACCCGGTTGAGACCAGAG
The DNA here is from genome assembly GCA_035559295.1 of Candidatus Eiseniibacteriota bacterium. Lineage (GTDB taxonomy): Bacteria > Desulfobacterota > Binatia > UBA9968 > UBA9968 > DATMBL01. The sequence continues at coordinate 2,053 of DATMBL010000196.1, forward strand.
ACGTATTGATCTCGGATCTCCTTTTCGGTAGCGTTCAGCCAATTTTCAAATTTCACGGAGGCGATCGCATGGAAAGGAGAAAGGCCAGCGACTTTGATCCGCAGTTGCTCAGTCTGTTTCACAAATACGTTCACGGCGGCATCAGCCGGCGCGAATTCTTGGACAGCGCCGCGAAATTCGCCGTCGGCGGGCTGACCGCGACGGCGCTGTGGGAAATGCTTCGCCCCAATTACGCTCTGGCGCAGCAGGTGCCCAAAGACGACAGGCGCATCAAGGCCGAGTACGCGATGTACTCATCGCCCAAGGGCAACTCCTCCAACGGGCAGATGCGCGGCCTCCTCGTGCGTCCCGCGACCGGGGACAAGTTCCCCGCCGTGCTGGTCGTCCATGAAAACCGGGGTCTGAATCCCTACATTGAAGATGTCGCGCGCCGCTTGGCCGTGGCCGGTTTTATGGCGCTGGCGCCGGATGCGATCTGGCCGCTGGGCGGTTATCCGAGCGTGGACAAGTATGGCGCCGAAGCCGATGAGAAAGCGCTGGCGATGCAGAAGCAGTTGGACGGCGGAAAGATCTTTGAAGACTTTGTGGCCGGAGCGGAGTTTCTATTGAAGCATCCCCAGTCCACCGGCAAGCTCGGCGCCGTGGGCTTCTGCTTCGGCGGCGGCGTGGTCAATCGCCTCGCGGTCCGCCTCCCGGAGCTGG
>DATMBL010000197.1:0-21201 GCA_035559295.1 Candidatus Eiseniibacteriota bacterium
GTGAAATTCGGCAGCACCAAACCGAGCACCGACAAGGGAAGGATGACCGCCAAAAAAGCGTTTGCGCCGTAGAGATTGTACGTCTGTTCGTGATAGCGCAGGCCACCGAGCAGCAAACAGGCGCCGATCAGCGCGTTCAGCACGACCATGACGATTGCGAGCATCGTGTCGCGCGCCAGCGAGGCCCCTCCCTGGCCCGTGTACATCACGGCCGCACTCATCATCATCATCTCCATGCCGCTCATGGACAGCGTCAGCACGAGCCGAAAGGCTCGTCGAGCCGAACGGCCAGACTTTCCGCGTGACGCACCACGGCGAACGCCGAAACCAGGATCGCACCAAAGAGCCATCCCAGCATAGCGGCGAACCAAATTGAACTGGAGAGATCGGCGAGCCACCGCTCTCCGAAGCCCAAAAACAGCGCCATCGTGGCGATGCTCAGCGCCAGCTGCCATTCGGCCCGCAAAATCGAAACGACTCTCTGGCTTAACATCTGTCTCTCTTGGAAACGCCCGGTTAGCGCCAGTCTATCAGGAAACGTCACATTCCGTGGAGAGTCCGACTTCCGGCTCCATGCTTCATGCTCCGTGCTTCTCTTTTGCTTGACTCGCCTCTTCGGTTCGACCTATTGTACGCCCGCTGACTTCGAGGAGGGCGGCGGCATCCTATGTTGAATGGACCACTGATGAGCGGAGGCTCCCATGGACGAGAAGGACTCGCCGGCGGAAGGGCGATTGTCGAGGAGAACGACGCTCAAAATCGCCTGTGGAGTCGGAGCGACTATCGTGGCTAGCTCTGCCGAGGCACAGGGACCGGCGCAGGCGCCGCGCGTAAAGGGGCCGTTGGTCTGGATGGACATGGACCAGAAGGAGCTGGACGACGCGTACGACCAGAGCGTCTGGGCGCCCAACCAACAGCATGTCAGCAAGCGGCGCGCCGTATGGAGTCAATCGGTGCGGGCCCGCTTGAAACCCGAGCGAGTTTCATACGGTCCGACCGAATTCGAAAAACTCGACATCTATAAGACGAGCCGGCCGAACGCCCCGATCCGGATATTTCTCCACGGCGGCGCCTGGCGCGGCGGGTCGGCGGAGAACTCCGCGTTTCCAGCGGAGATGTTCGTGAACGCGGGGGCGCATTACGTCGCCGTGGATTTCATCAACGTTCTCGAGGCCGGCGGGAACTTGATGCCGATGGCCGATCAGGTGCGCCGGGCGGTCGCATGGGTGTACAAGAATGCAGCGCGCTTCGGGGGCGACCCGAACCGGATCTATATATCCGGACACTCCTCGGGCGGGCATCTAGCCGGCGTGGTCATGGTGACAGATTGGGAAAAGGACTTCGGCGTTCCGCGTGACATCGTCAAAGCCGGCCTGTTGATGAGCGGTATGTATGATCTAAAGGCCGTGCGCCTCTCGAAGCGCAGCAGCTACGTGAAATTTACCGACGAGATCGAGCATGCGCTCAGCACTCAGCGGCACCTCGACAAATTGAACGCGCCCATTATCGTGAGCTACGGCACGCTCGAGTCGCCGGAATTCCATCGCCAGGCGCGGGACTTCGTCGCGGCGGTCAAGGCCGCGGGCAAGCCGGTCGAGCTTATCGTCGCCGAGGGATACAACCACTTCGAGACGCAGGAGACGTTCGGCAATCCCTACGGACTGCTCGGCCGCGCCGCACTAGAGCAGATGAACTTGGTTATTGGGCCTTAGGTGTTGGGAAAAGAACGGGGATATCTCGCGCAAAACCCGCAAAGACCGCGAAGCTAAACACTAAGTTGCTATCGCGCCGGTGGCGCGAAATTTCTCCTCTCTTTGCACACTTGGCGCTCTTGGCGCGAGAAAGTCTGATCTTTCCGTGATCTGCCCTCTGATCTCTGACCGTTGCGCTTTGCTCTTAGCGCTTCGCTCTTACCCTAAAGTTCTTCGTGACCTTCGTGTCAGTCGTGGTTCATCTCCGGCTCACGGCTCACCGCTCACTGCTCCGTGTCAGGAAGCTTGCCCTGTGATGCCGTAAACGTGGCCGCAGCGCGAGCAGAAAACGACCTGAAAAGGACTGGTCACGAACTGTTTGCCGCGCGACCCGCCGCTTCCCCCCTTGCGCGATACGATGTGATCCATGCCGCGAGCGGAACATCCGGGGCACTGGGGCTCCGGCTCGGACTTCGCCTTGAACTCGTAGGAAAATTTGTAGCCGCTCTGCCCGCCGTTCCCGCCCCCGTTCTCATCCTGAAACGGCGACCAGGTCGCCTTGTCGTATTCGGCGCGCCGGGCTTCGTCCGAAAGGACTTCGTACGCGTCCATCACTTCCTTGAGCTTTTCCGCCGCCGTCGGATCGTTCGGGTTCCGATCGGGGTGGTAGCGAAACACGAGCTTGCGGTAGGCGCGCTTGATTTCGTCGAGTGTCGCCTTGCGCCCAACGCCGAGCAAGCCGTAGTAGTCGTTGGTCTTTTCCAAAAAATCCCTCTAAATCTCCCGTTAGATAAGGAGACTGTCAAATCTCCTTCATGATTAAGATTTGCTCGCGCCAAGAACGCCAAGTGCGCAAAGGCCGCGCAACGCAGGCCCCAAGCAAATTCGATCTTCTAACTTGGCGATCGTGGCGCTCCCTTCGCCTTGGCTCAGGGCATGGTTTGCCCGAGACAGCTCTTTTTTCTCTGCGAACTCTACGCGCGCCGGCGGAAGATCCCGCCGCTTTTGTCCTGCCCCCGCCGCTTGTACATGCTGACGCACATGTCGTAGATCGCGGCGACGCTGTGATCGTCAGTGACTCGGGACCCGCGGTCGGTCGCATATTCGATGCGAAAACCCGGCTCGCCAAGCCCATCCTCATTATTGCTGATGCGCAGCAACCGCCCGCCCTTCCTATCTATATATCCGCCGAGCGCCCGCAGCATTTGTGCCAGGGTATAAAAGTCCGCGCTTCGGGCCGTGTCTTCCCTATTCTCCCCGCGTTCGGCGTCGAGATCCTGCAATTCCCTCAATGTGTACTCGATCGTGATCGGAGTCGCGCATGGAGGCTTTTGATAACTGCCTTTAACGGTGAAACGATCGCCCTCGCGACTAATCACAAACGCTTTGATGTCACGCATTTCGAGATCTTGGCCGATGGTTCTGAGAAGGTTGGAATTGCTGATCGCTCGCACCGAGCTGTCTCTCCGTTGATGTGAATCGCGCGCAGTGAAAGGGTAAGGGCAGTGTGCTAAAAAAGCAAATTCGGTGTTGGGATCCGGTGTTAGGCATTGGGATCAGGGAGACTTCTCCTTCGTGCCCTCTGTGGTGAGATCTTAGCGAGTTGAGCCGAGCGGAGCGGTGGAACACCGCGCGCGCTTGCGCGCTTAGGCCGGCGGTGCCGCGAGCGGGTCGGTGACGCCGATGAGGCTGTCGCGCGTCACAAGCCGCGCGAGTTCCGCCTCGCTCAGACCTTCGGTGCCGCGCGGCCGAAGCGGCAAGACCAAATAGCGAATATCGGCGGTGCTGTCGTGCACCCGCACCTCGACGTCATCGGGCACGACCGTGCCGAATTCACGCATCACGCCGCGCGGGTCGTTGACGGCGCGCTTGCGGTAATTGAAGCTCTTGTACCAGTCGGGCGGACGGCCGAGGATCGGCCGCGGATAACACGAGCACAGCGTGCACACGACCATGTGCCGGACTTTTTCGGTGTTCTCGAGCACGACGAACTCGTTGATGCTGGTCGCGTCGATACCCATCTCGGCGCATGCCGCCTTCGGATCTTCGATCAATCGCTCTTTGAACGCCGGATCGACCCAGGCGCGGGCGACGAGCTTGGCTCCGTTCGCCGGCGAGCGCGCCTCCTGATATTCGATCTGGCGTCGTATATCGTCTTCGGTAAGCACGCCCTTTTCCAGCAGCAGCTCGCGAATCGCATACACCCGCTTGGCAATCGGGCTGAGCTCGTGTTTCGGGTGTTCGTGCGTGTCTTCGTCGTGCGCTTTAGCCATTGGATCTCCTCAAGCTGGATCGAGCCAGTGTTCGTATATATCGACCAGGAGCTTATCGCGGCGCGCGCCGTACGCTCCCCACACTTCCGGTTGTTCGAAAGCAACCAGGTAGAGCGGTCGCTTGGGTAAGCCGTCGCCGCCGTGGCCGAGTGATTCCGGGTTGAGAAATTCTCCATGCACGCGCTCGACCCAACCGGTCTTGCCGCGAATGTACCACGGGGTCCGGATGTGACCCGGGCGATCTTCCATCCGCACGCGGACGCGATCGCCGGGCTTGAATCTCGCGTTGGGCACGGTCAGGGCTCGCCCCATTTCTTCTCCAGCTCCGCCGTTTTCCGGTCGATCTCCTCACGCGTGAGGATTTTCTTCTCGATGAGGATCGTTTCCAGACTCGCGATCCAGCGCTCGTAGTAACTCATGTTCCGGTAAGCTTCCGAGTCCATCTCCTCTCGGGCGCGGCGCAACTCGTCGGTCCGGCGAACGCCTTTCGCACCGAGCGCTTGGTTGATCGCGTCGGCCAGAATCTCCCAGTCCGAAAGCTGGTGCTCGGTTCGGTCGATCGGACCGCTGGCAAGCCCGCCCACGTCGTGATGCCCGCGTGCCATGAGCCCTCGCTTCGCTATTTGGTTTTGAGCCGTTTTTCCAGAGCGGCGTGCTCTTCTTTGATCCCGGCGGGCAAGTGATCGCCGAATTTTTCGAAGAACTCCGCCTGGCTTTTGAGGTTTGCCCGCCAGCCCTCGCGATCGACGCTCACCAGCCGTTGCAGGTCGGATCGCGAGATCTTGAGACCGCCGTTCAACGCGGAAGGTTTCGGCACATAGCCGATAGCGGTTTCATCGGCCTCGCCTGCGCCCTCGCAACGCTCGATCACCCATCGGAGCACGCGCAGGTTTTCGCCGAATCCCGGCCAGATGAATTTTCCAGTTTCATTGCGCTGAAACCAGTTCACGCGGAAGATCCTGGGCGGGTTGGTGGCGCGCTTCTGCATCGAAAGCCAGTGAGCCCAGTAATCGCCCATGTTGTAACCGCAAAACGGCAGCATCGCCATCGGGTCGCGGCGCACGACGCCGACCGCGCCGGTTGCCGCGGCGGTCGTTTCCGAGGCCAGCGTCGCGCCGAGAAATGTTCCATGTTGCCAGTGGAACGACTCGTATACGAGCGGCACGAGCTTCTGCCGCCTGGCTCCGAAAAGGATCGCGCTGATCGGCACGCCCTGCGGCTTCTCCCATTCGGGCGAATAGGTCGGGCACTGTTTGATGGATACGGTGAAACGGGCGTTCGGGTGCGCGGCCGGCTGACCGCTCTCCGGGCTCCATCGTTTACCGCGCCAGTCGAGCGCGCTCTCCGGGGGCGGATCGTCGTGGCCCTCCCACCAAACCGTTCCGTCGGGGCGCAGGGCGACGTTGGTGAAGATCGTGTCCTTCTGGATCATCGCCATCGCGTTCGGGTTGGTCTTCGAACCGGTGCCCGGCGCCACGCCGAAAAACCCGGCTTCGGGATTGATCGCCCAAAGCCTGCCGTCGTCGCCGACGCGCAACCAAGAAATATCGTCGCCAACCGTGTGAATCTTCCAACCGGACATGCTTTCGGGCGGGACGAGCATGGCGAGATTCGTTTTGCCGCAGGCGCTCGGGAACGCGCCGCAGATGTAATGGATCTCGCCGTCGGGGCTTTCCACGCCGACGATCAGCATGTGTTCGGCAAGCCAGCCTTCTTGCTGGCCGAGCTTGCTGGCGATCCGCAGGGCGAGACATTTCTTCGCCAGAAGCGCGTTTCCCCCGTACCCCGACCCGACGCTCCAGATCGTATTATCCTGAGGATAGTGACAAATGAACCTCCGCTCCATGTTGAGATCGGCTTTGGAATGGAGGCAACGCGTAAAATCGCCGGATTCGCCGAGGTGGTCGAGGGCGATTTTGCCCATGCGCGTCATCATGCGCATGTTCAAAACCACGTAAACGCTATCGGTCACCTGAACGCCGACTTTGCTGAAGGCCGAGCCGTGCGGCCCCATCAAAAACGGGATCACGTACATCGTTCGGCCGCGCATCGCGCCCGCGAGAATCTTCGACAACTTATCGTAGGATTCCGCCGGATCCATCCAGTTGTTGTTCGGCCCGGCTTCCTCTTTTTCGGGAGTACAAACGAACGTCAGGTTTTCCGTGCGCGCGACGTCGTTGAGCGCGCTCCTGTGGAGATAGCATCCCGGCAATTTTTCCTGGTTGAGCGGCATGAGATCGCCGACCTCTAACGCCACCCGCGTGAGCCGCTCGCGCTCCTCTTCCGAGCCATCGCACCAGACGACGTCATCGGGCTGGCAAAGCGCCGCCACTTCTCGGACCCAATTGCGAATGTGGGAATTGGAGGGTACGGATCCAGTGTCCATGAGTCGAATCGTTATCCTTTCTTTGCGCGCCGCTTGCGACCGCGGGAGGAACGCTGTGCGTGTCGAGAGCCCGTCGGCTTGTGACGCCGACTGAGTTCAACCTATCTGATCCGGCGCAAGGCTGTCAATATTGGCGCGCCCGAGGACGATGTCAACCGACGGCAAGATTTCGCCCCAACGCCGCTCAACGGCGTCACAGGGGAACGGGAGCGGGCCAAAAGGTGTCATTCGCGCCGGAGCGGCCGTCGGCTCTTCTTGCACAACTCCCTTGAGGTCCTCGAGAAGACGCTTCATGGAAATTCATTGAAACACGCGAAGGAGCTGCCAATGACCCTTGCCGAACTCCTCGTTCCATTCGACCAGCGCGACCAGGCGGTCGCTCTCATCCTGGACACGCATCAAACGTTCCGGACCCCTCGGGGCGGGCAGATCGCTGAGCATCTGCTGCTGCCCGCGCCGCAGCCGTAAGACCTTGCGGCTGTCCCAGACCACCAGCGGCAAGTGACTCAGGGCGCTTTCCAGCCCGATCAGCGGAACACGATTTTCGGTTTTGAGGCGCTCGACCTCGTCGGGGCTGATCGCTTGTTCGAGCGAGAGATGATCGCACGCAATCCGCCTCAGACGCTTGAGATGCGCGCCGCACCCGAGCGCGTTTCCCAAGTCTGCAGCCAGCGTTCGCACGTAAGTGCCGCGCGAGCACGTGACGTCGAATTCGATTGCGTCCGCGCCCGATTTCCGTAGTCGCAGATTTGAAATGTGCACGGTGCGCGCGGCCCGCGGAATTTCCCTGCCCTGGCGCGCCAGCTCGTAGAGACGGACGCCCTCTTTTTTCAACGCGGAAAACATCGGCGGCACTTGCCGCACCGCGCCCGTGAATTGTCCCTCCAGCGCCCGCAACTCGGGCTCGCCGAAAGGCGGAATCGGTCGCACCTGCGTCACCCTGCCGGTCAGGTCTTGCGTGTCGGTTTCGATTCCCAACGCGATCGCGCCGCTGTAAGTCTTGATTCCGTTGAGAAACACGCTCGCGACCTTCGTCCCTTCGTTGATGCCCAACGGCAGGAGGCCTGAAGCGAACGGATCGAGAGTACCCAGATGGCCGACTCGCTTCGCGCCGAGAATGCGTTTGACGCGACGCACGACCTGAGCCGATGAGGGTCCCTCGGGTTTATCGATGAGCAGCACGCCGCTCGCATTCATCGGCACAGCCCCTCATCTTGCCTTCTCCCGCGTGGAGAGGAGGCATCCGACTGGCAGACGATAGACGTGAGGGAGTGAGCTCTACCCTTTGGTCCGGCGGAGCAGTTCATCGATGCGGCGCGCCTCGTCTTGTGTCTCGTCATAAATGAACTCGATGGCCGGAACGAATTTGAGTTTCAGTTGCTTCGCGAGTTTCGCGCGCATCAATCCGGTCGCGCTCCTCAGACCGGCAAGCGCCGCCTGGCGGTCTCCGGTTCCTCCGAGCAGGTTGAAGTAGATGCGCGCGTGGCGCAGATCTTTGCTGACCTTCGCTCCAGTCAACGTGACCGGGCCGATCCTTGGATCGCCGAGCTCTCTCCGAAGCATTTCCGAGAGGAGCTCGAGCAGCAGCTCCGCCAATCTTTCCGAGCGTTGGTACTCCATAAGAGAGAAAGCGCGGTCGATACGGGAGTCCGGGCGATCGCCGTGACTGCGGGGAACGTCAACCGCAGTGAAAAAAATCGGTTGCGCTGTCTCGAACCTGAGCCAGGCCCATGCCGTCCACGCACTCCACGATCTTTTGCAGCGTGGCTTCAACCACGGGACGGCTGCTGCCGACGGAGGCAAAGCCCAAAACCGCGCTTTGCCACAGCTCCTGATCGTCGCACTCGGTGACGGAGACGTTGAAGCGGTTGGCGACGCGCGCTTGGATGCTTTTCAGGACGCCTCGTTTACCCTTCAACGAGTGATTTTCGGGCAGCAATAAGCTGAGTTTGAGAACCCCCACCACCATGCCCATCTTCACCTCGCAAGACAGTTTCGGGTTCCGCGTTCCGGGTGTCTAGCGGCCCGAGATAAAAATCGGGCGACCTGGGGTTCTGAGCCGACGGCGAAGCACCGCGAAGCGCCCCGGGCGGAGCCGAAGGACCTCCCCTTTTGAGATGAGTTCCTTCACTTCGATTCAGGAGAAGGCTTCGTTTTCTTCAGGATGCCAAGCTCCGGACCTGACAATCTCTGCGCTTTTCCCGCTCCCGGCGGGCGCGGGACAACTCCGACTAACGCGGGCTGGCGTGCGCCTCGCGACCGCTTTGCGCGGGCGCCACGCGGCGGATTACCGGCACGCGCTCGTAGGCCTCGATGACATCGCCCTGCTTGACGTCCTGATAACCCTCGATCGAAAGACCGCACTCGTAGCCCGACGAGACTTCCCGCACGTCGTCTTTGAAGCGTCTGAGACTTCCGAGCTTGCCCTCGTGGACCACGACCTGGTCGCGCAGGAGCCTGATCAAGTTACCGCGTTGGATCTTCCCTTCCGTCACATAACAACCGGCGATCGTTCCGACGCCCTGGATATTGAAAATTTGCCGTACTTCGACGCGTCCGAGGACTTGCTCGCGATACGTCGGCTCGAGCATGCCTTCCATTGCAGCGCGCACGTCCGCGACCGCCTCGTAGATGATCGTGTAAAGCCGAACATCCACGCCTTCATGAGAGGCTAGCGCCGCGGCTTTCGATTCCGGGCGCACGTTGAAACCGATGACGATGGCATTGGAAGCCGCGGCGAGCAGGATATCGCTCTCGGTGATGCCGCCCACCGATCCATGGATCACCCGGAGTTTCACCTCTTCGGACGAGAGACGTCCGAGCGCGTCGGTCAGCGCTTCGACCGAGCCCTGGACGTCCGCTTTCAGAACCACGCGGAGTTCCTTCACATCGCCCGCCTTGATCTGGTCGTAGAGTTCCTCGAGCGATACCTTGCTCGACTTGACCAGTTCGGTCTCGCGCTGCTTGCTCTGGCGGTACTCGGCAACTTGCCTCGCCTTCGCCTCGTCCGCCACCGCGACGAACGAGTCGCCGGCCTGGGGCACCCCTTGAAGGCCAAGAATCTCGACGGGAAGCGAGGGCGGCGCCTGCTCGACTTTGCGGCCGCGATCGTCGATCATCGCCCGAACCTTGCCGTGGAACACGCCGCAGACGAACGCGTCGCCAACGCGCAGCGTCCCCTCCTGCACCAAAACCGTTGCCACCGGACCCCGGCCGCGGTCGAGCTTCGCCTCGACGATCGTGCCCCGCGCGAGCTTGTTGGGATTCGCCTTCAACTCCAAGAGATCGGCTTGGAGCAACAGCATCTCGAGCAGATGCGGGATGCCTTCGTGCGTCTTCGCCGAGACCGGCGCGAACACGGTGTCGCCGCCCCAGTCTTCGGACACGAGCCCGTACTCGGCGAGCCCGCGCTTTACGCGCTCGATGTTGGCGTCCGGCCTGTCGATCTTGTTGACGGCGACGATAATCGGCACTTCGGCGGCACGCGCGTGATTGATCGCTTCCACCGTCTGCGGCATGACACCGTCGTCGGCCGCGACCACGAGCACGACGATATCGGTCACCTTGGCGCCGCGCGCGCGCATGGCGGTGAACGCTTCATGTCCCGGCGTGTCGAGAAAGGTCACGCTCCGCCCGTCCACCTGGACATGGTAAGCGCCGATATGTTGCGTAATGCCTCCGTGCTCCTGCGCGGTGACGTTCGTGCTCCGAATCGCGTCGAGGAGCGAAGTCTTGCCGTGATCGACGTGACCCATGATCGTCACCACCGGCGGCCGGGGAACGAGCGCGCCCTCTTGCTCTCCAACCTGGTGTTCGAGCTCGAGCGCGCTTTCGGCGTCGAACGCGACGTTTTCCACCTGATGGTCGAACTCGGCAGCCACGAGCGTTGCGGTATCGGAGTCGAGCACCTGGTTGATGGTGGCCATCATGCCCATGCTCATCAACTTCTTGATCACCTCGCCGGCTTTGACCCCCATCTCACGGGCGAGATCGCCGACGGTAATCACCTCCGAAATCTTGATCACGCGCTTACTCGCCCGCGGGATCGTGATCTCGGTCTTTTTCTGTTCCTTGCCGGGAAGGGCCTTTTTCTTCTTCGGGATGCGGCCCGCGCGCAAGTCCCTTTCGCGGAAGTCGAGCACGTCCTGCTTTTTGACCACGCGCTTTTTATGCCGCCCCGGCTTCGCCGGCTTTTCCCCTTCGGCGCCCGGCGCCTTTTCCGCCTCGCCGTCGCGCGACGGCCTGGCCGCCTCCGGCACGCCGGTGACACCAACCGGCCGGCGCACGGGCGCAGGCGGCGGTTGAACCGTGCGTTTGAGATCGATTCGGCCGAGAACCCGTGCCCCTCGCGGCGGCTCCGCCGCGGTTGCCGGTTTCGCTGCGGCCGCCGGCGGCGGTTCCGGCTCCGGTTCGGTCCGAGACGGTTCCGGCTCCGCCGGAGCGGCCGAAGGCGCGGCCTCCGCTTCCGCCGGCACTTCTCCGTTTGTGCGGGAAGGTTCTTCGATCGTAGTTTCGAAGTCGGGGAACGAGATCGGCGGCACTTCTTCGAAGAAGGGCTCGACTTGCGCCGCGTCGGATTCCGCGGCCGGGGCCGCTGCGGCGGCGGGAGCGGCCGGCTGAACCTGGGGCTGAGGCGTTTCGGGGCGCGGTGTCACCACTTCGGTCCGGCTCGTGCGCCGGCGAATCACGTTCGCGCCCACACGCCGCTCGACCACCGTTTCTCTGGCTTGCACTTCGCCCGCGGTCTCGTCTTCGGCCCGCACCACGCGGTCGGCGACGACTTTCTCTTCTCCGATGTGCACCTGAGGCTTTTGCGGCCCGGCCAAGGCCGCTCGAATACGGGCGACTTCTTCGTCCTCCAACGAACTCTGCGCTTTTCGCCCTTTCAAGCCCAGCTTCTCGAGCTGGACAAGAAACTCCTTCGTGTCCACTCCGAGTTCCTTGGCCAATAAGTGCACTCGCATTTTTCCCATCGTTCACTACTCCCTGTATTTCTCGCTCAGCTCTTCGATCAGCTTTTCCCTCGCGCTCCTGCTGATGTCCGCTCGAAACGCCCGGAAGTGGCTCTTTCGTTTGACAAAATCTTCCCAGCAGCCACGCGCCGAGTGGAGGTAACCGCCTCGGCCGCTGAAACGGTCGACTTTCAGCGCTCCTTCCCGGCTAACGGCCACCCGGATCAAACGCGCCTGTTTATCCTTGCGGCCGCATCCGAGACACGTGCGTTCCGGCTCGTAAGCGCGGCGCGCCATTTCGCTTCCGGCTCCGATTCACCATCCGCCCGGCAAGTCCCCCGTTTTCCCGTTTACCAAGCGCGATCACAGGGATCTCTGGCGGGCGTGCATCGCTTTATGGCTCTTGCGCCTCCTTGATCGGGGCTTCTTCCGAATCGAGCGGCGCCTCCGCCGCGGGCGCGGCAGCCGCCGACTCGGCTTCCTCTTGCGCCCTGGCCCGTTCCTCTTCCTCCCGGCGCCGCTTTTCCGCGACGTATTCTTTCGCCGATTTGTGCAGCGCCTCGGCCCGATCGCTGCTGATCCCTTCGACGCTTTGAATCTCTTCCAGCTCGCTGTCGGCGATCTCTTCCGCCGACTTGAAGCCGGCTTGGTAAAGCAACTCGACGACGAAGTCGTTGATACCGGGAATCGCGCTGATCGACTGTCGCGCCCGGCGCGTCTCCTCTTCCGCCTCCGCCTCGCTTCTTACGTCGATCCGCCACCCCGTGAGCCGCGAGGCGAGGCGGACGTTTTGTCCCTTTTTGCCGATCGCGAGCGACAGCTGATCATCGGGAACCACGACCTCCATGCTATGCTCGTCGTCATCGATGATGATCTTGGCGACTTTGGCCGGCGCCAGGGCCCGGCATACATACTCGGCCTGATCCGGGGTCCAGTGCACGATGTCGATCTTTTCACCGCGGAGCTCCTGCACGACCGCCTGGACGCGGGTCCCTTTCATGCCGACGCAAGCGCCCACGGGATCCACGTCGGGATCGTTGGAAACCACGGCGATCTTGGCCCGGCCTCCGGGCTCGCGCGCCGCGCCTTTCACTTCCACGATGCCCTCGTAGATCTCGGGCACCTCCTGCTCGAAGAGTTTGATCAGCATCCCGGGATGCGTGCGCGACAGCACGATCTGGGGGCCGCGGCTCGTCATGTCGACACTTACGATATAGGCGCGAATCCGGTCTCCCTGCCGGTAACGCTCGCGCGGCACCTGTTCTTTTTCCGGGAGGATCGCGTCGGTGCGCCCGAGATTCACGATGATGTTGCGTTTCTCGAAGCGCTGGACGATGCCGTTTACGAGCTGCCCTTCGCGGCCCTTGAATTCGTTGTAGATGATTTCACGCTCGGCATCGCGGACCCGTTGGACGATGTTTTGCTTGGCGGCTTGCGCCGCGATCCGGCCGAAGGCGCTCGAGTCGAGTTTGCATAGAAGTTCGTCCCCGACCTGAGCCTCCGGATCGAGCGTTTCCCGCGCCTCTTCGAGCGTTATTTCCACGGCCGGGTCGGAAACCGTTTCCACGACGGTCTTCGCCTCGAACAGCTCGACCTCGCCGATTTCGGGGTTGAACTGGGCTTCGATTTTTCGCTGGTGGCCAAAGGTCTTCCGCGCGGCAGAAACCATCGCGTTTTCCAACGCGCTGATCAGGATCGTTTTATCGATCCCTTTCTCCTTGCTCACCTGCTCGATCACGCGGTTCAGATCTTGCTGCATATTAGGCGCTCCAATCATGTTCGTAGTTGGACCTTTCGATCGCGGAAAACGGGATCTCGTAGCGTTTGCCGTCCTGCTCCAAAGCGATCTGGTGTTCGGAAACCGCCTGGAGAATCCCCAAAAAAGACCGTCTGCCCTCGATCATCTCGCGCGTCCGCACCCGCACGCGCTTTCCCACGAACCGGCTGAAATGTTCCGGCTTTTTAAGCGGTCGATTGATCCCGGGAGAGGAAACCTCGAGGGTATAGGCTCCTTCGATCGGGTCGCGCGCGTCGAGGATCTCGCCCAACTCCCGGCTTACCCGGGTGAGCGACTCGACGTCGGCTCCTCCCGGCTTGTCCAAGTAAAGCCGCAGCACCTTGGCCCTCCGAGTGCCTTCCCCGCGCAGCTCGATGTCGACGATCTCCATGCCCTCGAGCGCAGCCAAAGGCTCGGCCAATTCCCACACACGCGCCACTGTCGCTTCGGTCCTGTCCGCCAAGTTCCGTTCCCCAAACAAAAAAAGCGGGCAAAGCCCACTTTGGTAGAAACTCCGAAAGTGTAGGATTTTTCTACCACAGCGGCTCATGCCAATGCAAGCTCGCAACGTTTTACAGCCGGTTCTTATTTGCTATGATTCTCGCGCCTTAGCCGACCTGGATCACATGAAAACGATGAAGCCGCGCCCGGGCGAGGTAGGCGCTGACTTTCCTTGGAAGCAGGTGCTTACCAGCCTGGAGGATGGCGTAATCACAGTCGATCTCCGGGGCGCAGTCGTTTTCTTCAACGAAGCCGCGGAGATCTTGACCGAAGTTTCGGCGCGCCGCGCCCTCCAACAGCCTTTTGGTCTCCTTTTCCGGCGCGATCCCTGGCTGATCGAGCTGCTGCGCAAAAGCGGGCCTCCGGCGCATGAAAGCGTGCGCGGCGAAGGCGATCTCTCGAGCCGCCACGGCCGAAAGGTCCCCGTTGCCGTGACGGCTTCGCCGTTACAGGACGGCGCCGGGAGTTTTCTCGGCAACGTTCTTTTGCTGCGCAATCTGAGCTACCGCAAGGAGTTGGAAGAAGACCGCAAACGGGCGGACCGGCTGGCGATGGTGGGCACGATCGCCGCCGGCCTAGCGCACGAGATCCGCAATCCGCTCGGCGGCATCAAAGGCGCCGCACAGATGCTGCGCCGCGCTCTGGCGGAAAACTCGCCGCTCGCCCCGTACACCGAGATCATGGTCCGCGAGGTCGATCGCGTCAATCGCCTGATCGAGCAACTGCTCGATCTCAACCGCCCCGTAAGACTCGACTTCGCTCCGCTCAACATCCATGAGATCCTCGAGCACGTTCTCATGGTCGAGGATCAAGCGACCGAGCGGCAGAACAAAACCGTCGTCAAGCGCTTCGACCCGAGCCTACCGCCGATCCGCGGCGACAAAGCGCGGTTAACGCAGGTGTTTCTCAACCTGGTCAAGAACGCCTTCGAGGCGATGCCCGAAGGCGGCGCGCTCACGATCACCACCCGAATCGAACACGACTTCCACATCCGCGCCGCGGGCGATAACCGGAGCCGGCTGATTTGGGTCGACGTTGAGGATCAAGGGAGGGGGATCGGGGAAGAGGTCTTGCCGCACATCTTCTCTCCCTATTTCACCACGAAAAACAGCGGGAACGGTCTTGGGCTGGCGGTCTGTTACGGCATCATCAAGGAGCACGGCGGTTTGATTCGCGTGCGCAACCGGGAGGGCGGGGGCGCGATCTTCAGCGTTTCGCTCATCGTCGCCGACTAAGCCTATGGAGCTCGGAAAGATTCTTGTCGTCGAGGACGAAGACTCGCTGCGCTTCGTTCTAAAGAAGGCGCTCGAGGACGAAGGCTACTGGGTCCAAGCCGTCGCCACCGGCGCGGCGGCGCGGCAGTGCCTGAGCGAAACCAATTTCGACGTCGCCCTGCTGGACATCCGGCTCCCCGATATCGACGGCCTCACGCTGCTCGAGGAATCGAAGCAAGCGGGTGCCGACACGTCGATGATCGTCATGACGGCGCAAAACACGATGCGCAACGCGATCGGCGCGATGAAAAACGGCGCGTTCGACTACATCACGAAGCCGTTCGATCTCGAAGAGGTCCTGCTGCTCGTCAAGCGAGCCATCGACACGCGCAAATTGACGCGCGATTTCCGCGAGCTCAAGGAAGAGGTCAAGAAGCGCTTCGAGCCCGGGGTCAACATCATCGGCAGCAGCTCGAGCATGCAGAAGATCTACAAGACCATCGGGCAGGTCGCGGACACCGGCGCGACGATCTTGATCCAAGGGGAAAGCGGCACGGGCAAAGAGCTGGTGGCCAAAACGATCCATTACAACTCCTCCCGCTGGAACCGGCCGTTTGTCGCGGTCAATTGCGCTGCGATTCCTCGCGAGCTGCTGGAAAGCGAGCTGTTCGGCCACGAAAAGGGCGCCTTCACCGGAGCGCTCGATCGGCGCATCGGCAAGTTCGAGTTGGCGGAAGGCGGAACGCTCTTTCTCGACGAGGTCGGCGATATTCCCCTGGAGCTGCAAACCAAACTCTTGAGGGTCCTGCAGGAACGCGAATACAGCCGCGTGGGCGGCACGACCGTCCTGGAGGCGAACGTCCGAATCGTGGCGGCAACGAACCAGGACCTGGAAAAGGCGGTCAGGGAAAAGCGCTTTCGCGAAGATCTCTACTTCCGGCTCAAGGTGATACCGATCCATTTGCCGCCGCTACGCGAGCGGCGCGGCGATATCCCGCTCCTGATCAATTACTTCATAGAAAAGATCAACCGCGAGATGGGCATTCAGGTATCCGGCGTTTCGCCCGAAGCGCAGAAGCTTTTGGAAGAATACGCCTGGCCGGGCAACGTGCGCGAGCTGGAAAACGCTCTGGTGCGCGCGGCCGCGCTTTCCCCGGGGCCGATTCTGTTTCCCAAGGACTTCACGCTGCAGAACCGGCAGGCGCCGGGCCGGCTCGAAGTCGACGAGCTGTCGCTCGAAGAGGTCATCCACCGCAAGCTCGAAGACTATTTTCGGCGAACCCAGGGCGTCGATATCGACAACCTCTACTCGCTCGTGATCGAGCGCGTCGAGCGGCCGTTGATCGAGCTCACGCTCAAAAAAACCCGCGGCAATCAGATCCGCGCGGCGCAGATCCTCGGCATCAATCGCAATACGTTGCGAAAAAAGATCGGCGATCTCCGGATCGCGGTGAAAAAGGACGGGGATTAGAATCGCTCGGTGAGCCGGGAGCTGGAAGCGTACCTCAACTTGATGAGCCAGTACGGCACCCGGCATGCATTGCCGTGATACCGTCATCCCGAGTGAAGAAGGAAAGACCGCATGGTCACGCTCACACTCCCGCCGTTTTACGCCGTCGTCGATCCCGAGCACGTCGGCAGCCGTGCTCCTGAGACCGCGGTTCGGGAACTCACGCGCGCAGGCGTTCGGATTCTTCAACTCCGGGTCAAGTCCGCCACCGCGGCGGAGTTCTTTCGGCTCGCCGTCGCAAGCCGCGCCATTACGCGCGCGGCCGGTTGTCGCCTCATCATCAACGACCGCGCCGATATCGCGCTCGCCTGCGACGCCGACGGCGTTCACCTGGGGCAGGAAGATCTCACGCTGGCAGCCGCGCGCAAGCTCATGGGCGCGAAGATCATCGGGATTTCCACCCACGACGAAGAACAGGCGATCGCGGCGGAAGCCGGAGGCGCCGACTACATCGGGTTCGGTCCCGTATTCGGCACCTCGACCAAGGAGACCGGCTATTCGGCCCGCGGACTCGGGATGTTGCGCGCGGTGCGCGCGCGCGTGCGCGTCCCGATCGTAGCGATCGGCGGCATCACCGAAGACAACGTCGCGGACGTATGGAGCGCGGGAGCGGATTCGGCGGCGATTATCAGCGATGTTCTTCGCGCCGCCGATCCGGCGGCAAAAGTCGCACGCATCCTGCATCGACATTCTTCGTCCTCCTCCTCAGGGAAGAGGACTGATCCGAGGGAGAGCATGAACCGATCCAACTTCACGGTCCCACCCGAAAATCGCTACTTTGAAGACTATGTGGCCGGCGCCGTTCACGAATTCGGCTCGATTGCGGTTGAAGAGGAAGAAGTCCTCGCGTTTGGCAGGCGCTTCGTTCCCCTACCCTACCATATCGATCCGGAAGCGGCGAAGGACAGCATCTACGGCAAGTTGATCGCCAGCGGCTGGCACACGGCCGGCTTGATGATGCGGCTCTACACGGAGCACTACCTCTCGAGAGTGGCCAATCTGGGTTCGCCGGGCTGCGACGAGCTCCGTTGGGTGAAGCCGGTCTTCCCGGGAGACGAGCTGTCGGTGCGGGTTACGGTCCTCGAAACCCGGCGCTCGGAAAGCAGGCCCGATCGGGGCATCGTCCGGTCGTTTATCGAGGTGCTCAATCAAGATCGCGAGGTGGTGATGAGTTTGAAGATGGTGAACTTCGTCAGGACTAGGCCTCTGAAGTAGGCCGTAGGCTCAAGCCGTTCAAGCGCTGCGCTCCGTTCAGGCAGTTCAAGCCGTTCAAACGGCCCAAATGTCTTCTGTGTTGTTTCTAATCGGATTGAACGGTTTGAACGTTTGAACTATTGAACAATTCTACTTCTCCGTGCTCCCTCGCTCTACCCTGTCTCATCCGCTTCGTCATAGTCGAACTCTTCGCGTTCGGTGTAATTCTCGAAGCGCGTGTACTCGCTCAAAAACGTCAAGTTGATCGTGTCGGTCGGCCCGTTTCGCTGTTTTGCGACGATCACTTCGGCGACGCCCTTGTTCTCGGTTTTGGGGTTGTACACCTCTTCGCGGTAGATGAACAGGATCACGTCGGCGTCCTGTTCGATCGCTCCCGATTCGCGGAGATCGGACATCATCGGGCGTTTGTCGCCGCGATCTTCAACCCGACGGTTCAATTGCGAGATCGCGATCACGGGCACGTTCAACTCCTTGGCGAGCGCTTTGAGCGAGCGCGAGATCTCCGAGATCTCCTGCTCGCGGTTGCTCGCGGTGCCCATGCCGCGCATGAGCTGCAGGTAATCGACGACGATCAGCCCCACCTTCTTGCTCCGATCGCGCACCAGACGCCGCGCCTTGGCGCGCAACTCGAGAACGCTGATCGCCGGCGTATCATCGATATAAATCGGCGCCTCGTGCAACCGCCCGGCCGCCGTCGCGAGCTTCGGGAAATCCCGCTCGCCCAAATAACCGGAGCGCATCTTCGAATTGTCCACCCGCGCCTCGGAGCAAAGCATGCGCAAGACGAGCTGCTCCTTGGCCATTTCCAGCGAAAATACCGCAACGCCGATGCCGTGAAACGCCGCGTGGGCCGCGATATTCAAGCTGAAAGCCGTCTTGCCCATGCTCGGCCTGCCGGCGACCACGATCAGGTCCGCCGGCTGCAGGCCGGCGGTCAGGCGGTCGAGGTCGTCGTAGCCGGTGGGCACGCCGGTCACCAACTCCTTGCGCTCGTAAAGCTTTTCGACCGCCTTCAGCGTGTCCTTGATCATATCGCCGACCGCGACGAATGATGCCTTGATCTTCTTTTCCGAGATATCGAAGATCACCTTTTCGGCGATGTCGAGGAATTCTTCGACGTTGCTCTGTTCTTCGTAGCCGCGCGTTGCGATCTCGGTCGCCGCGTTGATCAAGCTGCGCAGGATCGATTTTTCCCTAACGATCCGGGCATAGTAGCCGATATTGGCCGCCGTCGGAACGAAATCGGCGAGCGAAGCCAAATACGCGGCGCCGCCGACCGCTTCGATTTCTCCCCGGCTCTTGAGGCAATCGCTCAACGTAATCAGGTCCACGGGCTCGCTGCGATCGGTCAGCTCGATCATGGCGCGGAAGATCTTCCGATGAGATTCGCGGTAGAAGTCTTCAGGCCGGAGCAATTCCAGCACCTGGTTGATCGCATCGTTTTCGAGCAGGATGCCGCCGAGCACGGACGATTCGGCTTCGAGATTCTGCGGCGGAACTTTGCGGAGGTTGTCTTCGAGAGCGGCCATCGAGTTTTCGAGCGCGCGGGAATTCGGGGCGAGGAGGAGCGCCCACCACCATATAGGAGCAAAGGCGACAAAAAGCAAGAAAAATTTTAGGCCGCGCGGTATTCGGCGGTAACTACGGTGTGAATGCCGCCACGGATATTGAAGTCGCCGGCGACGGTCATTTGTTTCGGCGCGCAAGCTTTGACGAGGTCGTCTAAAATCCGATTCACGACGTCCTCGTGAAAGGCGCCTTCGTTACGAAACGACCAGAGGTAGAGCTTGATCGACTTGAGCTCGAGGCAGAAACGGTCGGGGACGTAGCGGATTCGAATCGTGGCGAAATCGGGCTGCCCGGTCCGCGGGCAAACGCAGGTGAATTCCGGGCACTCCATGCTGATCTCATAGTCGCGACCCGGCCGCGGATTGGGGAAGGTCTCCAGAGATTTGGTCGGAGCCGTTGCCATCACTCGGATGTTAGCGCAGGCGCGCCGTGGTGTTCAACGGTGCGCGCAAACGGCTTCGTTGGACGCTCGCCCGAGATCCTCGCTTCCCTCGCCGGCGCAAACTTGACAAGGTAGGGGGTGGGTGTTAGGCGAAGACTGAATCGAGCGCGCGGGAGGAGACGTGAGTATCGCACGGGAGATCGGGCCCGGAGACAAGTTGAGCGAAGCCGAGGCGAAGGCGTACGTCGACGGCCTTTACAATCAGCTCTATAAAGCGTGGCACGAAAAGATCCACCGAGGGCCGTTCATGACCCGGCTGCGGGAGGGAAGCCTGCCGATGCCGGTGATTCGGCAGTTCTTCCGCAACTGGGGCCATTTTTCTCTGGAGGTAAACGCGCTCAACGCGGTGTCCTATTACACGCACCTGCCGTTTTTCGTGCGTCACTTCGATCTCCTCGGACCTTTTTGCGCCAAGATCGCGGACGAATTGATCTCGCCCAAACCGCCCGGCCATGTTCTTGTCCTGCTCGAAACCGCGCAAGCGATGGGCCTCAGCCGTAAGGAGGTGCTGGAGGATCCGTACCTGCCGGCCGCGCGCGCGATCAACGACTTCTGCCACAAGATCTTCCTCGACGGCTCGATCGTCGAGCTATGGGGTTTGCACGTCTTCGAAGAGTCGCTGTCCCACTGGTCGGGAGAATGGTACAAGGCGCTCACCGAACACTACGGCTTCACCCAACAACAGGCGGTTTACTTCTCGACCCACGAAGAAGCCGACATGGACACGCACCGGCTCGGCGAAAGCGCCGAAGAGGTCATGGGCCACGGCGCGTTCAATCGCGAGGTTCTTACCCGAGCGCTTCAGGAGCGGGTGGAATGCCGCACGGGTTACAGCATCGAGTACTGCGCGCTCACGATGGTCGATCTCCAGGCGCAGATGAAACAAGCGGCGCTCGATCACCCGTATCCATGACAACGGCTGTTTGCCGGTTCCAGCCGTTCAACCGCTGCGCTCCGTTCCAGTCGTTCCAGACTTCTGGTTTTCACTCCATCCGCTTGCCCGTGGAAGAGATGAAATCTCTCGCGCCAAGTACGCCAAGGGCTAAGGAGCGCAAGCCAACTCGAATTCTGCACCACGAAGGACACGAAGACCACGAAGGTTAAACAACTTTTTCTTTGAATTCCTTCGTGAACTTCGTGCTCTCTGTGGTGGAGCCTTTCTTTGCGTTCTCTGCCCGAGCCAGTTCTTGCCTCTGCGAACTCTGCGCTCTGCGGTCAATCTTCTCTTTTTACCTGCGGCGGCGCTTCGAAAGCCGGCTTGATCTCCATCAGGCGGCCGAGCGGCGCGAGTCGGACGCCACTTCAGCCAAGAGCGCGTCGAGCCGCGCCTTCAGCTGGGAAAGCTGGAGGTCGTTCGCTTCCCTTAACGCCGTCACCGCCTCCAGGATCTTCGTCAGTTTCTTTTCGTTCGCTTCTTCGCGCAGGCGAGCCAGGGCGATCTCCCGCTCGAGCACGATGATGCGCGCGTAGGTCTGCTCGATGCGCGCGCGGCAAATGAGATACGTCGCGACGACCGCAATGCCGGTGCCAAGCGCAAGAAACGTTGCCCAGACGGTCCAGTCGGTCATGAGCGAACCCTCCTCGACTAGTGGGTTACGGCGCCTTCGGCGGCCGAAGAAACGAGTTTGGCATACTTCGCCATCACGCCTCGTCGATACCGCGGCGGCGGCG
>DATMBL010000198.1:0-10621 GCA_035559295.1 Candidatus Eiseniibacteriota bacterium
GCCGGGATGATTTTGGTGGATGCGCATGCCGACGATGAACGCGGCGAGCTGGTCCCGATCGGAAGCAGCCTCTGGCGTTCGGAAAACCGCATCGTGGCCGCCCAGGTAAAACGAAGCGTGGTCGATCGATGGCTCGCGCCCTACGGCGTTTCCGTCGCCGCCCTGAGAGAGAGGATCGATCGATTCGAAAAGCCCGGCTCGATGCCCCTACCCGGCGCGAGCATTTCCCTCACGGTGACTTTGGAAGCAGTGCGTCGGCGGACGGCGAACGTGATCGCGGTCGCCCCCGGGTACGATGCGAAGCACAGTGGAGAAGCGATCGTGATCGGCGCGCATTACGATCACATCGGCCGCGGTCAGTTCGGCGCGCGCGACTCGAGCAGCACGGGACAGATCCATTACGGCGCCGACGACAACGCTTCGGGCGTAGCGGTGTTGCT
Organism: Candidatus Eiseniibacteriota bacterium; assembly: GCA_035559295.1. GTDB lineage: Bacteria > Desulfobacterota > Binatia > UBA9968 > UBA9968 > DATMBL01. Next base: position 441 of record DATMBL010000198.1, read on the forward strand.
CGAGCTCGCCCGGCGACTCGGCGCTGTTAAACTGCCGCGCGCGGTCGTTCTCGCCGCATTCTCCGCCGAGGAACTGGGTCTTTTCGGCTCGCGCCATTACGTCAATCGTCCCGCGTTCCCGCTCGATAAGACCAGGGCTATGATCAACCTGGATATGGTCGGACGCTTGCGCGGGAATCGTGTCACTGTGTTCGGAACGGGCTCGGCCCGCACGTTTCCCGCGATCGTGCTCGATGCCGCGCGCCCGCTTGGGCTCGAGGTGCGCCAATCCGACGGCATCGGCCGCAGCGATCATATGTCGTTTTACGCGAGGCGCATTCCCGTGTTGCATTTTTTTACCGGGCTGCACGAGGACTACCATCGGCCAACCGACACCTGGGAAAAGCTCAACCTTGACGGTATGGCGAAAATAACCGACCTGGTTTTCGCGGTGGCCGAGCGGATCGCGGCAACGCGCGACCCGCTTGAGTTCGTGAGCGTGCCCGGGGCCGCCAGCGGAATCGACGTTGGCGGTTTCAACGTCTATCTCGGGACCATTCCGGACTACGAGAGTTCACTTCCGGGAGTACGCCTCGCCGGCGTGGCCGGTGGCAGCCCCGCGGCGCTCGCCGGTCTCCGCGAAGGCGACGTCATCGTTGGTTTCGCCGGCTCGGAGGTTCGAACCATCGACGATCTGACCGTCCAGCTGCAGGGAAGAATGCCGGGCGAAGAAGTGGAGATCGCCGTGCTCCGCCAATCCCAGCCTGTCTCTGTCAAAGCGGTTCTAAGCACGCGCCCCTAGCCTGATTCAGTGACGCGCCATTCAATCCGTTGCTTGCGAGAAGCGACGAAAATGCGCGTTTTCTAGGGAAAAAGATAGCGGTTGTAACTTCCTTGTGGTAGCATAAGGAGCCCAGGAGGAAACAGGCTGATGATCAAACTCTACACGTTCGGTCCTTCCACGAATTCGCGCAAAGTGAGGATCGCACTGATCGAAAAGGGTTTGGAGTTCGAACGTATCACTATCGATCTCACCAAACGGGAGCAGAAGAGTCCGGAGTATTTGAAGATCAATCCCTTCGGTCAGGTTCCGGCTCTCGATGACGAAGGCTTCGTCATTTACGACTCCACGATCATTAACGAGTACCTGGAAGACGAGTATCCTTATCCCGCTTTGATGCCGCTGACTTCGGAAAACCGCCCCGACTCGGAAGGGCGCGCGCGCGCCCGGCTGATGGAGGATTTGCGCGACAGCCACTTCAACCCGGCATGCGTCCAACTCGGACGCGAGCTGAGAAAGCCGGAAGCCGAACGTGATGCCCGGATCATCGAGTACGCCCGGGCAGAGATCATGAAGTGCTTCGATCGGCTCGAGGCCGAGTTGACGGGACGCGAATACGTTGCCGGCACTTTCAGTCTCGGTGATATCGCGTTCATGCCGAACCTCGACTTGATCGAGCGCCTGCAGATCCAGCTCGATCCCAAGTACAAGAACTGTCTCGCCTGGATCGCCCGGCTCAAGGCACGTCCCAGTTTCGCCGCTTCGGTCACTTGAGCTTGTGAATGATCCTGCCCTTCGTCTTCGCCTGGTTGGTTCATTTCTACACGGCTCTGGGCGCGGTTGCTGCCTTCGTGGCGATGCTGTTGATCGAAGACGGACGATTTCGTGAAGCGTTTTGGGTCATGATGGCGGCGGTTGCGATCGACGCGAGCGACGGCACGTTCGCGCGCGCGGCGCGAGTCAAGGAAAGGCTGCCTCAGTTCGACGGCGACCGGCTCGAAGACATCGTCGATTACGCGAACTATGTCGTCGTGCCGTCACTGCTGGTCGTGCGCGCCAATCTGCTCCCCCCCGAGGACGCTCTCTGGCTCGCCTCGCTGCCGCTGATCGCGAGCGCCTACGGCTTCTGCCAGAAAGAGGCGAAAACCGCGGACAACTTCTTTCTCGGGTTTCCCTCCTACTGGAACATCGTCGCGCTTTACCTCTACGTTCTCGCAACGCCTCCCTGGCTGAACGCGTTCATCATCATCCTCCTCTCGGTGCTGGTGTTTGTGCCGATTCGGTACGTCTACCCGAGCCGGACGCGGCACTTCCCGATGTTGACGAACGGCCTGGCCATTCTCTGGGGACTCGCCCTGCTGCTGATCATTTACATGCTGCCGACGCCGCCGCGCGCGCTCGTGTTTGCATCGCTGCTCTTTCCCGCCTACTATATCGGCCTGTCTCTCTGGCTGGAGTATCGCCGGCTCCGATCGTGACGTGCACGCTGCGTCGCCGGGCGGAGCGGTCGCACCGGATGTGGGATCTATGTCACAAGCTGAGGGCAAAATGAGAAATCGCGCCATGCCGTATTACACTGCTCTCTTCGCCGTCGCGCTGTTCGCCTGGCTCGCGCACTGGGTCGCGGTTTCAACCGGCGCGACCGCGAACCGAGCGGCGAGTGGCGGCGGGCCGAAGTACATTTTTCTTTTTCTTGCCGACGGCGGCGGTATTCCGCATCTCGAGATCACGCGACAATACAATCGCTTACTCCACGATGAGGGCATGGTGATCGTCGATCACCTCTTGCGCGAAGGCATGATGGGCGTCATGACCACGCATGCCGGCGATTCCCTGTCGACCGATTCGGCGGCGGCCGCAACCGCGCTGGCGGTCGGATGCAAGGCCAACAACGGCGCGCTCGGCGTGTGCGCCGACGGCACCGTGACCAAGACCGTCATGGAACTCGCCAAAGAGGGCGGCATGCGCATCGGACTGGTCACGAACGCGCCGGTGTACGATGCCAGCCCGGCCGCCTTCGTCTGCCATGTCCCCAATCGGAGGGACTACGGGGCGATCGTCGACCGCTATCTCGAGCTCGAACCCGACGTCATTTTCGGTGGCGGAAAGGACCAATTCCTGCCGCGCGGCCGGCCCGGCAGCGCCCGACAAGACGACCGCGATCTGATCGAAGCGTTCGCGAAGAAGGGTTACCGTTACGCGTCGGATAAGCAAACGCTGCAGGATTCGCGGTCCGGCAGAGTGCTTGGACTCTTCGGTCTCAAAGAGATGAATTTTGAAATCGATCGCGACAAGTCAACCGAGCCTTCGCTGTCGGAGATGACGCGCGCCGCCATTCGTATCCTGCATGAGAGAAACGAGCGGGGTTTTTTGCTTTTTGTTGAAAACGAAAACATCGACACCGCGGGACATCTGACCGACATTGCCGCGCTCATCCACGACTATCGGGAGTTCGACCGGGCCGTCGGTATGGCATATGAATTCTACAAGAAATACCCGCGCGAAACCTTGATTCTGGTCACGTCGGATCACGAGACCGGCGGTCTCGGCTTTACCATGGCATTGAAGGACCTCAGCAGCACGAGAGGCTCGAATCGGGTAGCGGGAACCATCGAGGACCTGAAAAAGATCGCATCGGTCCCGATGTCGCTCAGCAAAGCGGCCGAAACCCTCGGCCCGCGCCCGACCGCCAAGGAAATCGACCGGCTGATGCAGGAGCATTTCAAGGGGTTCACGCTCGCCCCCGAATACCGAGAGGCGATTCTTGAGCAGCGGCCTATCTCCCGCACGATTTTCGGCAACCCGACGGTGCACGCCCTAGGCATGATGATCGCGAACCAGACGCAAGCCTATTGGCTTACCAGCGGGCATACGAACCATCCGGTCCTGGTGGCGGCCCTTGGCCCGGGCGCCGAGACGTTTCGCGGATATTACGACAACACAGATTTCGGGAAGCGTCTGAAGGGAATCGTCGCGGGACGCGAGCCGCGCTGACGCGCTAGCCGCCTACCGACACGCCAAGGAGCCAACCGACACTGTAGGTGATCGAGGAAGCGAGTAGCCCGATGCCGAGCATTCGCGCGCCGCTTATAAGCGGGCCGCGCGCGGTAAAGATCGAGAGCAGCGCGCCGACGCCGAACAGAGCGAGGCAGCTGAGCGTCGCGCTTATGATCCAAGCGAACCAGCCGCCGCCAAATAGGTAAGGGAGCACCGGCACGAATGCTCCCGCGATGAAGGCAAAAAACGAGCTCAGAGCCGCGCCCCACGGGGAGCCCAGAGCCGAAGGATCGAGCCCCAACTCCTCACGGGCCAGCGTATCGATCGCGGTCCGCGGATTTTGAATGATCCGGCGTGCGAGCATGGCGGCCTCTCGCTCCGGCACCCCTTTAGCCTGGTAGATCAACGACAGTTCCTCTTCTTCCTCCTTGGGCGACATCTCGAGCTCTTGTCTCTCGAGGGCGATCTGCTGCTCGAAGAGTTCGCGTTGGGCGCGCATCGACACGTATTCTCCCGCGGCCATCGAAAAAGAACCCGCCAGCAAACCGGCAACACCGGCGAGCAGGACGTATTCCGGGCGAGCATCGGCGCCGGCAAAACCCATCACCAGGCTGAAATTCGAAACCAGGCCGTCGTTGATACCGAAGACCGCGGCGCGCAAGCCGCCGCCGCGGGCCATGACGTGCCAGCGCTCGCCGCCGACGATCGCCTCGCGCGTGCTGAGCTCGCCGTCCATCGCCCGAAGCGCCCGACTATGCGCGCGTTCCTCGGCCGGCAAACCCGCGGCTTCAGGTTGGTTCAAGTAATTCGCTTCGTCGCGCGCTTCGAGACTGCTGATGATCGGGAGCACGCGGCGGGTACCGAAATGCCGCGCCATCCAGCCGAGAACCCGAACGCGAACCGTCGGCCGGTACTTCGGCACCGATCCTCCGGAAGATTCGATCAGGCGAGCCCATCGCCTGGCGTGGCGTTCTTCGGCCTGGGCGAGCCTCTCGAAGATGCGCGCCCGTTTTTCGTCTCGTTCCGCGGCCGCCAGAGAACGGTACAAAGCGATGCCGTCCATCTCGACCAGATAATTGTTCTGATAACGGGCGATGTCGGCGCCGCCGGTTCCAGCGTCGCTTTGAATGCGGTCGGTCATCGGTTTTTTCTTTTGCATCATAGATCACGACGCGCGCGAAGGAAACTAAGGGCGCCCCTGGGCTTTCTGGCCCGCGCGGGACCGGTTATACTATCACCCTGTGTTGGCTTTCGAGGAGATTCAAGCCGCGCGCGAGCGCATCCGCGGTCAGATCTATCTCTCGCCGCTCGCCTACTCCGAAACCATCAGCCGGATCGCTGGAAACCGGGTGTTCTTTAAGCTTGAGAACCTGCAGATAACCGGCTCCTTTAAGGAGCGGGGCGCCCTGAACCGGCTGCTCACGCTCACCGAGCCTGAAGGAAAGCGCGGAGTGATTGCCGCGAGCGCCGGAAACCACGGCATGGCGATCGCGTTCCACAGTCAACGCTTAAAACTCGAGGCGACGATCGTCATGCCGGCGCACGCGCCCTTGATCAAAGTGAACACGGTGCGGCGCTACGGCGCGCAAACGATCCTTTGCGGCGCCGATTACGACGCGGCGTTTGCCGAAGCCCGGCGCCTGGCAGCGGAACGCGGATCGGTGTTCATCCATGCTTTCGACGACGCCGCGGTGATTGCCGGTCAGGGCACGGTGGGTCTCGAGATTCACGAGCAGAACCCCGATCTCGACGCCCTGATCGTCCCGGTCGGCGGCGGCGGCTTGATCGGCGGCGTCGCGCTCGCCCTGAAGAAACTGAACCCCCGAATCCGCGTTTTTGGCGTTCAGTGCGAGGCGATACCGTCGATGAAGGCGGCGCTCGAGAAGGATCGCCCGGTGCGCTTGCCTGCCGCGGTGACAATCGCGGACGGCATCGCCGTGCGCGCGGTGGGCGAAACGCCGCTTGCGCTCGTCAAGCGTTACGTGGACGGAATCGTGACCGTGAGCGAAGGAGAAATCGCCAACGCCGTTCTGCTGTTGCTGGAAATCGAGAAAACCGTCGCCGAAGGAGCAGCGGCGGCCACGCTCGCCGCGCTCGTCCATCGAAAGATCGGCCTGAGCGACAAGAGCGTCGGCTTGATCGTGAGCGGGGGCAACATCGATATGAACCTGATCTCGCGGATTATTGAAAAAGGGCTGATCCAGGATGGGCGGCTTTGTCGCTTCTCGGTCGTGCTGCCCGATCGGCCGGGAATGCTGGCGCGGCTCACGCACGAGATCGGGGAGCTCGGAGCCAACATCCTGCAAATCGGGCAGACGCGGGGATTCGGCCAGACGACGATCGGCGAAACCGAAGTCGAGCTGACGCTCGAGACCTCGGGTCACGACCACGTTGCGCGCATCCATCAGGCGCTGCTGGCGGAAAAATTCAAAATCAAGCACCAAGCCTAAGGCAGCTTCCTAGACGCTTCTTTTCTCGCTTCTGCCGAGCAGTTTCTCGACCCATCCACGGAGCGAGCTGCGCGTGAGGCTTGCGAGTATTCCTTCGAGTTCTCCCTTGTCCATCCAGATGCCGCCGCAGCTGCGGCATCGGTCGAGAAGGAATCCCTGAAGCGAGTGAGGCTCCAGAAGCCCCGAACACTTGGGACAATGGAACTCGGGGCCGGTCTTTTCGACTTTCTCCAGTTGACCCTTGATCCTCTCGAGCAACTGCCGATCCCGTTCGGCAAAGTAGACATCCTCCCTCGCCCGCTCGAGCAGCTTCAGTTTTTCCCCGAATCGATCCTTTTCGTCCTCGCTCATAACGTTCCCCTTGGATCGCTAACGCACCCGCCCCGTTTCCAAGGAGCGGTGCTCGCCGGAAACCAAGCGCGCCGTCTCGCGCGCGATCAGTGATTCCTCATCGCTCCTAACGACGTAACACGCGAGTCTCGAGCCCGCCCCGGAAATGCAGCCTTCCCCGCCCACGACCCCGGCGTTCGCCTCGCGGTCGAGTTCGAGCCCGCACCAGCGCATGCCGGAGCATATCTTTTCGCGGATCGGAGGGCAGTGCTCGCCGATGCCGCCGCTGAAAACGATCGCATCTGCGCCGCCCAGAGCCGCGAGATACGCGCCCACGTACTTGCGCGCGCGATAGCAGAACACCTCGATTGCGAGGCGCGAGCGCGGGTTACGATCGAGCTTCCCAAACAGATCTCGCATGTCGCTCGATTCACCCGAAATCCCCAGCAGGCCCGAACGGTCGTTGAGCCAAGCCTCGACCTCGGCGGCGCTCGCAGATGCTTCGCGTGAAAGGTAAGCGACGATCGCCGGATCGATATCCCCCGAACGCGTACCCATCACCAACCCCTCCAAGGGCGTGAACCCCATCGACGTATCGACCGACTTCCCCTCGCGAATCGCGCATGCCGAGCAGCCGTTCCCCAGGTGCAGCGTGATGAGCGCGGTCCGGTCGAGCGGCGCTGCGGCGAGTTCCGAATAGCGCAATGCGGCGTACTGGTGCGCCAAGCCATGAAAGCCGTAGCGCCGGATCCGGTGTTTTGCGGCAAGTTCATGAGGAATGGCGTAAGTGAACGCGTGCTCCGGGATCGTGTGATGAAACGAGGTGTCGAAAACCGCAACCGCGGGAACCGATTTCACGAGCGCGGACGCCGCTCGAATGCCGGCGAGACTCGCGGGATTGTGCAGCGGCGCGAGATCGGATAGCTCTCGCAGCCGGTCAAAGACCGCGTCGTCGATCACCACCGCCGAAGTGAACCGGTCGCCTCCGTGCACTACACGGTGCCCGACCGCTTCGAAATCACGCAGCTCCGGCTTTGATTCCAGCCAAGCCAAAACCCGCCGCACGGCCGCCGCATGGTCGTCCACGCGCCCGCTCTCCTTCTCCCGCGCCGCTCCGGTCAGTTCGAAATCGGAGCTCGAGTCACCGCCGATCCGCTCCACCAGGCCGCGCGCGAGCTTCCGGTCGGGCGCGCCCCCGCTCGCGCCCTGCCCGGTGTCGATCACCTGAAACTTCAGCGTCGAACTTCCGGCGTTTAAAACCAAGACTTTCATCGTTCAGGTCCGATCGCGCAGCCGCATCCTTTCGCGCGTTGCCGACCCTACGTGTACACTATACGGCGTCGGGCGGCGCCTTCAACCGTCGCTCCAGGCTGCCCCGCTCATTCCGTAGCGCATCCGATTAGGTGAACATCGGCGGGGTCGAACCAGGCGAGAACCTCGTCTCCTTCCGTGAGGCCGAGGCCGGCATAGTGAAACTTGCTAATTAGGGCGGTTAACGTTTGATTTCCCGCGCGCACCGCGATCCGGAACTGCGCCATCCAGGGGGAGACGGTTTCGATCTTGCCTCTAATCTGATTGAGACGCTCCGGCGAATGCCGTTCCGCCCCCGGACGCTCGAGCCGGATGTCCTCTGCCCGAACACATACGAGCACCCGGCGCCCGTGTTCGAGATTTGCTTTCGCACGCACGGCGAAGTCGCCAATCCGAAGGTTGATTAAACCGTTTTCCGCCGATTCCACTGTGGCCGGAATTCGGTTCGCAACTCCCACGATCGCGGCGACCTCTTCGGTGCACGGCCGGGCGAACACTTGGTCGCTCGAACCCAGCTGGAGCAGCTTGCCGCGGTGAAGAACCCCCACGCGATTGCCCAGGAGGCGCGCCTCATGCAGGTCGTGAGTCACGAATGCCGTGGTGATGCCGGTTTCTCTGAGGATCTGTTGCAAGTCCAATAGCAGGGTTTCCCGCGTCGGCGCGTCGAGAGAGGAAAAAGGCTCATCGAGCAGGAGCAGCTCCGGATCGAGCGCCAAAGCGCGCGCCAGGCTCGCTCGTTGGGCCTCGCCTCCCGAAAGCGTCCGCGCCGGACGCGAGGCGAGATGAGCGATGCCGAGCCGCTCCAGCCAGGGATCAATTCGCTCGGCGATTTGCCCGCGGCCTAAACCCCGAAGCCTCAATCCGAGCGCGGCATTGTAGTACAGCGTGTGATTCAGCAGCAGCGGTTGTTGAAAAACGCTGGCCATACGGCGCCTGATCAAGGGCTCGTTCTCGCGCGTGACTTCCTCGCTCCGAAAAACGATTCTCCCGCCGGTCGGACTCTGCAGCAGACCCATGACGCGAAGCAGCGTCGATTTCCCGGCGCCGTTCGGCCCGATGATGGCGAGCGTTTCTCCCGGTTCGACAGCCAAAGAGGGAATCGTAAGGACCGCGGCCGATCCGTAGGTCACGCGGACATCGTGTAGGGCTAAAACAGCTTCGGCCATCGGCGATGATATCGCTGCTGGATGTGCGTCAGCGCGAAATTCAATGCAAACGCCGCTGCGAGCAAAATAAGACTCAGGGCAATGGCGATGTCGAAGTTTCCCTTTCCGGTCTCGAGCACCGTTGCGGTCGTCAACACTCGGGTCGCTCCGCGGATGTTGCCGCCGACCATCATCGAAGCGCCGACTTCCGAAATCACCCCGCCGAACCCCGCCATGACCGCGGCGAGCAGCGGCAATCGAGCCTCCCTGCAGAGGAGCCACAGCACTTGGACTTTGGATGCGCCGATACCGAACAGCTGCAGAGCGAGGTTGGGATCGAGGCTCTGAAAACTCGCCATCGTCAAGCCCGCAACGATCGGCGTTGCGATGACGACCTGCGCGATGACCATCGCGGCCGGCGTATAAATCAGCTCCATAAAGCCGAGCGGCCCGCTGCGCCAGAAGAGGATCGAAATGAAGAGACCGACGACCACGGGCGGAAGGCCCATGCCCGTATTGACCGCCGCGACCGCTATCGAGCGTCCGGCAAAACGCGTGAGCGCCAGGGCGATTCCCCCCGGAACGCCGATCAGGAGCGAGATCAACGTGGCGCTGCCGGATATCTGGAACGAAAGCCACGTGATCGACCAGACCTCTTCGTCTCCCGTAAGGAGCAGCTCGAACGCCTTGAGGATGCCGCTCCAAATGAGTTCCATGGGCTTTACGCTCCGAGTTCTTGCTCGCGCTTGCCCGCGATCGGCACGAACAGCGGCTCGCCGAATTTTTCTACGCCGAAACTCTTGATGACTTTCTGAGCTTTGGACGAAACCATGAAATCGGCGAACGCTTTGCCGCCGGTCGCGTTTACCCGTGGTCCGTTGGCGGGGTTGACCTCCATTACCGAGTAGATATTGAGCAGCGCTCTGTCCCCTTCCACCAGAATGGGGAGGGTCACGCGCCGCCGGAGGGCAAGATACGTTCCCCGATCGGTGAGGGTGTAAGCGTTGCGCTCATTGGCTATTCCCAGGGTTGCCCCCATGCCCTGCCCGGCCTCGACATACCAGTCGCCCTTTGGCTGGACTCCTGCTTGTTTCCACAGCGAGGTCTCGAGATTGTGCGTCCCCGAGTTGTCGCCGCGCGAGACAAAGGGCGCTTTCGCCTCGGCAATCCGTTTGAAAGCATCGGTTC
>DATMBL010000199.1:0-6524 GCA_035559295.1 Candidatus Eiseniibacteriota bacterium
CCGTCAACACCGCCAGTCGCCGCGCAGGGTCAATCCACAGGCCGGCTTTCTTCTCGGGCAACTCTTCTGTGGCGGAAAATTCCCGGTATCGCTTGCCTTCAAGCGGCCGATCGACCTCGTCCAATCTGGGCTCGCTGAGGCCTGGTCCGAGAAAGATGTAGCCGTGGTCACTTGTGACGAGCACCGGACGGGAATCCGGCGCTCTTTGCACCGTGCGCATCCAGACGGTCTGGAGCATGTCCCAGATGGAGTCGAACAAATCTGCGCTCGCAGCGTGCGTATCCATAAATCGCATGTCCGGAAATCGCATCCAGAGCAAGACCGTTTCTGAGCGTTCCTCAATTCTTATCTGATCGGTGGGCTGCCTTATCCAATATGCTCGGATCCCTTGTTCGCGAAGTTCCCGCCGTCCGGGGAGAGCCGAAGGCGAAATCGCCGGAAGACCAAGCTCCATGCGCTGCGCTATGAATGTCTCAGTTTCACTCGGCACAGCCGCGAAACCATAGCTCTGCTCCAGTATGGGCCTCCTTGAGGCAGTGGCCAATTCCGCTAACCGAGGAAGCTCGCGGATAGAACAGCCATCTAAAATGACAATCCATGCACCCGGGTATTGATCCAAAAAAGCTCGAAGGGTGCGGTTCGCTGGCGGCGAGGCGGCCAGCTCATCGTAAAGCGATTCGCCTGCGAGAGTCAGTAGCGTTTCCCGATGATGGACAAGAGCTTCTCCCTGGAGCAGATATTCGCCCGGTTTCTGCCCGACCGCACGGTACCGCTCCATCGTCCAAACCTCGTTGATAAGCCAGTCGATCAGACCGGGGAGTCGGGGTCCAGGCTGAGTCAACTCGTCCAAGAGGCCGCGATCGAGCACTGGGGTTTGCGTGCTCATGCTGCCTCGCCTCGCTTGCGCACAACCCAAAGTCGCGCTGCATAGGTTCCCTGTGGCAGTTGAGGCAATTGCTCGGATTTGGCTTCGACTTCGGCCTTCGTCATCGGGCCCGGACACGTCAGCTCGAGTTGAACATCGAGACTACCTCTTCCGCTAAGACTGCCCCTCACTCCTGCGCTAAAACCAGAAAGCTCGGTGTCCTGGGCATTCACCAGAATGCGGAAGCTGACCCTTTGGATGCCGGCTCCATCGATATCGACAAGTCGCGCAGCAATTTGCTGTCGCAATTCTCCCAGGGAGCGAGAGAACGGCGTTGCCAGCTCATCGGTATCAACTGCGGGTGGTATTGGCGTCGGCGGCGGCACGGAAACATCGGAAGTACTATCGCTTGGTTGTTCAGAAGAAATCGGTAGCGGTCTTTGGACGGGGGGCGGAGTAGTGGCCCGAGGCCATGGGGCGCTAAGGATGGCTGCATCCAAATCAGATGCTGTCAAATCTACGAGTTCGCCACAGAAGCTGCGTCCCCGAGGTCCACGCAAGCCGAGGGCCGGCGCATCTCTATCTTCGACAAGGAATAAAATCGCGCCTGAGATCATGTCTTCTTTCAATGGTACGGGAAAGCCGAGCGTGGTCCGGTAGATTCGATCCACCTGCTCAACGGACTGACCCGTAAAGCTAGGCAGCCGTTCTCGTATGTGCTCGGCAAAATACGTCTGGGGATAAACTTGAGTGCGGAGGAAGTTCACGACATCTTCGCGAGTAGATGCCTGACCCACAGACTCGATTTCAAAGGTAGTGCGCTCCGAAGTCTCATCCCACTTCTCGATTCTGATATAGACCAGCCCCGCTTGCTTGAGCGTATCGAGTATCAACTTTCGTTCACGTAATGCGATCTTTTCGTATCGGTCTCGGCGTTCAGCGTTCGTGCGAGGTGCCGCGGCTAGATTGCGCGCAGCGGTGTATCGTCTCGCCGCGGTTAGAATATCTGGGTTGACCATATGGTTCGCTTGGTCTTCTCGAGGTTCGAGTAACAAAATCTGATTGCGGTATTCAGCACCCTGGTAAAGATTGTGCCGTTCCGGGCCTGAGAGCCGGCGCGGAGCCAACACGAACCGCGGGCCTCTCTTTGACATGCCGCTTAGAGCGGTTCGCGTGGCATCGAAGTCTGTATGAACGACAGCCTGCTGTGATTCCTTGAAGAGTTCAGCGAGCCACAGTCTGGCGATCTCCTGCCGCGCAGCATCGTCGCTTCCTGCGCGAAGCGCCTCCAACTCAACCTTCGCTTCCTCATTTTCCTCGATGTCGAAGTAAAACCGGTCTTCTTCCTTATGAAAATAAGAACCGTACCGCCGAAACGCTTCAAGCGTCACCTCGAACTGATTGGGATCAAACCCTGGTTCGGCAACGTGGCGAACCAGTTCATCCTTGGTAAGCCCCCGCGCTCGGCCGGGCACCAAGCTGGCCAGCAAAGTTGCTGATGCGATGGCTTCGGCATACGGCTGGCGACTCAGATCGCGGAGATTGCCGGTCGCACAAGAAATAGTCGTGCCCGCCGGGTCAAGATCCTGAAGCCGATCCGCACACGCAGAATCAGTCAGTCTGCAGTGTGCTCCAGTGATGAGCTTAGTTTCCGCTCCTGACGCGTCTAGCATTGCGCCAATAAGCCCGAGTGCTCCGCGCGTGCCCTGAAACGCTTCGCCTCCGCCCAGTCGCTCGAAAATTAAATCAATGAGTTCGGGTAGGAACGGAAACGAGGATTTTAGGCGTGTGACGTACTCGTCCATTACCTGTACGCCCACCCGTCGCCAAGTATTTATGTACGACTGAATGAGATCATCGGCAGCTTTCCGGTCGTAGGAACTAGCGTTGGAAAACAGGCGGTGACGAACAATTGCCGCGCGTTCCTCTGCCTTACGGAAGCGGAGTTCCAATCGATTGATCCGTTTTAGCGTGATGCCCGGTTCCACTGCCCCGCTGTAAATCGCGGCAACCAGAGTAACATTGGGACTCCGGTTGGCTTCCTCCGAAATCATTTGAAGAAAGCTAAGGTTCTGACTTCTCCTATTGGCGTCGAGAATGTTGTTGACCCCTCGCTCAAGCTCATCGAAGATCAAAACAAGATGTCGGTCACCAACCGCTGTCCGGAATTCTCCTAGGGAAGGAGCGTGATGCTCGGGCCACGCAACGCCAAGTTTCTCGCCGAGATATGTCCAAAGCGAATCAAACGGGAGATACTGATCGGTGAATTTCTCTACCACGACTATGACGTCTTTGGGCGGAGTCCATGGATATCCGTGCGATTCGATCCACGGTTTCGCTACGTCGGGACTTGCAAAAATGTGATGGACGACGAGCAGGTAGTGCGATTTCCCCTGACCCTTCACACCCTCAGCTAAGATTACTCCTGGGGACTCGCTCACCTCGCGCCGGCTCGGATCGAATCTTCGACTGAGTGACTGAAGCACGGCGTGAAGATCTTCCGTTGGATAGGTAAGACTTAGAAACTGAGCCGGGTCCCGTTCGATGCAAGTTTTTGGACCTGATCTCAATCTTTCTAGGTCAACAAAACTGTCAATCTTACTGGCCGACGTGTATCGTTTTTTAAGCATGGCACAAGAATATAGAAGAATTCAAGATATGTCAAGAACACAACATGTGATCTTACTCGTGCTCTTACCATCCTGGTTTTGCTCACGATTTGATGAGAGCCGACTTTAGAACCTTACCGGTAGTGCCTTTCGGCAGCTCGGGAAGGATCTCGAGCGAGCGGGGGTATTTGTAGCGGGCGAGACGATCCCTGCAGTAGTCGAGCAGAGTTTCGGATGAAACCCGGCCCGTCGGCTTCAAGCTCACGAACGCCGCGACCTCTTCACCCAACTCGGGGTGCGGAACGCCCATAACGGTGGCTTCGGCGACTTCGGGATGGGACAGCAAAACCGCTTCGATCTCTTGCGGAAAGATCGAATAGCCGCCGCGGAGAATCCTCTCGCGCGTCCGCCCGAGGATGCGCACATACCCCTCGGGGGAGATCGCGGCGAGATCTCCGGTTTTGAACCAGCCGCCGGCGCGCACCACTTTCTCGGTCTCGACCTGGTCGCCCAAATAGCCGTCCATCACCGCCGGCGATTTCACCAGTAGCTCGCCGGCGTCGTCGACGCCCGCGCCTTCGAGCGCCAGCTCGACACCCGGCACCGCCTTTCCAACCGCCTCGGGAACGTCCGACGGATCGCGGGCTCGAAACGAAATCGGCCGAAACAGTTCGGTCATTCCGTACCCGCGAATGATGCGACTCCCGGCCTTCTCGCGCCATTCGAGCGCCAGTTCCCACGGGCACGGCGCGGCGCCGGAAACTGCGATTCGCAGGCTGGAAAAGTCGGCGCTGGAAAATCCGGGCGCATTGAGCAGCCGCCGAAAGATCGTGGCGACTCCTGGAAAGACGGTCACGCGATGTTGGCGCGCCGCTGCGGCAACCGGTTCGGGAGCAAACCGCTCGCTGACAACCACGGTCGAACCCAAGAGCAGCGGCGCCAGCAGGCCGCCGTTAAGCCCAAGCGAATGCGCCAGCGGCACCGCGACGAGCACGCGGTCGTCGGGCGTCAAGCCCATCACGGTTTCTCCCCACGACCGATTGGCGAACGCGAGCGCATCGTGACTGAAGACGGCGCCTTTGGGCGCGCCGGTGCTTCCCGAAGTGTAAAGGATCAGCGCCGGCGCCGCGCACAGGCGCTGCGTTTGCCACTGCCCCGGTTCCGCGCTGACTTCTTTAAGGATGATTTTCGGTTTGAGGTCTCCGATGAGCATGGCGAGTTCTTCGCTTGTGAGCAATGGATTGAGCGGCGCTGGCGTCGCGCCGAGTTTGAGAACCGCGAGAAACGCGATCGCGAAATCGGGGCCGTTCGGCAGCACTATGGCGATACGATCGCCGGCTTCGACCCCGCGCCGTGAAAGACTACCCGCGAGCCCCGAGGCATGGCGATCGAGGTCCGACCATGTCAAGGCCCCGCGCTTCCAGATAAGAGCCGTTTTGCCGGCGAGCCGCCGGGCGTTGTCTTCGATCCGACAGACGAAGTTTTCCTGCACGACTATCCTTGAGATCTTTCGCAGCGTGCGACGGATTTGGTCGCAATGGCAATTGCCGGAAGGATAAGACTTTCTCGCGCCAAGGACGCCAAGTGCGCAAAGGCCCCGCGACCCAAGCCGCAGCCAAATTTGATCTTTTTAACTTGGCGATCTTTGCGCTCTTTGCGCGAGATATCCGGCACTTTCTTTGATCGCGGCGCAGCCGCCCTAGATTAAGGCAGAAAATCTTTGAGGCGCACGCGCTCCCAGACCTCCGGCGGAATTCGGTGACGCGGCGTGTAGGAGGCGAGCGACGGTTTGGCCGTCGCATCCACGCCCCATTTGGCCGTATAGCCGTCTTGCCCGGTCGAGGGATCGAGATCCGAACCGCGCGCGTTTGAAATGATCGTGATGTCGCGATCGGGCTGGCAACGGGTGGCGATCGCCCAGGCGACCTCGCGATCGTTGAATACGTCAACATCGTGATCGACGACAACGACTCGCTTCATGTAAAGATCCGCTCCCAGCGCGGCGAGTACGGCGTTCTTTCCCTGTCCCGGCGCCCGCTGCTCGATCGCGACGTAGCAGGTAAACGGCGCGGGAACCCGCACGGCCTTGACCGACGGCACCATTGCGCGGACCGCACGATACAAATTGGCTTCGATCGGGGTGGTCGAGAGCATGAGATGGTCGAGATGGCCAACGGTGATGTCTTGAAAGATCGCATCACGGCGGTGCGTGATCGCGCGCACTTTCAACACTTCGCGTTGCCGCTCGCCCAGACTGTAGCCGGTGAACTCGCCGAACGGGCCCTCGGCCGTCCGCTCACGGGGTAAGATTTCTCCCTCGAGGATGAGCTCCGCGTGCGCCGGAACGAGAAGGTCGGAGGTTTCGCACTCGACCAGTTCGAGCGGCTCGCCGAGAAGCGCTCCCATGATCGCGCGCTCGTCTTCGTCGATGGAGCCGATCGCGAGACAGCCGAGAGCCATTGCCGGGTGCACGCCGATCGCGAACGCCACCGGCAGCGCTTTCCCTTGCGCTTCCGCGGTCCGCTGGAACTCCCAGAGGTGCTTCGCCGACGTCAGGTGAATCGAAGTCTTATCGCGCCCCTTGATCATGAGACGATTGTAGGCGCAGTTCCATGTCTCGCCGTTTGGATCTTTGGCAAACGAGATCGCGGCCGTGATGTAGGGCCCGGCATCGCTTTGATGGTGGATGATCTGGGGCAAATCGTAGAGGTTCAGTTGTTTCCCGCTAAGCGTCACGTCCTTGACCGGAGCCTGTTTCACGATCTTTGGCGGGATCGGCTTCTCGAGGGCTTTGAGATAGTTCCGCTGCATCGCCTCCGGGGCGCTTTTCATCGCCAGCGCCAGACGGCTGCGACTTGCGTGTAGATTCGTCAGCACTGGGAACTTGGTACCTTTGACCTTTTCAAACAAGAGAACCGGCCGCCGTTTGGCTTCTCGTTCAAACTTGACGGCGATGGCGGTTATCTCAAAAGCGGGATCTATCTCCTTGGAAATCGTGACGAAATCCTCCGGGGTACTGCTCTTGACCAGATCTAAGTAGCCTCGAAGAT
>DATMBL010000200.1:0-5917 GCA_035559295.1 Candidatus Eiseniibacteriota bacterium
CAACCCCGCCGCTCCGGACAAGAAAAAACAGACCAGGCCGACTCCCAAGAGCCAGTCGTGTTTAAAGATCCGCGCGCGTTCGCTCATGAGCATAGGAAAGAACTCCCAGTTCCGCCCGAGAGAAATAAGGCACAGATAGCAAGGCGCCCGGGGAGTGTAAAGGGCGTCGTCTCGTCAGCCGGCGCGCTTGGCGCGGGCACAACGCGCGGTTTCCACTTCGTTGACTTTTCACGGAATGTCCGATAAGCATAAAGTCCGTTCAGGCGTCTTCGTGTGTTTCAGAATTCTCTCCTTTGTACCGTCGGATTCGCGGATGCTGTCGCCCCTGAACCCCCGGGCGAGACGGTGACGAGAACGAGAGATCGCGCCCAATAAACTCGCGAGTCGTTGGAGGAAGCCATGGCGAAACCCGCAAGGAAGGAAGGGGCCGCACCTGAGGAGATCCGAGACCTTCGGACCGCAATCGAATGGTTGCGACGAGAGGGCGACCTCATCGAAACCAATAAAGAGGTCGATCCGGATCTGGAGATCACCGGGATCCAAAAGGCTTTGGACGGCGGCTGCCCGATCCTTTTCAACAACGTCAAGGGTAAGCCGAACCATCGCTGCATCACCAATCTCTTTGGTGACATGAACGTCATCAACAAGATGTTCGGATGGAAGGATCATACCGATCGCACGCGCCGACTCGCGTATGCTTTGACCCATCCGATTCCTCCCGTCATTATCGACGGCAAAGACGCTCCGGTCCAGGAAGAAGTGATCGAAAAACCCGCCGACGTCAACGAATTCGTCGTGCCGATCCGGCATACGAACATCGAGCCTGAACTCACCGTCGGTTCCGGAAACCGGCTGATCTCCGGGGAGTACTTCAACGGCGGCACCGACCTGGGCTATAACCGCATGAACTTCCGCTGGGGCAACGTGGGAACCTTTCAAATTTCGCCCGGCTCCCACATGTGGCAGGTCGTGAGCAAGTATTACAAAGACAACAAGCTCGTCCCGATCACGATGAACTTCGGGCTTCCGCCCGCCTGCACGCTCATGGCCGGAGCCGGTTTCGACTACGTCATCTTGCCGCAGGGCTGCGACGAGGTCGGCATTGCGGGCGCGGTGCAGGGAGCTCCGGTGCGACTGGTAAAAGCCCGCACCGTCGATGCGCTGGCGGTCGCCGACGCGGAAGTCGTCCTCGAGGGGTATGTCAATCCGCGCGACCGGCGCTTCGAGACCGCCGAAGCCGAAAAAGCCGGGGTGCAAGGCCGCTTCCATTTTCACCCCGAATGGGCGGGCTACATGGGCAAAGCCTACAAAGCGCCCACGTTTCACGTGACCGCGGTCACCATGCGCCGGCGCGAGACGAAGCCCATTATTTTTACTCTGGGCGTGCATACGCTCGACGATCACAACATCGATACCACGGTGCGCGAGTCGGCGATGTTCGAGCTGTGCGAAAGGATGCAGCCCGGGATCATCATGGACGTGAACATCCCGTACTGTATGACCGATTGGGGCGGCGCGATCATTCAAGTGAAGAAGCGCAACCGCATCGAAGAGGGCTGGCAACGCAACTTCATGGCCGCGATCCTCGCCACATCACAGGGGTCCCGCCTGGTAATCGCCGTTAGCGAAGACACCGACATCTATGACATGGATGACATCATCTGGTGCCTGACGACGCGGGTGAATCCGAAAACCGACATCATCAACCCGCTTCCCGGCGGGCGCGGCCAGACCTTCATGCCCGCGGAACGCATGACCGCGGGCGAGCGAGAATGGACCGCCTCCAACACCATGTTCGAGGGCGGCATGGGCATCGATGCAACCGTGCCCTTCGGGTACGAGAGCGATTTCATGCGGCCGGTTTATCCGGTGGACAAGGTGGATCTGAAAAGATTCTTCACCGACAAAGACATTCAAAACGCCAAGTCGCGCATGCACGGTTGGGTGCTTTCTTTGGCGCGTACCGGCCGCTGATGCCGGCGAAAAAGCGCGCGAAAAGAAGGCGGGCCTCCGGTCCGCCTTTTTTTTTGCGCGTTCGTATGGCGAAGGCTTGCGTGTTGTGTTAGAGGAGCGTCCATGACGGCCGAAGCGCGACGACTCGGGTTTCGTTTGTCGGGGAGCGCTTGGACGGAGATCTGTCGCCATGCCGAGGAAGCTTTCCCAGAGGAGTGTTGCGGCATCATCGTGTCCGACGGCGCCTCCGATCAAGTCCGCCCTTTGAAGAACATCCAAAACCTGCTGCACGCGCTCGATCCCGAGACTTATCCGCGGACCGCGGCGATCGCGTACGCCATGGATCCGCAGGAGCTCGAGCGCACGATCAACGAAGCCGAGCGCCAGGGTTCGAGGCTCGTCGCCTTCTATCATTCTCATCCCCAACACGAGGCCTATTTCTCCGAGGAAGACAAAGCGTTTGCGAGTCCGTTTGGAGAGCCTACCTTTCCCGGGGCCGCGCAACTCGTAATTTCGGTCTACGACCGACGCGTGAAGCGTCTGGCCGCCTTCCTCTGGTCCGAACAAGCGAAGGACTTCGTTGAAATTCCGCTCGAGCGCGTGTGAGCGCGCCTTCGGACCGCCGCCTGCCGCTCGATTGTAGCCCGACGCGGCCGCCGTGACCTTACGCAGACGAGCGACGCGAAAAACGTCTTGACTGCAGCGGCGAATTTCGCTGATATGGTATGCAGATGATGACGGGCGAGGGGAGATTGGTAGCAGCCATGATCCAGAGGCTTTGTGAAACGTAAAAGAGCACGCGCCAAACCTTCCGGCTCGAAGGCGACGGAAGCGCAGCCTGCAAAAGGAGTCCGGTCCGAGCCGCAATGCTTCGAGCTATCCGCGATCAACCGCGAAGTTCGCCCGCGTCTTTCCGAAACCTCTCAAACCTTTTCTGAAAGAAAGCGACTCTTCTTGGCCGTCGGCGACGAAGTCTCCCACGTGCACTACGAGCACTGGGGCATCGGCGTGGTCATGGAGACGATGACCTCTTCGGTGCCAGGCGGCACTTGCCTGGCGCGCATCCGCTTCCAGGACGGCCAGCTGCGCTGTTTCAACAACGATCTCGATAACGAGAGCTGCTGTTACTACTTCGGGATACGGCGGTATTGGAATCCCACGCGCGGCGTTGAAAGCGCGCGGGCAAGATTCGCGGCGTGGAAAGAGTAAAGCACGCTGCGGCGAGGAGCGCATACACGATGCGATCATCGGCACGGCCTCTCGCTCTCGCGCTCCTTCTCGCCCTCCTGTCGCCGAATCGGGCCAACGGCGAAGAAACCATCGAAAAAGCCGGCGTGATAGCCGGTCTCACCCTGGGCAACACGGTTTTTTTGCCGGCGAAGGCCGCGGCGGTCGGCATGGGGCTCCTCACCGGCGCGCTATCGATCCTTTTCTTCGGAGGAGACCGCGAGCTTGCGACTCAGATATGGCGCGACACCGCCGAGGGCCCCTATATCATCACGCCCGAACTCGCGGCATCGGCGGTGGGACATCGCCCGGAACTTAAGGACCGGTAAGCACTCACCGCGCGCCTTCGCCCGGAGCCGATACACGGGCGTTCTCGGGGCTGGCCCCGCGCGGCACTTCCGTGGAAGAGGCTGCCGCGGCGCTTCAGTGATTCGTCGAGGTGGAGCTGCTGGCGTTGGTTGGTGAGGAGGCTTCGCCGGACGGCGCCTTCTTGGATTCGGATTTCGAGTCGGTCTTGGAGTCGCTTTCGGGTTTGGCGCCGTTTGCGCTTTTCGCCGTGTCCTGGCCTTTGCGGGCGTAATCGGTGATATACCAGCCGGTTCCCTTCAGTTGAAAAGATGTGTTGGAGATGAGCCTCTTAACCTTGGCTTTGCAGGTTGGGCACTTGCTCAAGGGTTTTTCGGTAATGCGCTGGCTGACCTCGAAGATGCCGCATCGGTTGCATTGGTACTCGTAGATAGGCATGCAAATTCCTCGTCTTGCCGAATTTCGGGCCGAAAGTTAACCACGACCCCCGAGCTTGTCAATTCGGCTGCCGGCCGCCCGGAGCCTTCGATCCGAGCCCTGCGCCTAGACGCCCGCTCGCGCGGCGTTGCGATCGGTGCCGTCGGCCTTAATGTGCGGACCGCCGAAAGCCTCCGAACGGTTGCCAAACAGCACCAGCGGTTCAGTTCCCGTGTTGGTAATCTGGTAATAGTCTTTGGCGGCCAAAAAAACCACGTCGTTCTTCCGGATCGGGCGTTCATTCCCGTTCAAGCCCTTGACAACTCCCGAACCCGCAAGAACCAGGAAGGTTTCCGGATTCGCGTGATAATGCATGTCGGTTCCATCACCCGGGACGAAATAGAGCATCCAAGAGCGGAAGTTTGCCGCGCCGAACAAGTCGATTTTCCGCTTCTTCTTGTCTTGCGCCTCGACGATTCTCTCCTCGAGATTGATGAATTCCATAGCGCCTCCTTGCCCGTAAGCTTATGGACAATGTAGCTCATGCGCTCGCCCAAGAGCAAACGGCGCGGGACCGGCTCCGCGCAAACGCCCCGTGAGGCAGTTCCGCC
This sequence comes from Candidatus Eiseniibacteriota bacterium, assembly GCA_035559295.1. Lineage (GTDB taxonomy): Bacteria > Desulfobacterota > Binatia > UBA9968 > UBA9968 > DATMBL01. Next base: position 4,515 of record DATMBL010000200.1, read on the forward strand.
CCGGCAGGCTCGATCGAGAGGAGCTTCACCGTCGCCGGTTGTCACGATCGCCGTAAGATGATATGGCCGCGATAAACAGCGCGGGCAACGCTCGTTTCGCCTGTCGCTCGAAGAGGGAAAACGCAAGCTTCGACTCCCGCGCGCCCCAAACCATCGGAAGAGGAGGACGACAGCATGGACAAAGTGCATTTCCCCTATCGCTCCGAGAGCCACTTGTCTTTTCTTCACGTCATCGGCGAGTCGGGGTCATGGGCGAAGCATGGGTTGGACGTGGAATACGACTACTTCATCAGCTCCGAGGACGCCCACAAGAACGTGGCGAACGGCAGCGTCGAATTCGTCGGCGGCAATCATCTCTCGCCCTACATCCGGCGGCCCAAAGGAGACCGGTGGGTCTATCTCGCTCAGAGCGTCAGCCTGTTGAACCACCGCATGGTGGTGCGGCCCGATTCCGGAATCACGAAGATTGCCGACCTTCGCGGCAAGACCGTTGCCAGCAAGGGGCAGCACCCGGGCCACAACACATGGCTGTTCTTGAAGCAAAACGGCCTCGAGGGCGAGTGCAACATCGAGCGGTTCCGCGGAGAAACGCCGCACTGGGAATTCGTTCGCGACGGCAAAGCCGATGCGGCTTTTGTCACGCCGCCGGCCGACCTGTTTGCTCGGAGGGCCGGCTTGAAAGTCGTCGACGTCGATTTCCTGCCGATGGTCTGGTTCACGACCGTTTCCACCGGTTTCTCGTTCGTCGACAAACATCCCGATATCGTCGAGCGCTTCCTCAAAGGGTTCTGCGAGGGAATCGCTTACCTGAAAACCCACCGCGCCGAATCGATCGCGATCATCCGGAAGAAATACACGGAGGAGGGAGAGCTTGACGAGGAAGCGGCCACCCATCTGTACAACGACTTGAAAAACATCCTCCAGGCCAAGCCCTATGCTTCCATCCAGGCGATCAGCAACGTTTACGAGGAAGCGAAGCACCAGGACAAGGCGGCGGAGCAAACCGACCCGATGGCGATTTGGGATTTTCACTTCTTGCGGCGCATCGACGACAGCGGGTTCATCGATAACCTGTACAGGACATGACCGGAGCCTCGAGCAACGAAGATCGCGATCTTCGATCCTCGAAGCGGCTTCATGAGGAGGGGCGATGAACCTGATGAACCACGACTTGCGTTGCTGGATGAACGCGATCGATGCGATCGGTCAACTGCAGCGCATCCGTCATGTGCCCTGGGACAGGGACCTGGGCGGGTTGCTCGAGATGATCCTGGAACGGAGCAAACACCCTCCCGCTCTGCTCTTCGAAGCGATACCGCAGGCGCGGCAGGACATGCGGATTCTCTGTAGCGAGATCGACACGATCGAGAGGCTCGCGCTCGCCATGGGCACCGATCCCACGC
>DATMBL010000201.1:0-5037 GCA_035559295.1 Candidatus Eiseniibacteriota bacterium
CCGCCGCATCGTGCATCCGACGCCACTCGGGCGTTGGTCCCTCGCCGAGTGAAAAGGTGCGGTGAATCTGGCCGCTGTAGCCCGAATAAGCGCCGCTGATCTCCGTAATCAGGCAGTCGCCCTTGCGCAGCCGGCGAGCCGATTGGAACTGCGCCGGGACCGGAAAGTCCGGCTCGCGCATCGGCATGCTGCTCATGAAGTGGATGCCGGCATAACCCCCTTGCTTAAGGTAGACCGGCTCGATCAGGAAGGCGATCTCATCCTCGCGCATACCTTCCTTCAAGCCTTGCGCCAGCGCCTCGATCGAATCGTCGGTAAGTTTCGAAGCGACGCGGATGCGCTCGATTTCTTCCGCGCTTCGGACCGTCCGCATCATGCGCAGTTTGCCGGTGAGATCGGTGAAGGTGGCGCCTGGAAAGCTCTCGCGCAATTTGACGTAGTGCTGGTAGGGGATCGCACCGATCAGGCCGATCCTCCTCGAATCGAGCGCGCGCTCTCGAATCAAGTCCACAACGGCGGCAGCGGTATTCGCCCCCGCCCAGCGAACGTCCCGCACCACCGACATCACCCTGGCCATGGGAACATGATTGTAGAGCTGCAACAGCACGACCGGTTCCCTGCCGCGCTGCATGAGCACGTAAGCCTCCCGGCTGCTCGGCCAATCGGTCAGCCAGTAGATATCCGACGCGTAGCGGCCCGCGCCATAGACGAGCAGGCCCTCCACGTTTTCTTGTTCCATCAGCGCTTCCACCGTTTTATGGCGCGCTTGCATCTCCTGTTCGGAAAACGTCGGGAAGTCCGAGCGCTGTCTCATACTCACTGCCTCCGTTCAAGCGTTCTGTCTTACGGGTGACCTTTCTCTAGCATTGATCAAGTTCGCGCGGCAACACGCGAGGGCTTCGACGCGCGCGCCCTTGCGACGGGCCATCCGGCAGTCGTGCTGGACTCCGGCGTCTGAACATGACAAGCTCGTGCGATCGCAACTCAAGGGAGAATCAAACCATGAAAGCACTCTTGACGATCCGCCAGCTGGCGCTGGCGCTCCACCTGGCGGTCACCGTAGGCTGCGGGTTTGCGCAAGCGCAGCCGGCAAAACAGTACGAGCCCAGGGTCGGGCAGGAGGGCAAGGACGTCGTCTGGGTGCCGACCCCGCAGGCGCTCGTCGAAAAAATGCTCGATTTGGCAAAGGTCACACCGGAAGACTATGTCATCGATCTTGGATCGGGCGACGGGCGCACGGTCATCGCCGCGGCCAAGAGAGGGGCGCGCGCTCTCGGTATCGAATACAATCCCGAGATGGTCGAGTTGTCGAAGCGCAATGCGGCGAAAGCAGGCGTCCAGGAGCGGGCGACGTTTGTCCGGGGAGATCTCTTCGAAGCCGATCTCTCCCAGGCGACCGTGATCACGATGTTTCTGTTGCCAGACATCAACCTGAAGCTGCGACCGAAACTGCTCGACCTCAAGCCCGGTACTCGAATCGTGTCGAACTCGTTCACCATGGGAGAGTGGAAAGCGGATGAAGAAGCGACCGTGAAGAACGGCTGCGCATCCTACTGCACGGCGCTACTGTGGGTCGTGCCGGCGAAAGTGGAAGGGACCTGGAACACACCCGAGGGCGAGTTGATGTTAAAGCAGTCGTTTCAGATGGTTTCCGGAGCGCTCAAGGCCGGCAATGTCGTGACTCCCGTCGCCAACGGCAGGCTCAACGGGGACCAAATCAGCTTCACCGCCGGCGGCGCGCAGTATACGGGCCGGGTCCAGGGGGATCGCATCGAGGGTACGATCACATCCGGAACGGCGACGATGCAGTGGAGCGCGTTGCGCTCTCAGGCGGCGCGCGCGACCCCTTAGCGCGAGCGGCTCTAGAGCTTCAACAAACGCTTGGCGTTTCCGTCCAACATGAGCCGCTTTTCCGCATCGGGGCAGTCGAGCGCTTCGATCTTGTCCACGGCTTTCCAGTCGCCCAGGCTGTACGGATAGTCGGTGCCGACCATGATATGATCGGCGCCGGCGAGGCGGCGCAGGTAATCGAGCGTATCGACGCGGTAAATCATGTTGTCATAGTAAAGGTTCTTGAGATAGCCGCTCGGCGGTTTTTGCGCCTGCGCCGCTCGGGCGCCGGATCGTACATGCCAGCCCTGATCGAAGCGGCCGAGGTGATATGGGAAAAACCCGCCGCCGTGAAGCACGCAGAGTTTGAGGTTGGGAAAGCGGTCGAAGATGCCGCTGTAGGTCATGAAGCCCAAGGATAGAGCGCTATCCGCCGGATTGCCGCAAATCAGCTTCAAGCCGTAAGGCCCCATCCGCTCCGCGCCCGCCACGTCCTCCGGGTGCATGACGATCAAAGCATCCAACTCTTCGGCCTTTCGCCAAAACGGGTCGAAGTCGTGGGTGTTGTAGTACTTGCCATTGACGTTCGAGCCGATATACCCGCCCCGGAGCCCGAGGTCGCGGATCGCGTGTTCCAGGACTTGCGCCGCGCGCGGCGGATCTTGTAGCGGTACCGCCGCGATGCCGGTAAAACGCTCCGGGTGCCTCTTGATCAGCGCCCGGATGCCTTCGTTATAGAGCCGGCACCAGCTTTCCCCTTGCTCTCCCGTCAGCTGGTACCCGAGCGTTGCCGTGTGCGCCTCGAGAGCGGCGCGCGCGAGCTTGCAATCCTGCATCATCGCAAGTCGAGCCTCGACGGCCGGTAGGTCGGGGTGCAGGACAAAAGGCGGCGCGCCGGCAAACGAAAGCGCCTTCTCGCCGGTTTGGCTTTCGGTCAGCTCGACGCCCAGACTCCGGCCGTGGCGCCGGGCCTCTTCCAGTAGTTCGGCCGGGACGTAATGATGATGAATATCGATCGCGGTCGGTGGCATGTCGATGGTTCCTTGTTCACTGGATTCGTTGACCGCAGAGAGAATCTCCCTGCCTTTCTCTGCGCCCTCTGCGGTTTAATTGCTCTTACAGATTTGCTGGCGGCGCACCTTTCCCGGGAAAACGTCGTTGCACCGGCCGTCTTCGACCACCACCCTGCCGTTCACCGCCACCGCTTTGATACCGGGCGGATGGCGCTTGACTTCCTGCGCGTCCACCATTTCGGGCAGTTTCTTGCTCACCAAGTCGTCGATCTTGTCCGGATCGAACACGGTAATATCCGCGGGCATCCCTTCCCGCAGCACGCCGCGGTTGAGTCTCAGCTTTTCCGCGGGAAATCCGGTGAGCTTCCACACCGCTTCTTCGAGACCAAACAGCCCCTTTTCGCGCCGCCAGTAGCCAAGCACTTTGGTCGGGGCGCCGTGCCAGAAGAAGCGGTCCAAATGCGCTCCGACATCGGTGCCGATCAGGCTGGTTTCGGATTTGATCATGTCGGCGAGCAGTTCCGGATGGGCGTTCGCCAGTCCGTGGTAGACGCACCGAGAACGCAAATCGTCTTCGAGCCAGGTATCGAAGAAAGCGTCAAGGGGCGGTTTCTCGGTGATGCGCGCGATCTCCGCGACGTTCTTCGACTCGAGCTTCTTTAAAGCCGGATTTTCAATGCGCTCGAACACGATCCGGTCCCAGCCATGCCATTCGGGAAACTCCGGCTTGCCCGCGCCCGCAACGCGCTCCTCCTCGAGCTTTCGCCGGATCGCGGTGTCCTGCAGCCGGCTGCGGAGATCGCCGGCCCCCTTGATCGACTCCCACGTGGGCAGGCCGTTCAGGAAAAAGCAGTCCTCGATCGTAAACCGCCGGATGTGTTGGTACGGGATGACGACGCCGTAGATCTCCTGCCCGCGCTTGCGCGCCTCGGCCATGTAGGCCATTGCTTTGGGGCCGTCGGCTTTCTCGCCGGGCCGAACACGGAACTCGTTGCCGATCTGCGTCGCGCGTATGCGCTCGAGCATCGCCGGGACGCCGGTATCGGGCTTGAGCATCATGCTGAACCCGTTGAACTGAAAGCAGCCGTTATACTCGCTGGCCACGTTGGCGAGCTCGACGATCTCGTCGTGCGTCGCGAACGTGCTCGGGGTTCCCGCATGAATCGCCGGCCCGCCGCGCGGGCTGGTCGAGAATCCGATCGCTCCGAGCTCCATGCCCTCGCGCACCATTTTTTTCATCGCGTCGATCTCTCCGGCGTTGGCCTCCCGGGCGTAAGCGGCTTCGCCCATGACCGTCAGCCGAACCGGAGAATGGGGCATCAGCGGAGCGACGTTGACGGCGATCTTCCCCTCTATATAGTCGAGATACTCGCCGAATGTATTCCAGCGCCAGTCTTTGTCATCGACGTATTTGTCGAGCACGCGCCGGAGATAGTTGACGAGCACCTGCCGCGGCTCGGCCTGGGGCGGAACGGGCGCGCACGAAGCCCCGCAGTCGCCGATCACGATCGTCGTAACGCCGTGATTCACGACCGGGTTGCCGTGGGGATACTGAACGACGAAGGCATCCATGTGCGTATGCGCGTCAATGAAGCCGGGAGCGACGACGTGACCCTTAGCGTCGATCTCTTGCTTGCCGGCGCCGATGTTTTTCTTGATCGCGGTGATCGTCTCGCCGTCGACGGCGACGTCGGCCTCAAAACCCGCGCGGCCCGTGCCGTCCACTACAAGTCCGTTTCGAATGACCAAATCGTGAGCCATGATCTCGGACCTCCTTGTGAGATAATTGCTTATCCCACCGATATCAGTGCCGTGTCAACGGGTCCGGAAGAATCAACGTTCAAGCAGCGCACACCATTCAATCTCTGCGGCGGGCGCAGCGGTTTCGACGATCTACCGAGCGCTCAGGCTTTTAGGCCGAGAACGTTGTAGGCGGTCACCGGGCGATGAAAACCTTTGAGCGCCAGTTCGCCGACAGTCTCCACGTCAACCAGATTTTCGACCGTTGCGAACAGGCGCTGCGGAAGGAGTATTTGCCCGGCTTGAGCTTCGGAGCAAAGGCGGGAAGCAAGATTGGCAACGGTGCCGATCGCGCCGTATTCCCAGCGTCCCTCGAACCCGATAGCCCCTATCGTGGCGTATCCCTGGGCGATGCCGACACCGAACCCCAAGTCATAGCCCAATTTGCGCCATT
>DATMBL010000202.1:0-12750 GCA_035559295.1 Candidatus Eiseniibacteriota bacterium
CCGTTTCCGCGTTGATTTTGCCTCGCTCTCGACTGCCCCGAAGAAACTCTCGGATCCGGCCAAGCCCTTTCTCTACGAACTCGGGTGAAATGTCGTAGAGGAGGGTTTCATATCCCGCCTGGGCCGCCACCTGAGCGATGCCGGCGCCCATTGTTCCGGCACCGACCACGCCGATCTTTTCGGTTTTGTCGCTCATGGGAGCTCGTCACGGCCCGGGAGTGACGGACTGCTGTTTTGAAAGCGATTCGTCCGATACGGCATGAGGCTATCCTCCATCGCGCCTGCGCGACTACTTTCCGGTAAATACCGGCGCGCGCTTCTCCAAAAATGCGCGCACGCCCTCGTCGTAATCGGCACTCCGGCCCGCGATCTCCTGCAGATAAGCTTCATAGTCCAGGCTCGCTTCGAGGTCGGAGACCATGGCGCGATTGACCGCGCGCTTGATCAGCCCGATGCTGCGCGGCGATCGGGCCACGCTGTGTCCCAGGTGCCGGACGCCCTCGGCAAATTCCGACGCGGAAAAGACTTTCGCAACGAGCCCGATCCGGTGCGCTTCCCGCGCATCGACGGTTTCACCGAGGAGCAGGAGTTCCATCGCTTTACTCAGCCCCACGAGCCGAGGCAGGATGAAGCTCCCCCCCGAATCCGGCGCCAGCCCCACACGGACGAAGGATTGGATGAATTTCGCCTCCTCGGAAGCGACCCGCAAATCGCAGGCGAGAGCCAGATTGCATCCCGCTCCGGCGGCCACCCCGTTGACCGCAGCGATAACGATCTTCTCCATGCGCCGGATCTGCTGGATCATCGGATTGTAGCGCTCGCGCAACGAGGCTCCAAGCGAGCCCTTCTGGCCCGGTGTACGGACTTTGAGATCCTGACCGGCGCAGAAAGCGCGCCCGGCACCGGTAAGCGTCAGGCAGCGAACTTCGGAATCGCGTTCGGCGCTTTTGAGCGCGTCGAGCACCTCGGTATTCATCTGCGGGACGAACGCGTTCAAAGCCTGCGGGCGGTTGAGCGTTATGGTCGCCACACCGTCCTGTTTTTCGTAGAGGATCGTTTCGTAATTCACGAGGGCAGCGCCTCTTACGTCTCGCCGTAACGCAACGGCAATTGCCGGAAAAAATACGACTTTATCGCGCCAGGGACGCCAAGCGCGCAACGGCCCCCGCCCCGGCGGCAACCCAATCTGATCCTTTTGGCTTGGCTCTCTGCGCGAACATAGGCGGCATTCGCTTTCGTTGCGGCCTAGCCACGCTAGTTATCTGCGTCTCTACGAATTCGAATTCGCATTCGAAACCCGCAATCGCTCGCTCACTTTCCCTTGAACTCGGGTTTGCGCTTCTCGAGAAACGCCCGCATGCCTTCTCTTCGGTCCTCCGAGGCGAGCAGGAGGTAAAACGACTTTCGCTCGAACTCGAGTCCCTCATCGAGAAAACTATTGTGCGCTTTGAGGACCGCCTCTTTTGCGGCTTTGAGGGCCAGCGCGGGTTTGGCGGCGATTTTCGCGGCGAGACGCTTGGCCTCCTCGAGCAGCAGTTCGACCGGTACGACGCGGTTCACAAGCCCGAGCCTCTCGGCATCGGCCGCGGTGAGCGTTTCCCCGCTCAGCACCATCTCCATTGCGCGGTACTTCCCGAGCGCGCGGGTGAGCCGTTGTGTCCCGCCGCTTCCGGGAATGATCCCGAGGTTGATTTCAGGTTGGCCGAAGCGCGCGCTTTCCGAGGCGAGGATAATGTCGCAACTCATCGCGAGCTCGCAGCCGCCGCCCAGGGCAAAACCGCTGACCGCGGCGATCACCGGTTTGGAGATCGCGTTGATCCGGTCCCGGTAAGCGAGCCGTTCACGTACGGGCCGATCGAACGGGCCCAAATCCGCCATTTCTTTAATGTCCGCTCCGGCGGCGAAGACCTTTTCTCCGCCGGTAAGGACAATCACCCGCACTTCCTGGTCGCGGTCGAGCTCCTCCATAGCCAAGCACAGATCCTTGATGAGTCCGTAAGACAGCGCGTTGAGCTGCTGGGGGCGGTTGAGGGTGACGACAGCGACCGGACCGTCCCTGTCGACAAGCACGTGATCAAAACGCATCGGTTCAGTCACCCATACACCATGGTCCCGGGCGAATCAAGGCAAGAGGCGCCGTCGCGGCAAAAATCCGCTTTCCGGTCGAATACTTGGGTCAACCCAGATTTGACAGCCGGGTGAGGATTTGCCAGGATGGAGCCACTTGCACGCCGCCGCTCCGGGGAATCGACCCGTTCAACCCCCGGTTCGGTCAAGCCCGGACCTTTGCGGCGGCTTCCCGCGGCGGGCGCTTTTCGGATTCCCAGACGAGATGTCAAACCGGCTCGAGCCTGCAACGCGGCATTACGACGAAAAGCTCCAGCACATCCTGAAGAGCGCGGCGCGGATTTTCGCCGAAAAGGGCTTCCACAAGACTTCCGTGCGGGACATCGCGCGCGCGACGCGGATGAGTTTGGCCGGGCTTTACTACTACTTCAGCACGAAGGAGGAGCTGCTTTATCTCATCCAGGAACGCTGCTTTCTCACCTTGTTACAACGCTGGGAGCAGGCGGTTAAGGGCGACATGGATGTCCGCGCCAGAATACAGATCTTCGTCGAGAACCATTTGAGTTTCTTCTGGCACAACATGCACGAAATGAAAGTCATGGCGCACGAGGACGAATCGCTCACCCGCGAGTTTCAGGAGCGCATCTTGGTCCTCAAGCGGCGTTATGTCAAAGTGCTCATGGATCTCATCGCCGAACTGCAAGCGAATGACGGGCGCAAGGGCATCGACCTCCGAGTGGCGACTTTCTCGCTGTTTGGCATGATGAACTGGATCTATACGTGGTACCAGCCGAAGCGCGATCTGCCGTTTCCACAGGTGATCGAGCAAATGCTGCGGATCTATTTTTTCGGCGCGCTCTCCGGCGGCCAGGCCGATGCGCCCTGGTTGGCTTCGAGCAGCGCTGCGGACAGCAAAGCACGGTTTTCGTTGTGGGGCCAATTTCGCGGGCATTCTGCGGGGGAGTGAGGCTATGTTGCGCGTCGGAACACCCGTGCCGGACTTTTCGCTGAAAGGTGTCCAGGACGGCAAAATCGCCGAGTACTCGCTGCGCCGCTACCGTGGGTTTTGGGTCGTGCTTTTCTTTTATCCCGCGGATTTCACGTTTATTTGCCCGACCGAAGTCAGCGGCTTCAGTCAATTAACGGGCGCATTTCGCTCCGAGGAGGCCGAAATTTTGGGGGTGAGTGTCGATTCACTCGAAAGTCACCGCCGCTGGGCGGAAGAATTGGGCGGTCTCGCATATCCCCTGCTGAGTGACGAGAGGAAAGAGGTAAGCAGGGCCTACGGCGTGCTCGACGAGGAAGCCGGGGTTGCGCTGCGGGCGACTTTTATCATCAACCCCTCGGGGCAGCTATCCTACCTGGTTATCAGCCATATGAATGTCGGGCGCAGCGTCGAGGAAACGCTTCGGGTGTTGAAAGCGTTGCGCAGCGGCAGACTCTGCCCGTCGGATTGGAAGCCGGGAGAGCCGACGGGCGATCTCAAGCTCAGATACTGACGACAGAAGGATTCACCGCTGAGGCACACAGAGTTCGCAGAGAAAAAAGGATTTAACTCTGCGCCTCAGCGGTCGATACCAATTTCGATTTACCGAATAACGATTCTCGATCATCCATCGTCGAGTTCTAAATGGCGCTGGAAGCGATAGAACGCAAGAAAGAGCTTATCGAGAGCAGGGCGCGCATTCGCGAATTTGTCTTTGGTATTCAGGACGGGCTTATCAGCACCGTCGGGCTGCTCACCGGCGTCCAGGGTGCGACCGAAAGCAACGCGGTCGTGATCATCACGGGCCTCACGGCGATGTTCTCGGGAGCGATTTCGATGGCGGCGGGCTCCTATCTCTCGGCCAACGCACAAAAGGATATCTTCGAGAAAGAGCTGCGCGAAGCCGAAGTCTTGGCCGAGCGCGAGCCGTATCTGGCGGCCGAGGGTTTGCTGAAGACATTGAGCCAGGAGGGCTTGTCGCGCGAGCAGAGTTACGCCATTGTCAAGGAATTGCTCCGCGAGGAGCACGTGTTCCTGCGCACCTTCCAGGAGAAAGTCTTTGGCCTCGGCTCGGCGGAGATCAATCAGCCGCTTCAGGCGGCGATCGTCATGGCGGTGTCCTTCATCGTCGGCGCGCTGGTGCCGATCTTGCCCTACCTCTTTCTTCGGGGGCTTGCGGCGCTGTACCTTTCCATCTCGCTTTCGGCGGTGACCCTGTTCGGCGTCGGTTTTCTCAAAGGCCGGCTGGCGGCGAAGTCGCCGTTGATTTCAGGAATTCAATTTTTCACGATTGCGGTCGGAGCGGGCGCCATGGGCTACGCGATCGGCTCGGTCGTGCAATATTTCTTTCCCGGCATTTCGGTTCCGACCTGAGCCGGCGCGACCGCCCGCGGGTAAAAGGCTCCGGAGCAGCGCGAGGTTCTCCCGATCCTCCGCGAGATCCCGGCCTTTAGGCGTCTCCAGGCACATCGGCAGGCCCCAGAAGCGCGGGTCGTTCAGCAGGTAGCGAAACGCTTCGATGCCGATCTGTCCTTTGCCGATGTGCTCGTGACGATCGACGCGCGCATCGAGCGCGGTTTTCGAATCGTTCAAGTGGAAGGCCGCAAGCCGCTCGAGGCCCACGACACGATCGAACGCCGCGATCGTCCGTTCGTAGCCTTCCCTGGTTCGGATGTCATAACCCGCGGCAAAGGCATGTTGGGTGTCGAAGCAAACTCGCAGCCGATCGCTCTGCCGGGTAGCCTCGATGATGTCGCGGATATGCTCGAAGCGGTAGCCGATGCTGGTTCCTTGGCCGGCGGTGATTTCGAGCGCAATTTTCGCCTTGAAACCGGGGCAAGCGGCGTGAATTTCGCTCAATGAACGGGCGATGGTTCGGATACCTTCCCCTTCACCCGTGCCGCCGTGGGCGCCGGGGTGGGCGATAAGCAAGCTTATCCCCAAGGTTTCGCAGCGCTCGAGTTCATCGATGAATCCGCGTACCGATCTCGCCCGCAGTGTCGCGTCGGCGCAGCCCAGGTTAAACAGGTAGCAGTCATGGGCGACGACCGTGCCGATGCCGGTGCGGCGGCGGTTGTCGTAAAAGCTCCTGATCTCGTCTTGTCGATACGGCAACGCGGCCCAGCGGCGCGATGACTTGGTAAAGATTTGAATCGCATCGCATTCGATCTGGCTGCCGAGGAGGAGCGCCTTGTCGACGCCGCCGGCGATCGACATGTGCGCGCCCAACAACGGGCCGCATACTTTTTCTTTCTTCTTCATAACCATTGGAACGACTGGAACGATTGGAACCACTGGAACCATCCGCGTTTCAATAGTTCCAGCCGTTCCAACCGTTCCGGTCGTTTAGGATCATGCCGTGAAGCAGCGCCGTTCTACGAGCGGCAGCGAAATGCTCCCGGCGCTCAAAAGACGGTCATGGAAATCACGCAAATCGAACCGGGCGCCCAGGAGATCTTGCTGGCGCGCGCGCAACCGATTGATCATCGACCAGCCGAGCGCATAGCCCATCGGCCCCGAGGGAGATTGGCTGTACCAGTTGAGATCGGCGCAAGCCTGCGCGCGCGGAAATTGGAGCTCCCGAACCATGAGATCGGCGGCCTGATCGTACGTCATCTGGCCCGTTTGGGTTTTCACGTCGATGATGATGCGCAATGCGCGCCAGAGACGGTCCTTGAGGATGACGAAGCGGTGCTCCTTCGACTTCAAAAAACCCTGTTCCTGCATCAACTGCTCGCAATAAAGCGCCCATCCTTCGTAGAACACCGACGATTCATTCATGAGCCGCGGCAACGTCAATGCGCCTGGAATGGAGTTGGCTACGGTGAACTGGAGATGGTGGCCGGGATAACTCTCGTGAACGGAAGTGTTCTCCAGCCCGACCCAGTTATGCTCGCGCAGCAGCTCTTCGTCCGATACCGGCGTAACGTAGTAATAGCCCACCTGGCCCGGGTCTTTGGGGGAAGGACTCAAATAGGCGGCAAAAGGTATCTCATGCCGGCGAAATTCGGGCGTCGGCACGACGTGGAGCGCTTCTTTCGGCGGAAACGACACCAGCGCCGCTTGGCTGACGAAATCGCGCGCCGCTCGCATCGCTTGCTCGTAGGCGCCGAGGAGTTCATCCGCGGAAGGATGACGGTCCTGAATGCGTCGAGTGACGAATTCGACACCCTTTCCGGGAGCGAGCTCTTCGGCAACTGCCGCGAGCTCTCTTTTGGTCCTCTCGAACAGCGCTTCGCCCAGCGCCAGGAGGTTTTGGGCATCGAGATCGAGAAAATGCTTGTGTCGCAGCAAGAGCTCGTAGTGCTCTTCACCAACGGCATAGACGCCCCGGCTGCGGGGCAAGAGATCGGTTTCCAAGAAGCGCCGGAAGTCATCGATGCGGCTCTTCAGGGCGCGGATGCCACTGCGGAGGTCGTCCGGATCTCCGACTTCCGCGCGCACTTTCGGGTGCTCGGGCAAGCGATCGAGAAAACCGACACCGCTTTTGGCCGCTTCGATCGCCATTTCGGTCCAAAGCCGGGGCGGGTTGGCGTCCCCGCGGCTGAGATTTGCGATCCCCTGCCGAATCATCTGCGGCGCGGCTTCGAGGCGGCGCAAGAAGCTCGTGGCGAAATCCCGCGTCGGGCGCACGGTGAGAATGTAAATCGCCTCGAGCGGCAGGTAGAGATCGGGCCATTTGAGCCGATAGTCTTCCTTTTCGTGTTGGTAACGCTCCAGAGTCAGCCGACCCTCGAGCAAGGCGTAGTCGATCGCCTCGTCGGCATCGAGATCTTTCACCGAAATGCGCCGCAGCGCTTCGAGCGAGGCATGGGCGAATGCTTGCTCCTCCCGGTAGCAGTCATCGGAGAAGTCTTTCAACCGGTGATCGTAGCCTTCGACGCCGTAGTAGATCGCTTCGGTGGGATTTAAGTCGAAGTACTCTTTGAAAAACGATTCACAAAAACTCGCAAAGGAAGGCATGGGAGCTTTTCTATCATCGACTCCGAGAGCTTGCAATTTTCACAGAGCGGCTACGCCGGACGCGGTAAGAACGGAGAGCCCCACGCCAAGCTCGCAAAGACTGCCGAGTGAAGCATCGAATCGATCCGGGGCCATGAGGGGATGCTTTGTGTGCTTGATTCGCGCGAGAAGTGTTGTCTTTCTAAGCGCAGAGGGCATAGGGCGAAATGTCGGGTTCCGGCGCTATGCTCGTCGCTCCATGCTCCTTGTTCTTCCTACGGCGGGATGTCGGGCCGGACACGCACGGTTTCGGTGATCAAGCGAGCGCCGCGTTTGCGTGTGAAGTAGTTCCAGGCCCACTGGATCATTACCAGAACTTTGTTGTCGAACTCGATCAGGTACGCGATATGCACGATCGCCCAGATAAGCCAGGCCGGAAAGCCGGAGAACTTGACCCGGCCGAGATCCGCCACGGCGGCGTTGCGTCCGATGACGGCGAGGTTGCCTCGATGACGGAAGCGAAAGGAAGGCAGCGACCGCCGCTCGAGCCGCGCGGCGATGAGCCTTGCGACGTAGCGGCCCTCCTGCATCGCCACCGTTGCCAGTCCGGGAAGCGGAGTGCCGTCAGCACCGCGAACATGGGCGAGATCCCCAATCACAAAGATGTTGGGATAGCCGGGGACACTCAGGTCGCCGCCGACGATTACCCGGCCTGCCCGGTCGATTTCGGCTCCCGTGCTGCGGGACAACTCACGACCGAGGGACGAAGCCTGCATGCCCGCCGCCCACAAAATCGAGCCGGCTCTCAGTTCGCGCGAGTCCGCGCCCGAGCGGTAAACCACCCGGTCGCGGCCAACGTCGGTCACGAGCGCGCCGAGGACGACTGTGACTCCGAGGCGTTCCAACGACCTTTGTGCTTTGAGCGACAGCGCCTCCGGATACGACGGGAGTATCCGCCTGGCGCCCTCGAGCAAGAGGATTGTCGATTGGGCGGGTTTGATGTTGCGAAAATCATCTCGCAACGTGGTGCGTGTGAGCTCTCCCAACGCACCGGCGAGTTCCACGCCCGTGGGACCGCCGCCGACGATCACGAAAGTCAGATAGCCGCGCCGTTTGTCCAGATCTTCTTCGAGCTCGGCGCGCTCGAAACTGCTGAAGACCCGCCGCCGTATGTCGAGCGCGTCTTCAATGGTTTTGAGCCCGGGCGCGTAGGTTTCCCAGTGGTCCTTGCCAAAGTAGGAGTGATGGCCCCCGGGGGCGAGGATTAGCGAGTCATAGATCAGTTCCCGCTGCCGCAAAATCAGTTTTCTTTCCGCCGGATCGATCCTCACAGCGTGGTCCATGATCACCTGCGTATTGGAGCGCCGGAACACGGAGCGCAGGGGCGAAGCGATGTCTCCCGGAGACAGGCCGCCGACGGCGATTTGATAGAGCAGCGGCTGGAACAAGTGGAAGTTGCGACGGTCGACCAACGTCACGCGGACCGGCGCGCGCCGAAGCGCCTGCGCGGCGTAGAGCCCGCCGAAACCGCCGCCGACGATGACGACGTGGTGCTCCGCCGGCGCTTCCCGGTGGCGCCCCGGTTCCGATCGGGTGACGGTTTCAACACGCATGACTTTAGTCTAGACCCCCCCGGCGCCATTACAAGGCGGTCCGATCGTCGCCAAGTTGTATCCCGTGAACGAACTGGTCTATAAAACTCCGGGGAGGGCGTGAAATGCCGAATCGCTGGCTGTTCAAAACTGAGCCGAGCGCGTACTCGTTCCAGCAGCTTCAGAAAGATGAAAAAACCGTTTGGGACGGAGTGAAAAACAATTTGGCGCTCAAAAATCTAAAAGAAGTCCAAAAAGGCGATTCGATTCTCATTTACCATACGGGCGACGAGAAGGCCGCCGTCGGCATCGCGCGTGCGTTGAGTGGCGCCTATCCCGACCCGAGCAAGAAAGATCCCAAGCTTCTGGTGGTCGATATCGAAGCGGTAAAACCACTGCCGCGCCCGGTCCCGCTCGCCGAGATCAAGGCGAATCGAAAATTGTCCAAATTCGATCTGGTTCGTTTGCCGCGTCTTTCGGTGATGAAGGTCAGCGATGAGCAGTGGGAAACGATCGAAGGGATGGCGAAACGATGAGCGAAGAACCCAAACGAACCCGTGAGCCGGGTCATACCCATGAACGCACGCACGGCGATCGTCATCGGCATCGTCATGGGTATCCAGGCGGGATGCGGTTTCACGATCCGGAGCACGCGGCCGAGTTCGATCGGCGGGAGTCGCGCATCCGCGACGACTTGGCACACAAGCTGATTGAGATGCTTGCGTTGCACGGTGACGAGCAGGTTCTCGAGATCGCAACGGGGACCGGGCGCGTGGCCCGGCCGGTGGCGCAGCGTTTAAAGAGCGGCCGGATCGTCGGCGTCGATGAAGCCTTGGCGATGCTCGAGGTCGGCCACCGTCACGAGGATACGGTCGGTGCGTACGCGCAGGTTGCCGGTGATGCCGCAGCATTGCCGTTTAAGGCCGGCGGCTTCGATCGGGCCTTCGTGTCGTTTAGCCTGCATCACTTCGGCGATCCGGGCCGGGTGGTAAGCGAGGTCCTGCGCGTGTTGAAGGCGGGCGCGCGCTTCGTGCTTCTCGATCCGGTACTCGAGGAGCCTAGGGGAGCGCTGGATGTGGCGCTCGAGCGTAAGATCAATCAGGTGTTTCGTCGCACGCACGGCGAAAATTTCCGTTTCCACACGGCTAGCAGCATCCAGCGTCTGTTGACCAAAGCGGGATTCCGCATTCCGCGTGCGAACGTTTTGTCATACTCGTTTGACCAGGAGGGGATGGATGGCATCCCCACGGGACGCCATTGGCTCGAGGTGGCCGAAGAGCTGGAAACCGAGGCGCCGGAAGTCGCCGAGCGGCTCCAACAAACTTATTTCACCTGGCACCGGCACGCGGATCATGTGCACGTTAAAGGAAGCTTTTCCTACGCGCTTATCTGCGCTGTAAAGCCGGGATGAGCGTTGGAAGCGCGGGAGCGATGGAGTGACGCAAGCTCGTCCGGTTCTGCGTTGCCATACCGGTCCGGAGATTATGAGGGACATAGCGTGAAAAGAGCCGATTTCCGCCAATTCTATCGCGACGCGCACGCCGTCGAATGCCTCACGGAGCGGGAGAAGATGCTCATCGGCCTGACGGTTGCGATAATGCGCCTGTGCGACCCGTGAGTGGAACGCCGCCTTGCGGACGCAAGGAAGGCCGGCATGACGGAAGAAGAGCTCGACGCGGCGGTTGACGTGATCGCCGCGGTGGATGCAGGGGTGCTCCAGTCGTTGAATCAGCGAATCAAACAGAGATCAAAGTAGCGTTGGGCTCTCGGTAAGTAAAAGATCACACCACGAAGTGTGACATTAGCTTACGCTCGTCCCAGAAGGTGAACATACAGCATCCGATTTTTTGGTTGCCGCGGAGCTGCGCTTTGCGCTCTGTATCGTCGAGGAGGTGACTTATGCCCGAGCAGATCACCAAGTATCCCGACGTGACGCTTCAAGTGCTCGAAGCTCAAGGCGCGATCTGCGGCAAAGGCGCGCCGCAGCAAATTCTCACGAAATGCCCGGCGGATCGTTTTTGTTCGTTGAAGACGGGCGAGATCTGCGTTTATGGCATCAATGAGATCCCCAAAATGACGCAGGTCAAGACCCAGGAACTGGCTTCCGTGGTATGCCCGAAGGTGCAGCAGGGCTCGCTTTTCGGCGCGGATGGGTTACTGTTGGCCGGCGTCTTTCTGGCGGGCCTTGCGCTCGGTGGCACGCGGCGCAGCCGGCGCCCGGCGGGCGCCGGCTGACAGGCTCGCAAGGCTCCCCGGCGATCGGTTTCGGACCTTGGCTCGCTGCTATTGAGCCGGCGGGTTGGAGGTGTTAAAGAATTCTCCCGTGGTCGCATAGCTCAGCTGGTTAGAGCGCTCGCCTCACATGCGAGAGGTCGTAGGTTCGAGTCCTACTGCGACCACCACCCGTCTTTTGATTCCGCAACCACCTTGGCTTAACCCTCGGAAAGCAGCGTGCGGCGCGCTTCGGCGAGCGCGCGATAAAAATTCTCTTCCAGGGCGGCGTTGACGTTCGGGCATGCTCGGACGACGCTTTCCGCCCAATCCAGGTAGGCTGCTTTGCGCTCCGTCGACCAATGCTTCGGAGGCGAATGCGTCACGTCGAGGATGTTGGCGGTTTTGTCTCCCAGCTTGACCAGAACGGCTTCAGGAGAGAGATCTCGAGCATGGTCGATTTGCAGCTGTTTTCTCACGTCCGCGGGACGGGACTTGTCGTCGGTCACCTCGGCGACAATGCGTCGTACTCTCGGCCCGAAGCGCAGCTCGAGTTCTTCCGGAGTGGTGGCGGTATCCTCGAGCGTATCGTGCAGGATCGCGGCTGCAAGCACTTCTTCGTCGGTCACAGCGCCGATCTGCGCCAGCAGCAAAGCGACCGCGATCGGATGATTGATGTAGGGGGATGCTTCTTTGTCCTTGCGGCGCTGATCCCTGTGCTTGTCCGCGGCAAACGCTATTGCTTGGAGCAGAAGAAGCGAGTCGGGCATGGGCTTAACGGTGATGGTTTCTCGGGGCCGAGTTGCTCCCACCGCCGGCACAGCCGGCTTCCGCCTGCCGGTCCGGAAACAAACAGCGGCATTCTAGTGCGGTGGACGAGCGCTTGCAAAGTCGTTCGATTCCAGCGGGCGCGGAGCGCGGCCCCGGTCAGGCGGCAACGAGGTCCCGCGTAAAGAAGGCGAGCCGCTCGCGCGGGGACCTCGCGCCCGCGCTTTTGGCACCTGCCACGACGCGACCCTGGAATGCGGATCGCCGCGGGCGGGCTCGGCGGTTGCGCTTTTTCTAGTCGAAATCGAAGATTTCGCGCAGGAAAGATTTCCGCCGCCGGCTCTTGTAGCGGTAGTCGTCGTAGTCCACCGGCGAATACCCTGAACCCGGCCTGAGAGGCGGGGCGTCCGGTCCCGCGCGCTCAATGATCTTATCGAGCTCGCCCCGGTCGAGCCATACCCCGCGGCATTGGGGACAGTAATCGATCTCGACGCCCTGGCGGTCGCTCATCTTCAAGTCGACAGTACAGGTCGGACATTTCACCGTTGGCTTCCTCCTTGGGGGATGGACTTAGCAGCGTACGATCTTTCGGTTTGCTCACGGAGCAGGCGTTTGGCTTCCCAAGCGGAACCAAGCGCCTGTTCGTAGCGATCCTGTTGCAAAAACGTCCAAGCGGCGTTCAGCATGCGATCGACCTCGGAAATCACGGGAGTGGTTGCCTGGTTTGCCCATTTCGCCTCCGCCGCTTCGGTTTCGGCCAGCCGGATCGCCGTGATCGCCGCGTGCCAAGACGGGCCGGTTTGGATCGAAACCCACTTGACCAAAAGCAGGGACAGCACGATGCCGGCAACCGCCACCGCGACGGCGGCGCGGCGGCTCGTGTGGCTTGCGCCGGTCCGAGAGCGTCCTGCAATCGAAACCTCGTCGGCGGGTAAAGCGATCTTTTCGGCGCGTTGCGCCATGATCGAAGCAAGCACCGATAGACCCAGGATTGAAGCGACGATGAAAAGCGAGACCGTAATTGGAATTTCGTAGATATCCACGATGACCATTTTCACCCCCACAAAGCAGAGCACGAGAGACAGTCCGACTTTTAAGTAACGGAACATCTCCAGAACGCCCGCGAGCAAAAAATAGAGCGCCCGCAGCCCGAGAATGGCGAACACGTTCGATGTGTAGACGATG